>MGON01000089.1:5006-5818 GCA_001795345.1 Chloroflexi bacterium RIFCSPLOWO2_02_FULL_71_16 | reverse complement strand
CGGAGCGCGCTGTCGAGCCGCTCCAGCTCGCCTTGGTCGACCTCTTTCACAGCGCTACGAGCGAGAGCCATGCCGCTTGCGGGCATGGCCGAGCGAGGACGTGCTGTATGTGCGAAGCACTTACTCCAGGTAGTCCTTGAGCTTCCGGCTGCGGCTCGGGTGGCGCAGCTTGCGCAGCGCCTTGGCCTCGATCTGCCGGATGCGCTCGCGTGTGACGTTGAACTCGCGGCCGACCTCCTCGAGCGTCCGCGTGCGGCCGTCCTCGAGGCCGAACCGCAGCTGCAGCACGCGCCGCTCGCGCTGCGTCAACCCTTCCAGCACCGACTCGACCTGCTCCTTGAGGAGCTTGTGCGAGGCCGCGTCGCTGGGTGCCAGGGCCTGGTTGTCGGGGATGAAGTCGCCGAGGTGGGAGTCCTCCTCCTCACCGATCGGCGTCTCTAGCGAGACGGGCTCCTGCGAGACCTTCACGATCTCGCGGACCTTGTCCGGGGTGATGAGCATGCGCTCGGCGATCTCCTCCGCGGTCGGCTCGCGGCCGAGCTCCTGAAGGAGGCTGCGGGACACGCGGATGAGCTTGTTGATCGTCTCGACCATGTGGACCGGGATGCGGATGGTCCGCGCCTGGTCGGCGATGGCGCGCGTGATCGCCTGGCGAATCCACCACGTCGCGTAGGTCGAGAACTTGTAGCCCTTGCGGTAGTCGAACTTCTCGACCGCGCGGATGAGGCCGATGTTCCCCTCCTGGATGAGGTCGAGGAAGCCCATGCCGCGGCCGATGTACTTCTTGGCGATGGACACGACGAGGCGCAGGT
>MGON01000089.1:1692-4997 GCA_001795345.1 Chloroflexi bacterium RIFCSPLOWO2_02_FULL_71_16 | reverse complement strand
TCAGGTTGTGCCGGGCGTCGTCGCCCTTCTGGATGAGCTCGTCGGCGAGACGGCGCAGCGCGCGCTGCTCGTCGGTGTCCGACTGGACCATCTGGTCCAGTGCCTTGACCAGGTGCGTGCGGATCTCGACGCCGAGAGCGACGAGGGCGATGAGCTGGTCCGCGCCCTCGGCCGCACCGTGCACCTTTGAGTACGCGGGCAGCAGGCGGAAAGCGAGGCGGTGCGGATCGCGCTTGGCGTTGTCGATGATCAGGACGATCTCCTCGATGAGCACGCGTGCCTCGTTCGAGATCTCCTTGCTGTTCGCCTCGGCGTTCAGGGGGTCGCGCAGCCGCAACAGGCGGTTCGTGAGCTTCTTGAGCTCCTTCTCGCCCTCCGCGTCGTCGAGGGTGAAGCGGAGCGCCTTCAGCGTGAACCGCGTGGCCTCGTCGACGATGTCCTTCGGCCGGCCGAGCGCCATGCGCTTCTTGACCTCGACGCCGAGCTCGTAGAGGTGGATCGCCGCGAGCGAGGGCGACTCGAGCGCCTGCTCGCCGAGCTCGATCGACTTGGCCAGGTTCACCTCCTCTTCAGCGTTGAGGAGCGGGACCTTGCCGATCTCCTTGAGGTACATGCGGACGGGGTCGTCGACGCTGATGAGGTCGCTCGCGAGGACGGTCGAGATGGCGTCCTCGCGCTGCATCTCCTCGGTCTCGTCCTCTTCCTCCTTGACCTGCGACCACGTCGGGCCGCGCTCGGCCTCGAGGATCTCGACGTTGTTGTCGTCGAGAGAGACCAGGACCTCTTCGATCTCGGCCGCGTCGGCGTCCGGGAGCGCGCGGGCGATCTCGTCCTGGGTCAGGTAGCCCTGCTGCTTCCCCTTCGCCAGGAGCCGATCGGCCGCGTCCTTGTGCTCGGGATGGATCGCGGAGCCGGCGGGCTTGCCCGGCGGCGCCGCCGCCTTGGCGGCCACCGCGGCTCGAGCTCTTTCCTTGAGAGTCGCTTTCATTCGTCCTCGTCTTCTGGCGCCGGTCTCCCCGGCGCCGTGTCGCGCTCGCGCGCGTGCATGAGGCGCGTGAGCTCGTCGGTCAGCCGGTCTATCTCCGCGTCCAGGCCGCCGATGTCACCGTCGCCCCGTGCCCGCGCGGCTCGCTTCTCCTCGATCCGCTGCCGCAAGTTCCGATCCCGAAGCCGCTGCGCGGCCATCTCGATCGCCCTGACGGCCTGGTCCTCGTCCGACGGCTGGGGCGCCGAAGCGCCCAGGGCTGCGGCAACGGCAGCCAGCTGTGCCGGGTAGCGAGGGCCGGGTCGCTCGCCAGCGCGAAGCAGCTCGAAGATGGCTCGCAGATCGGGATCGGTGAGGTCCTCAGGATCGAGCTCGAAGCGGCCTGCTTCCTCCGGGAACTGGACCAATTGTGCCATCAGGTACCTCTCCAGCTCCGGCTGGCCGGACGGAGCGGCCCGCTGGCCGTTCTCGACGGGCCGGGCGGGCCCCGGCCCCTGTGAGAACGGGGCGGGCGGACGCTCCATTCCCCGCGGCCGCCGGGCGCCCGCGAGCTCCTGACGGAGCGTCTCCTCGCCGGCCCCGGTCAGGCGCGAGAGCGTGCCCAAGTAGAGGTCACGGGTGAGCGGGTCGGTCTCGTCGGCCAGTAGTGGGAGCGTCTCGGCGAGGAAGCGCCGCCGCCCGTCCGGGTTCGCTAGGTCGGACCGCCGGCGGACCTGCTCGATCAGGAACTCGAGGACGGGCCTCGCCTCCTTCAGCAGCGCGCGCAACCCCGGCGGATCCGAGCGCGCCAGGTCGTCGGGGTCCTTGCCCTCGGGCAGGACGGCGACGTGGACCGGCAGGCGCTCGCGCCGGCCCAGCTCCCCCCGCCCCGCCCGGTCCGGCGCGCTGTAGATGACGCGCAGCAGCTCGCGGCCACGCTTCTCGGCCGATGCCGTGCCCGGGGCGTCGCCGTCGAAGGCCACGATGGCCCGGGCGTTCGCCCCCTGCTCCCGGTCGAGCCGCATGTCGTTGAGCATCTGGTACTGCTGCACGGTGAGGGCGGTCCCCATGGACGCGACCACGTTGTCCAGCCCCGCCTGGTGGCAGGAGACGGCGTCGAGCTGGCCCTCGACGATGACCGCCTCGCTGCTCCGGCGCATCTGCGTCTTCGCGACGTCGAGCGCGAAGAGGGTCGCGCTCTTGTCGAACAGGTCCGTTCGCGGCGAGTTGATGTATTTCGCCGGCTGGCCCGCGCGCATGGCTCGACCCGCGAAGGCCACGGTGCGGCCCTTGGAGTCGCGGATCGGCACCATGAGCCGGTCGCGGAAGCGGTCGAAGAGCCCGCGCTCGTGCTCGATGACGAGGCCGGCGGCGATCGCCTCCTGGTCCGTGAAGCCCTTCTTCCGCAGGTAAAGGAGCAGGCCGTCGCGGATGTCGGGCGCGTACCCCAGCCCGAAGCGCTCGACGGTCGCGGGCTCGATCCCCCGCTGCACCAGGTACTCCGCGGCGGCCTTCCCCGCGGTCGTGCCGCGCAGCGCCTGGCGGAAGTAGAACAGCGCGGTGTCGTTCGCGGCGAGCAGCTTCTTCTCGTGCTCGCGCACCTCGGGCGTGCGGCGCGTCAGCTGGACGCCGGCGCGGTCCGCGAGGACGCGCAGCGCCTCGCCGGCGTCGAGCCCGTCCTGCTTCTCGAGCCAGGTGAAGGCATCCCCAAAGACGCCGCACCCGAAGCACTTGTACGTGCGGCGCTCCGGATCGACCGTGAAGGATGGTGTCTTCTCCGCGTGGAACGGGCAGAGGCCCTTGTAGGTGCGGCCCGCGCGCTTCAGCGCGATCTTCTCGCCGATCAGCTGGACGAGATCGATGCGCTCCTTGACGAGGTCGAAGTCGCCCGGCATCCCTAACCCACCTCACCGCGCGGCCGCACGCCCGGACCTATCGACGGCTCCATGCGGCCGGGACGAACAGCTCCTCGTACATGTTGAGCGCATACCCGTCGGTCATCCCGGCGATGTAGTCGGCCACCGCGCGCTTCGTCCCGTCGCGCTCGGCGATGCGCTGGTGCTCCGAGGGCATGAGCTCGGGGTGCGCCTCGAAATGCTGGAGCAGCGACCAGAGCATGCCCTGCGCCTTGGCGTCCTCGGTCTTGGCCGCGCCCGAGAGGTACACGCTGTCGAACATGAACTTGCGGAGGGCGTTGGTCGCCTCGAGGACCTCCGCGCTCATCGTGACCAGCGGCTTCCCGAACGAGCTCACGATGACGTCGTAGATCATCGTGTCGAGGCGGTCTTCGCGTGTGGCCCCGAGCGATGTGCGCACCTCTTTCGGGATGGCCTCGTCGTCG
>MGON01000089.1:1377-1567 GCA_001795345.1 Chloroflexi bacterium RIFCSPLOWO2_02_FULL_71_16 | reverse complement strand
CGTGGGGGCGCTGTGCTTGAGGATCCCGTCGCGGGTCTGGGCCGTGAGGTTGAGGCCCTTCCCGCCTTTCTCGAGCCTCTCGACGATGCGCACGCTCTGCTCGTTGTGCCGGAAGCCGTCCGGCAGGAAACGCGCGAGGAGCTCCTCGCCGATGTGCCCGAAGGGCGTGTGGCCGATGTCATGGCCCAGG
>MGON01000089.1:1038-1274 GCA_001795345.1 Chloroflexi bacterium RIFCSPLOWO2_02_FULL_71_16 | reverse complement strand
AAAGCGGTCCGGGTCGGCGACGGCTCCTCGTCCCGGTCGCGGACCGCCGCGGTCGAGCGTGTCGCGTGTGCCTCGAGAAGGCCGTCCTCGCCACGCTCCAGGCGCTCCCGGATGCGCAGAGCGGTGACCTGGCGGGTCCGTGACAGGCTCGCGGCGAGCGTCTCCGTAGTCGCCATGCGCACAGCCTAGATCGGCGGTCGCTCGGGCTGCGGCGGCGCCACACTGTGGCGATGCGG
>MGON01000089.1:628-963 GCA_001795345.1 Chloroflexi bacterium RIFCSPLOWO2_02_FULL_71_16 | reverse complement strand
CTCGCGATCCTCGGGTCCTTTGCCTACATCGGCGTGCTGTCGGTCGGCCTCTTCTTCATCGCTGCGACGCTCGTTGCCCGTGTGGTCAGTCCACAGGCCAGTCGGGTCGCTGCGGTCCTCCTGCTCGCGTCGTCCGCGCTTCTGATCTTCGGGCTGACCGCCACCCCGCTCTTCTATGCCGGGTGGGGCTTGCTGGCGGGAGCTGTGGCGCTGCTTGTCGTCGGCCACAAGAGACGGACGTCATGAAGGTCGGCGTGCAGCTTCCCGAGGTCGAGCGCGAGGTCCGCTGGCCGGAGGTCGCCGCGATCGCACGCGCCGCCGAGGAGTCCGGCTAC
>MGON01000089.1:203-522 GCA_001795345.1 Chloroflexi bacterium RIFCSPLOWO2_02_FULL_71_16 | reverse complement strand
CGCGCGTCACGCTCGGGCCACTGGTCGCGTCGACCGCGTTCCACCCGCCCGGCGCGATCGCGCGCATGGCCGCTTCGATCGACGAGGTCAGCGGCGGACGCTTTGTCCTCGGCCTCGGCGCGGGATGGAACGAGACCGAGTTCCGAGCATTCGGCTACCCGTTCGACCGGCTCGCCTCGCGCTTCGAAGAGGCCTTTCCGATCATCCGGCGACTCCTGGCCGGCGAGCACGTCACGATGAACGGCGTCTTCTACGACATGGACGACGCCGTGCTCCTGCCCAGGCCGGCTCGCGACGTACCACTGATGATCGGCAGTCA
>MGON01000089.1:0-149 GCA_001795345.1 Chloroflexi bacterium RIFCSPLOWO2_02_FULL_71_16 | reverse complement strand
GTTCGACTGGTACGGCAACACGGCCGACGGCTTCGCCGCCCGGAATGCCGAGATCGATCGGATCTGCCGGAGCGTCGGTCGCGATCCAGGCGAGGTGCGGCGGAGCGCCTGCGTCCTCGTCGCATTCGGCAGCGGCGGGGAGCGGCCGC
>MGON01000088.1:28126-31771 GCA_001795345.1 Chloroflexi bacterium RIFCSPLOWO2_02_FULL_71_16 | reverse complement strand
AGGCCGGGCCACGTCGCGATCGCGGAGCGCGCCGCCCGCGCGGGCTCGGAGCCATCGTCGCCGACGACGATCCCGCCGATCCGCTCGCCTCGAGCGACCAGGACCGGAACGCTCGAGCGCTGAGCGACCTCCGTGGCCACGGAGCCCAGGAGCGTGGACGCGACCTGCCCGCGCCCGCGGTGGCCTACTGCGATGGCGTCCGCGTGGAAGGCGGCCGCCTCGGCCAGGATGCGGTCCGCCGCACGCCCTTGCCGGACGACGAGGTCGACCAGATCATCGTCGCCTCGAAGCAGGGCAGCAGCCCGCAGGAGCGCGTCGGACGTCCCTGGGGGCGAGATCGCGGGCGAGCCCTCCGCGAGGAGGGCGCCCGTGATGTCGGCGAACTCGCTGACGACCTCGACGATCCGGAACGCTGTCCCCGCGGGCCAGGCCATTCCGCCGACGAGCCGCACCGCGCGCTCGGCGTGCTCGGAGCCGTCCGTTGCGATGAGCACACGCATCACTGCGACACCCCCTCGCGCGTCTGTGGCGCGTCGAGGAAGCGGCTGCCTCCGTTCACACCTCCGGTATCGCGCGCAGCGGGCCCAGCCGAAAGGCCCGTTCGGCCCGCCTCCGCGCGTCGAACGACCCGCGCTCGGTCGGGTCGCGGGCTATGCCGGGACCGCCTCCAGCCGCACGGCGCAGTACTTGAACTCCGGGATCTTCCCGTACGGGTCGAGCGCGGGGTTCGTCATCAGGTTCGCCGCGGCCTCCGTGAAGCAGAACGGCGCGAAGACCACGCCCGGCGGGGTCGAGCTGTCCGCCCGCGCGGTGAGCTCGACGCTCCCACGGCGGGTCGACAGGCGCACGCGCGCGCCGGGAGGCACGCCCAGGCGCGCCATATCCGACGGTGCCACGAAGGCGACGGCCTCCGGCTCGAGCGCGTCCAGCACGGCGGACCGCCGGGTCATGGCGCCGGTGTGCCAGTGCTCGAGCAGCCTGCCGGTCGTGAGGATCATCGGGAAGGACTCGTCGGGCTGCTCGTCCGGCGGAACGATCCCGGCCGGGACGAACCGGCCCCTGCCGTCCGCGGTCGGGAAGCCCTCGGCGAAGATGACCGCCTTCCCCTCCGCGTCGGCGCGGTCCACCGGATATGTGACGGCGCCCTCGGCCACGAGCCGCTCCCAGGGCGCGCCCGCGAGGACGGGCGGATCCAGCGCCAGGCGCATCTCCTCGTAGATCTCGCGCGGTCCGTCGTAGCTCCAGTCGAGACCGATGCGGCGGCCGACCTCGTGAACGATCCACCAGTCCTGCCGCGCCTCGCCGGGCGGCGCGACCGCGGGCCGCCCGAGCTGCACGCGGCGGTCGGTGCTGGTGTAGGTCCCGAGCTTCTCGGGCGCCGCCGATCCCGGGAGGACCACGTCCGCGAAGGCCGCGGTCTCCGTCAGGAAGAGGTCCTGCACGACCAGGTGCTCGAGCTTCGCCAGCGCCGCGCGCGCGTGGTGGAGGTCTGGGTCGGACATCGCCGGGTTCTCGCCGACGATGTACATGCCGCGCACGCGCCCGGCATGGATCGCGTCGACGATCTCGACGACGGTGCGGCCGGGCTCGGCCCGAAGCGGCGCGTCCCAGAGCCGCTCCAGCCTCCGGCGTCCCGCTTCGTCCTCGACGCGCTGGTATCCGGGGAAGAACATCGGGATGAGCCCCGCGTCGGATGCGCCCTGGACGTTGTTCTGCCCGCGCAGGGGGTGGAGACCGGTGCCGGGCCGGCCGATCTGTCCGGTCATGAGCGCGAGCGCGATCAGGCAGCGGGCGTTGTCGGTGCCGTGCACGTGCTGGCTGATCCCCATGCCCCAGAAGATCATCGCCGTGCGTGCCGTCGCGTACAGGCGCGCGACGGTGCGGATGGTCTCCGCGTCGATGCCAGAGACCGGTGCCATTGCCTCGGGCGTGAAGGCCCGGAGGTGCTCGCGCATCTGGTCCCAGCCCGTCGTGCGGTCCCGGATGAACGCCTCGTTGGCGAGTCCCTCCGTCGCGATCACGTGCATGACCGCGTTCAGCAGGGCGACGTCGCTGCCCGGCCGCGGCCGCAGCACGTGCGTCGCGTACCGCGCCAGCACCTGGCCGCGAGGGTCGATGACCACGAGCGTCGCGCCGGCCTTCACCGCGTTCTTGATGAAGGTCGCGGCGACCGGATGGTTCTCCGTGGGGTTGGCTCCGGTCACGAGGATGACCTCGGCCCCCGCTGCGTCCGAGAACGGGTTCGATACCGCCGCGCTGGCGAGCCCCTCGAACAGCGCGGCGACCGAGGACGCATGGCAGAGGCGCGTGCAGTGGTCGACGTTGTTCGTCCCCAGTCCGACGCGCACGAGCTTCTGGACGAGGTAGGCCTCCTCGTTCGTGCCCTTGGCGGAGCCGAACGCCGCGAGCGCGTCACCGCCGTGGCGGTCGCGCAGCGTCCGGAGGCCGGCCGCAGCGCGGTCCAGAGCCTCGTCCCACGACGCGGGACGGAAGAGCGCCCGGACGTCCCGCCCGAGGGCGGCGCCCGGCGCGCTCTTCGGCACGCCGTCCCTCCGGACGAGCGGCACGGTCAGGCGGTCGGAGTGGCTGACGTAGTCGAAGCCGAACCGGCCCTTCACGCAGAGCCGCCCCAGGTTGGCCGGACCGTCACGACCGTGCGCGGCGACGATGCGCTCGTCCTTCACGGCGTACGTGAGCTGGCAGCCGACGCCGCAGTAGGCGCACACGGAGCCGACCTCGCGGTCGGGCTCGACCAGGCTCAGCCCGTTCGCCAGCGCGAGAGCGCCCGTCGGGCAGGCCTGCACGCACTCGCCGCAGCTCACGCACGTCGAGCTGCCCAGCGGCGCGCCCAGGTCGAAGACGATCCGCGCCTCGTGACCGCGACCGGCGACGCCGATGACGTCGTTCACCTGGACGTCGCGGCACGCCCGGACGCAGCGCGTGCAGAGGATGCACGCGGCGAGGTCGACGGTCATGGCGGGATGCGAGCGGTCGGGCTCCGAGGGCGCTCCGGTCCACGCGAAGCGCGGCGCGCCGACGCCGGCACGCGCGCACCACTGGCGCAGCTCGTCGCTGCGGGTCAGCGGACCGCTCGGCGCGTCGCTCGCGAGCAGCTCGAGGACCATCGCCCGCGCGGCGACCGCGCGCGGGCTGTTCGTCATCACGTGCATGCCCTCGGCCGGCCGGCGCACGCACGACGCCGCGAGCGCGCGCTCTCCCTCGATCTCCACCACGCAGGAGCGGCAGTTGCCGGAGACGGGGTAGCCCGCACGCTCGAGGGTGCAGAGGTGCGGGAGGTCGGCGCCCTCGCGCCGCGCGACCTCGAGCAGCCGCTCGTGCGGCTCGGCCTCCACGCTCCGGCCGTCGAGACTGATCCGGAGCGCGCTCACGGCTCTCTGGTCACCGCGGCGCCGACCGCCTCCGGCCAGAAGCGGATCACCGACAGGGTCGGGGTGGGCGCGGCCTGCCCGAGGCCGCAGATGGACGCGTCCGCCATGCACGCCGCGAGCTCGCGGACCAGCGGCACGTCCCAGCGCGGCGCCGCGAGCAGGTCGAGGGCCTTTGCGGTCCCCACGCGGCACGGAGTGCACTGCCCGCAGCTCTCGTCGGCGAAGAAGCGCGCGAGCTCCCGGGCGGCCTCGCGCA
>MGON01000088.1:25311-28093 GCA_001795345.1 Chloroflexi bacterium RIFCSPLOWO2_02_FULL_71_16 | reverse complement strand
CCGAGCCCACGGCGGCGCCGTGCTCGCGGAGCCCGTCCGCGTCGAGCGGCAGGTCCGCGAGGCTCGCCGGAAGGATGCCCCCCGCGGCGCCCCCCGGGAGGTAGGCCGCGAACGCGTGCCCTTCCAGCATTCCGCCGCCGTGCTCCTCGATGAGCTCCCGGGCGGTGATCCCCTCCGGCGCCTGGTAGACGCCCGGCCGGCGAACGCGACCGGACAGCGAGAAGAGGCGCCGGCCGGTGCGGCCGCGCCGGCCGTGCCCGCGCCACCGGTCCGCGCCACCCTCCAGGATCGCGCGGACCCAGTACATCGTCTCGACGTTTTGGATCAGCGTGGGGCAGCCGAAGAGGCCCGCCTGCGCGGCGTAGGGCGGGCGCTGGCGCGGATAGCCGCGACGCCCCTCGATGCTCTCGAGCATCGCCGACTCCTCGCCGCAGACATAGGCTCCCGCTCCGCGGCGGATCCGGATCCGCACCGGGGTGATCGCCGCGGCTTCGAGGGCGTGCAGCTCCCGGCTGAGGATCTCGCGGGCGAACGCGTATTCGTCCCGGACGTAGACGTACGCCTCGCTCGCGCCGACCGCCCAGCATCCGAGGAGCAGGCCCTCGAGCACGCGGTGCGGATCGCCCTCGAGGCAGACGCGGTCCTTGAACGTGCCCGGCTCGCCCTCGTCGGCGTTCAGGACGGCGTACTTGGGCGCGGCCTCAGCGCGCACGATCCGCCACTTGCGGCCCGCCGGGAAACCCGCCCCGCCGAGGCCGCGCAGGCCGGAGGCCTCGAGGGTCTCGATGATCTCCGCCCCGTCGCGCTCGCCCGCGAGGCACGACCGCAGCAGGGAGTAGCCACCCTCGCGGACGTACTCATCGAAGGTCACCGTGCGGGACGGGCGGACCCCGCCGTCCTGGCCGGCGATCGCCGACCGCACCTCGTCCGCCCCGGCATTCCCGATCACGCGACCACCGGCCTCGACCGCGGGCGCGACATCGCAGCGTCCGATGCAGGGGCCTCGCTCGACCTCGACGCCGACCGCGGCGGAGATCGCGCTCGCGCGTTCGCGCGCTCCGGCGAGGACGCAGGGAAGGCCGTCGCATGCCCGGACCCGGAACCGCGGCGGCGCGGGCGCGCCGTCCGGCAGCACGTCGAGCCGCGCGTAGAAGGTCGCGACCTCGTAGGCCTCGGCGAGCGAGATGCGCATCTCGGCGGAGAGGGCGGCGAGGTGCGCGTGCCGTATCCCGCCGTAGCGGTCCTGGACGGCGTGGAGGTGCTCGAGCAAGAGGTCGCGGTCGCGAGGCGCGCTTCCGAGCGCCTCGCGGACCTCGGCCAGCGCGCGCGGATCGACCTCGGGGGCCGTGGGCCGACCGCGTCCGCGCCGCGGTCCCGCCGGCAGCAGACCGTTCACTGACATGCCGGGCTTTGTACACCGTGGGTGGGGATACGCGGGGAATGGAGCGCCCCGAGCGACCTGCCTCCGCTCCCGGGATGTCGGTCATGACGCTTCATCCCGGGACCCTGGGCACAGCCTGCCGCGCAGACCTTGCACGGCCTAGGTCGGAGCGGGTCGGAACCCCGGACCAGAGGTCACATCCGGCCCGTGACCTTGGTGCGACCCGGCCCGGCGAACGGTGCCGTCCGGCCCTCGGACCGGCGTATGCCGCCGCCTAGCTTCGGTCACGAAAGCAACGGACCGTGGGAGGCTGCGGACATGGGCGAGATCGTCGTTGGGCACATCGAGGGGGACCGCTACCACATCCGGATCGGCGATCACGAGGTAACGGTCGACCAGCCGCTCGAGCAGGGCGGGACCGACGAAGGACCGACCCCCACCGAGCTCTTCGTCGCGTCGCTCGCGTCGTGCGCCGCCTTCTTCGCCGGCCGGTTCCTGCGGCGCCACCTCGGCAGAGACCAGCAGTTCGGCGTGGACTGCCGCTACCACATGAGCTACGACGCTCCCTCGCGAGTCTCGAGCGTGCACCTCGACCTCGTGCTCCCACCGGACCTGCCGGAAGCCGTGCGTGATGGCGCGCTCCGCGCCGCTGAGCGCTGCACGGTCCACAACTCGATCGAGCGGCGACCAACGATCCGCATCACGGCGGGCGAGAGGGCGGCCGCGATACCAGGCTGATCGTCCGACCCCGAAGCTCCGAGACGGGCCGCGGCGTGCGCCCTCAGGACGGACGGATCACCTTGTGCGCCTCGGCGGCCAGCACGAGCGAACGAAGGACCGTTCGGCGATGGGACTGCTCGTGACCGCGGTACAGATCCTCCGAGACGTCCGGCACCAGTCGCGTGCGTGACCGCACCAGGGAGGGCCTGGCCCTCCCCTGACCTGGCGATCGCTGACGAGCACCCGACCGCTGGGCCGAAGGTCACGATCGCCGGTGCCATTCGGCGGGCCGGCCTGACATTTCGATGACACGATCCGCGACTAGCGTCGGCGCCGTGGCGGAGCTCGCCCGACGCGAGCTGCTGAAGCTCTCCGCGGCGTCCGCGGCGAGCGCCCTGCTCGTCAACGCTTGCACCGCGGCGGCCGAGGGCGCGCCGGGCCCATCTACCTTCGGGCACCACGAGTGGGACAAGCGCGTCGGCGAGAAGACCGCGATCTGCCCCTTCTGCGCGGTCGGCTGCGGCGTCATCACGTCCGTCGAGGGCGGTCGTGTCGCGAACGTCGAGGGCGACCCCGATCACCCGATCAACCAGGGTCGCCTCTGCAGCAAGGGCAGCGCGCTCCTTCAGGAGCACGACAACCCCGCGCGCCAGCGCCACGTCCTGTATCGCGCGCCCAACG
>MGON01000088.1:17851-25249 GCA_001795345.1 Chloroflexi bacterium RIFCSPLOWO2_02_FULL_71_16 | reverse complement strand
GACGGACGGCGGCGTGGTCGTCAACCGGACCGAGGGCATCGCGCACATGGGCTCATCCGCCATCAAGAACGAGGAGACCTATCTCCTCGCCAAGCTCATGCGCGGGCTCGGCATCGTCTACCTGGAGCATCAGGCCAGGCTCTGACACAGCTCCACGGTGCCCGGTCTGGGCACCTCGTTCGGGCGGGGGGCGATGACGAACCACTGGATCGACTTCCGGAACGCGGACGTGATCATGATCAACGGCTGCAACCCCGCCGAGAACCACCCGGTCGCCTGGCACTGGATCCGGACCGCCATGGACCGGGGGGCGAAGCTGATCAACATCGATCCGCGCTTCACGCGCACGTCCTCGCAGGCGGACGTGTACGCGCGGATCCGGCCGGGCACGAACGTCGCCTTCGCCGGCGGGCTGATCGACCACATCCTGCAGAACGAGCGGTACCAGAAGCCGTACGTCGTCGCGTACACGAACGCGCCGATGATCGTCGACGACCGCTACGGCTTCACTGACGGCCTCTTCAGCGGCTACGACGCGGCGACCCGGTCGTACGCGAACGCGACCTGGCAGTACAAGAGGAATGCGGACGGGACGCCGCAGCGCGACGACACCCTCGCCGACCCGCGGACCGTCTTCCAGATCATGAAGCGGCACTACGCGCGGTACACCCCGGAGATGGTCGAGCGGATCACGGGGATCCCGAAGGCCAAGGCCGTCGAGATCTACGAGCTCTTCTCGGCCACGGGCCGCCCCGACCGCGCCGGGACCGTCCTCTACGCGATGGGCCAGACCCAGGCCACGATCGGCACGCAGAACATCCGCGCGCTGGCGATCACGCAGCTCCTCCTCGGGAACATCGGCATCGCCGGCGGCGGCGTGAACGCGCTGCGCGGCGAGGCGAACGTCCAGGGCGCGACGGACATGGCTCTCCTCTGGCAGGACGTGCCGGGCTACATGGGCATACCCCGCCAGGCGGCCCACCCGACGCTCAAGGACTACCTGGCGAAGGAGACGCCCGCCACGGGCTACTGGGCCAACAAGCCCAATTTCTTCGTGAGCCTGCTCAAGGCCTGGTGGGGGGACGCGGCCACCGCCGCGAACGACTTCGGATACGACTGGCTGCCGAAGGCGAAGGGGAACTACAGCGTCCTCGAGATCTTCGACTCGATGTGGAACGGCAAGATCAAGGGCTTCACGGTCATCGGGGAGAACCCGGCCGTCGGATCGCCGAACCAGAACAAGGTCCGCGAGGCCATGGAGAAGCTCGACTGGCTCGTCGTGGCCGACCAGTGGCTCACGGAGACGGCCGAGTTCTGGAGCGCGAAGCGGCCGCTGCGGGACACGGCGGAGACCGCGGATCCCACGAAGATCGGGACCGAGGTCTTCTTCTTGCCGGTGGCGAGCTTCAACGAGCGCGCCGGCTCGTACACGAACAGCGGGCGCTGGATCCAGTGGATGGAGAAGGCGGTCGAGCCCGAGGGCGACTCACGGTCGGATCTGTGGATCGTCGACCGCCTCTACAAGGAGCTCCGGAAGGCTTACGCGGGCAGCACCGCGGCCAAGGACCGCGGCCTCCTCAGCCTCGCCTGGGACTACGGCGACGACCCCAGCTTCGAGAAGGTCGCGCTCGAGATCAACGGCTACACGTACGGGCTCCGGGAGCCGATCGCGAGCTTCGCCGCGCTCCGGGCGGACGGATCGACGGCCTGCGGCAACTGGATCTACGCCGGCTACTTCCAGGGTCACGAGAAGAATCGCGCGGCCGCGCGCGATGCGGCGGATCCGGGCGGCGTCGGCACGTACGCGGGTTGGGCGTACTCGTGGCCGGTGAACCGGCGGATCCTCTACAACCGCGCGAGCGCGGACCTCGCCGGGAAGCCGTGGGACGAGAAGCGCAAGGTCATCTGGTGGGACCCGCAGGGCGGGGCGCAGAAGACGGGCTCCTGGGTGGGGAACGACGTGCCCGACTTCGCGCCGGCGAAGGCGCCGGGGGCCGCGGCCAAGCCCGGCGGCAAGGCGCTCGACGCGCTGGCCGGCACCGACCCGTTCATCATGAAGCCGGACGGACGCGGCTGGCTGTTCGTACCGAGCGGGCTGGTCGACGGCCCGCTCCCCGAGCACTACGAGCCCTTCGAGAGCCCCGTCGGCAACGTGATGAGCCCCGTCGCGTTCAACCCGGTGAGCAAGGTGTTCTCCGGCGCGGCCGACGCGAAGGGCGCGGCCGGCGACTTCCCCGTGATCGCCACGACGTTCCGGCTGACCGAGCACTACCAGGGCGGCTCGGAGACCCGCAACCGCCCGTGGCTCATCGAGCTTCAGCCCGAGATGTTCGTGGAGATGAGCCCCGCCTTCGCCGCGAAGCGCGGCATAGTCGACGGCGACCGCGTTCAGGTCGAGTCGGCGCGCGGGAGCGTCTTCGCGCGGGCGCTCCTCACCGAGCGCATCCAGCCCTTCCAGGTGAACGGCACGAGCGTCGACGCGGTCGCGCTGCCGTGGCACTGGGGCTTCGCGGGCCTCTCCAGCGGCCACAGCGCCAACGTGCTGACGGCCAGCATCGGCGACGCCAACACGTTCATCCAGGAGGACAAGGCCTTCCTGGTCCGCGTCTCGAAGGCCGGGCCGCAGTGACCACGCAGGCCGTCCTGGTCGACACCTCGCGGTGCATCGGCTGCCGCGCGTGCATGGTCGCGTGCAAGGAGTGGAACGAGCTGCCGGCGGAGCATGTCGAGCGCACGCTCCCCGGCAGCTACCAGAATCGTGACGACCTCACCTCGCAGACGTGGACGGTCGTGCACTTCGCGGAGCAGGCGAGCGGCGACGACATGCGGTGGCTCTTCGCCAAGACCCAGTGCATGCACTGCGCGGACGCGGCCTGCGTCAGCGTCTGCCCGACGGGCGCGATGCAGAAGGACGGGACGCTCACCTACCTCGACGAGACCAAGTGCATCGGCGAGGGCTACTGCGTCGCGGCGTGCCCGTTCGGGGCGGTCGCGCTCGACGAGGGCAAGGGCATCGTCCAGAAGTGCACGCTCTGCATCGACCGCGTCGAGCACGGCGAGCTGCCCGCGTGCGTGAAGGCGTGCCCCGCCGACGCCCTCGAGTTCGGTGACCGCGCGCAGATGGTCGCCGTCGCCGAGGCGCGGGTGGGGACGCTGAAGGGGCGCGGCCTCGCTCGGGCGCGGACGTACGGCGTGGACGAGCTGGGCGGCCTGGGCTACGTCTACGTGCTCCAGGACGACCCGTCCGTCTATCAGCTGCCGGAGCGGCCGTCGGCCCGGCCGGTGGACATCCCGGTCCAGGCCCGGGACTGGGTGGCCGGCGCGGCCGCCTTCGGCCTCGGCGCCATCCCGGTGTGGTGGGTCTTCCGCCGCCGCACGCGGCTCGCGTCCGAGGCCGCCGAGCGGGAAGGCGAGGTGAGGTGATGATGCCGCCCGAGGCGTTCGGCTGGGAGATCTGGCTCTACTTCTTCCTCGGCGGCGTCGCCGGCGGCGCGATCGCCGCGGCCTCGATCGCCGACCTCGCCCGGGACGGCCGCGAGCGCCCGCTCGTCATGCGCGCGACGCTCATCGCCCTCCCGCTGCTCGCCCTGTCCTCGGTGCTGCTCCTCTGGGACCTCGGGCGCTCGGAGCGCTTCCTGAACCTGCTCACCGCGTGGCGGCCCACGTCGCCGATGTGGTGGGGCACCTGGATCCTCATCGCGACGAGCGGGGCGACCGGACTGCTCCTCCTGCGCTCTAGCCGTCCGGCCGCCCGGCTCACCCTCGCGGCGCGGGCGCTCCTGTCGCTGAACGTGCTGGCCGCCACGGCCCTCGTCGTGTACACCGGCGTGCTGCTGACCACGTCCAGCCGGCCGCTCTGGAGCGCGACGCCGCTCGTCCCCGTCATCTTCGCCCTCTCCGCGCTCTCGACGGGCATCGCGGCGCTCGCCCTCGTCTCCCGGGCCGGGCCGACCGCCGACGACCTCGAGCGCGCGGACACGGCCATCCTCGTCCTCGAAGGCGCCGCCATCGCGGTGCTCCTCGCCTGGCTGGCCTTGGCCGCCGGGCCGGTGGGGGCTCGCGCGGCGGGCGTGGTCGTCTCCGACCTCCTGGTCGGCGGCGTGTTCTGGATCGGCGTCGTCGGTGCGGGGCTGCTCCTTCCGCTCCTGGCCGTGCTCTGGCGGATGAGGTCGCTGACGCTCGTCCGCGCCGCGCTCGTGCTCGCCGGCGGCCTGGCGCTGCGGTTCGTCATCGTCGCCGGCGGCCAGGCCGCTCCCCTCGTTTGATCGGCACCATCGGGCTCCTCGGCCCGGAGGCACGTGAGCGCGTAGCCCGGCTCGCCACAGCGATCGAGCGTGCGCGCGAGCCGGGCCGCGACGGGGTCGCTCCCGCGGCCGGCGTACCGCTCGCCGATCGCCCGATCGACCACGCTTGCCTTGCGGCCGCGGTGCGCCGCGTCGCGGCCGTGCTCGCCGACGCCGGGGCGCTCTCGGCCGACGAGGTGGCCGCCATCGAGGGCCACGCCGACCTGGAGGGCGACCTCGCCGCGGTCCTCGCCTGGGCGACGGGCCGCCCGGCGAGCCCGCCGTTCGAGGACGCGGCCATCGTCTGGAGCGTCCTGCGGCTCGCGCTGCCCCCCTTCGTGGCGCCGTGTCTCCCCACACCGCGCGAGACCGCGGACCGCGGGTGCCCCGAGTGCGGGATGTCCCCCGACCTGGCGATCCTGCAGGCGAGCGGCGCGCGGATCCTCGTGTGCGGCGCCTGCGACATGGAGTGGCGCGCCGACAGGGTCCGCTGCCCCTTCTGCGGGAACGCGTCCCAGGATCTGCTCGGCTACCTCGCGGGCGGCGGCGCGGGGCTCGTCATCCGCGTCTGCGACGCCTGCCGTACCTACCTGAAGACGATCGATCGGCGCGTGGTCGGCGGCGACGAGAGCCCGCTGCTCCTGCGCATGCTCCTCGCCGAGATGGACCTTGCCGCGGCGGGCGCGGGATACGGGCCCGCGCCGGGATCCCTCAGATGAACAGCGTCGATGGTCGCGGCCGCCTCGGCGGGCCACGAGTGTCTTTCGCCCCGATCGGCGCGACTCCGAGTCCCGGGCCGAGGGTCGAACGCCCCTAGCCGCTGGCCCGACCGGAGGCGAGGATCGTCTCGCGGACGCACGCGGCCCATCACTTGCCGGAGGTGCAGGCATGACCAGGGACATCGTTACGACCGCGGACATCGAGCCCACCGCGGACATCGAGACGGACCCCGTGTGCGGCGCGGTCACCGACGTCGAGCTCGCGCGCGGCGCCGATCTCGTCACGACGTACGCCGAGCGCACCTACGCCTTCTGCGGCGCCGCCTGCCGGGACCGCTTCCTGGCCCAGCCGACGCGCTACGCGGCCTCGGGCCGGTCCGAGCCATAGGGGAAGCCCCAAAGGTCTTCCGTGCAGGGCGGATCGTCGGGCGCGCGGGCCTGATGACGCCCGCGGTCTCGGATAGCGCGGCGTACCTCCTCGGCGATCTTGTTCGCTTCGCTGACCGGCATGTCGGCAGGCACCGCGAGGTGCATGCCCGCGTGGACCACGTCAGGTCCGATGTATTCCGCACGCACATCGTGGACGCCGAGGACGCCTGGTACCGAGCGAGCGGTGCGCTCCAGGTTGTCGATGCACTCCTTCCCTGGGCTCCGTCCCAGCAGGAAGGACGCGTTCTCCCGGAACAGACCAAGCGCGCTCACCGCGATGACCGTCGCGACGACGATGGACGCGATCGGGTCAGCGATCGGCCAGCCGGAGGCGACGAGCAGTGTGTGCAGCCGGATGATCACGCGCGCGAAAGCCTCATAGGGCGCGATCGCGTACCTCGGAAGATGAGCCGCCATCGCTGTCGAAGCTCAGCATCGCGAGGCCGGCCAGCACGAAGCCGGTCTGGTACGTGCTGTGGAGGCCCAGGCCACCGACGATGAGTAGGCCCAATGCGGTCGCCACACTCGACGTCCCCGACCGCACCGCACGCGACAGCGCGTAGGCGAGAGTGCCGAAGGCGAGGGCGTAGGCGAGGTCGGGAAGGTAACCGGCAAGTCCGAGATCCCATAACAGAAGGATCTTGGTGGTCGCCTCGCCCATGCGAAGCGCGATCAGCGTCGCCAGCGCGACCGCGATCCCCCACATCATGCTCGCGCGATCAGGGCGCCGCCGCAGGAGGAGCGGGGCCTCGACGCACCAGACGAGCACAATGAACTCGCCGATCGGCAGCAGCCAAGCGAAGCTCACCGTTCCCGCTGTCTCGGTCGCATTCGCTTGGAAGAGCGCGTACGCCGACGAGACCAGGAAGGCGCTGCCGAAGAGCAGGACGCTCGCGCGCCGTGCGGCTCCAAGTCGGGTGGCGCCCGCAAGCATGATGATCTCCACCGCGAGGACGCTGATCGGCGCGAGCACCGCATCGCCGATGAGTCCGAGGCGCGCGGCAACGGCGGCGCCGAGAAAGAGGAGCAGCGAGGCCGCAGCGGTCACCGCGGCCGGGGATGCGCGCCGCGCGAGCATCCAGGCGAGCCCGACGAGAGTCAGCGAAAGGAGGACCGCCCCGAGGTAGTAGGCGAAGCGTCCGAGCTCCACGACGACCAGGTAAGGCCCGCCGAGCGTGGCGATCCCCGGAATGTGCACGGCGGTGCGTGTGAGCAGGCGAAGGAGGAGCAGCTCCGCCGCGCCCGCAAGCACGGTGACTCGGACCAGCCACCACACGAGGTCCCCGCCCGACGCCCGAGCCTGCGCCTCGATATGGCCAACAAGCGCGCGACCCGCCGCCATCTCGCTCACGCCCGCCGGCGCAGCTGCCGCACCGCCAGGGCCAGGCCGAAGAGAAGGCCGAATGCCCACGGTGCACCCACGAGATACCAGATGACGACCGGGGTGCCCTGTCGCGGAGGGGCAGCGTCCGGTGACGCGCCGTTGAAGACGAGGCGGACGAACGAGGACACCGATTTCATTCCGTTCCGGTCGCCTTTGCTGCCGTTCCAGACCGCGAGCGCGAGATCGGTCTGCTGGCCGACGCTGAAGGAAGGCTGGTCCGGACCGGGCGCTGAGAACGGACGCCGGAAGACCACCGCCCAGCCGTCGCCTTGGTACACACCGCGTCCGCTCACCGCCACCTCTGGGGCGGGGCCGAGCGTGCCGAAGCCGGTCGCGACGAGGTTCTGCACCGGTCCAGCGTCGGTGGCCGCATACGGGTTGCCAGCGGCCCGAGCCGGATAGAGCGGCCCTACGGTGGTGGGCACCGCGTCGATCGCCGCGCGCGGGAACGCGTCGGCGAGCGCTGCCTGTACACCCCGCTCGCTATCGGCGCGCCACTGCCAGATGTTCACGCCGGCGTCGGCCTGCCCCATGCAGACGGAGGGCACCGACGCCGCCGCGTTCGCAGGGAACTGCAGCGCGA
>MGON01000088.1:15259-17805 GCA_001795345.1 Chloroflexi bacterium RIFCSPLOWO2_02_FULL_71_16 | reverse complement strand
CTGCGGATAGGTCATGCCCTGGGCGCTCAGCGGCACCTCCAGCGGAGCGATCTGCGACCAGACCGGGGCGCCGGGATCGAGCCCGGGGTCGTCCCTTGCCCCCCACACCGTCACCTCGGCTGTCTGGGAGACGGCGGGATTCGCCCCGAGGACCTGAAGCGCGAGCGCCGCGAGCAGCACCACAGCGCCAAATACCCAGCGCGGACGACGACGATGCGTCACGGCCGCATCCCCCCGAGCGGACAGGCCGCATTCTCGGCCTCCGCATCGATCTCTTCGCGCGTGAGCGGGGGCGGGGGCTCGCCGACGGGCTCGGACGGTGTGATCCGCCGTGCGGCCATGTCGGAGGCGAGCCAAACAGTGAGCAGCGCGCCCGTCGCGCGGTAGAAAGGATGGGCCGTCAGGCGCTGCAGACGCTCCCCGAAGGCACAACCCCATCCACCAAGATGATCACGGAGGAACGCATCTTGGGTGCTTCGGCAGACCTCAACCTCCCCACGTCCCAGCTCGGCGAGCGCGTGCGCTTCCTTGCGCGCAAGCAGGGCCATGAACTCCAGCTCGACTGCGATGTGGTCGGGGCGCTCTCGCTCGCGACCGCCGACCACCAGACCGTGCGCGCGGTAGAACCCCGCGATGTCGGCGAGGATGTCGGTCTCTTGGAAGAGATCGCGGGTGCGGTAAGGGGCCTCGTAGACCGCGCAGTCTGAGGAGCCCACCGGCGGAAAGAGCTCGCTGTGGGCGCGGCGAAGGTCCTCGAGCGGCGCCTGCGTTGCCTCCACCGCGGCGGCGAGCGAGGCCGCCACGGCCTCGTCGGCCGGCCGCAGACCGCGGAGCACGGGGAGGATCTCCGCCTCGAGCGCGGCGCGATGGGTCGCGTCGGGGTAGGTAAGCGCGCGGGCGAGGAACGCGTACACCGCGGCGCGACCCATCGCCGATCGCCAGGCCGTTGAGCTCACGGCATGCTTCCCCACGTCAGAGCGAGTTCACCTTTCCGCGACGCTCGAAGCTCGGCTCCTCGACGCTCACGCGGACGACCTCGCGGCCCTGGCTGTCGTAGCCGATGGCGGTGTCATTGAAGAGCTCGAGCGGGGCGCCCCCGACCTGGATCTCGCCGACCTTCGGGCCTTCGCGGATGTCGAACTTGAAGATCATCTTCTGGCTCGCGCGAAAGAGCTGCAGGACCGCGAGAAGCTTGCGTGAAGGCCGCATGTACCGCTCGAGCGCCGCGTCCACGCCGGGACCGAACATTTGGCGCAGGTACGGCCGCGGCGCCCAGCGCGGCGGGATGTAGAAGACGTTGGGCTGCGTGCCGAACTGCGGGTACAGCGGGAGCGCGACCTTCTCCTCCTGCACGAGGTAGTAGAGCGGGTGGGTCGGATCCTTCGACCAAGTGGCGTCGGGCTCGACCTGGACCAGGCCCTGGAGACGGATCTTCCCGACGCAGGCGGCCATGCACCGTGTCTCCATCGGGATCCCTTTGGTGAGCGGGTCGGAGCCCTCGACCCGCGGGTAGCAGCCGATGCACTTCTCGCTCGTGCGGGTCGTCGGCCGGTACATCGACTTCTTGTAGGGGCAGGCCTCGACGCACTTGCGGTAGCCGCGGCAGCGCTCCTGATCGATGAGGACGATCCCGTCCTCGGGGCGCTTGTAGATCGCGTTGCGGGGACAGGCGGCGAGGCAGGCGGGATAGCTGCAGTGATTGCAGATCCGCTGCAGGTAGAAGAACCAGCCCTCGTGCACGGGGAGCGTCGCTCCTCGGGCCGAGACGGCCGTGCTGTGGTCCTCAAACGCGTTCGGCCCCTTCCACTCCTCGTCGGTGGGCAGGTAGCCGAGCGCCATCTCCTTGAAGCCGTCGACGGCTTCGAAGAGCGTCTTGCCTCCGTAGGTCCCGTAGGGCGCGGCCGGGCTCGGCGGCGCGGTCGCGTCCCAGCTCTGGCCACCAGGGTTCGCCTGGTAGAGGAGTGCGAGCGCCCGGACATCCCAGTGCGCCGGATATCCGCCGTAGGGCTTGGTCTCGACGTTGTTCCACCACATGAGCTCCTGCCCCGGTGAGTGCGTCCAGGTGGACTTGCAGGCCATCGTGCAGGTCTGGCAGCCGATGCAGCGGTTGATGTTGAACACCGCGGCGAACTGGCGCTTCGGTGCCGCTCCGTCGAAGCGGTAGCTCATCTCGCGGCCGAGCTGCCAGTTGCGGACGCGCGGCATCAGCGTCCATCCCCGTCAAGCGCGACCGGCCCGAGCGTCTCGGCGATCACCTCGTCGACGAACGCGGGACCGTTGCGCTGGAGGATCGCGTGCGGGCCCTGGTAGAAAGGCGCGTCGAACAGTCGGCGAATGCGCTGCCCCGGCCAGCCGATGAGCGCGTACTCCGCGACGAAGCAGCGCGCCATCTCCCGATCCGCTTCGATCACCGAGGCGACCGGGTAGCGCGCGACCACGGGCTCGAACGGGTCGTCCGGATCGAGATCCTTCGTGGCGCCGGTCTGCTCGCTCATGCCCGCCCCTTCACCACGACGAGCTTGCCCGCCAGATACGCCTTCATCACA
>MGON01000088.1:9730-15248 GCA_001795345.1 Chloroflexi bacterium RIFCSPLOWO2_02_FULL_71_16 | reverse complement strand
GCCGGGATCCATCCCCGCCTTGCCGCGACGCCAAGGACCCTGGCCGCCCAGCCCGCCGTCTTCCGCCTTCGTGATCCGGACGAGCGTCTCCTTCGGCGTCGTGTTCACCGCGTGGTTGTCCTCGTCGAAGCCGAAGACGAAGCCCATCGTGCCGGCGCGCTTGTGGAAGAGCGAGTCCGTTTGATGCATCGGCGGCGTCCAGCCTCGGGTGAGGCTCTGCTGGCTGCCGGAGCGGAAGCTCGCCTGATAGCCGGTGCCCTCGGCCAGCGCGCGCCCGTCGGGCCGCGTGCGCTGCGCGCGGACCGTCCGCGGCGTGGCCATCGAGAATGCGTGCTTGAGCATGGTCACGTCGTAGGGATACGCGGGGTTGAAGGTGACGCGAGCTAGGAGACGCGCGGTCTCATAGAAGGCTGCGTCCTTCTGCCAGCCGACGAAGGGCCGATCGGCGGGGTTCGCGTCGATCCACACGACATCGCCGTTCGCGAGGCCGAGGTCCTTGGCCGCTTGCGGGTTCATGGACAGCTGCGGTTCGCTGACCCCAGGCATGCGACGGTCCTCGCGGTGCGGATCGCCGAAGTTCGAGGTCCACAGCCAGTTCCAGTCAGTCACCGACCAGGACGAGTGCACGCTGTGGCGCGACTTCGGCGTGAGGCAGTAGAAGCGGAAGCCCTGCTTCCAGAGCGGATTGGCGGACCGCTTCACCTCGGCCCACGGCAGCATCAGGTTGCGGACCTGGCGCCGGTCCGCGTCCGGGTCCTCCAGAGAGATGCCGTAGCTCTTAGGCCGCAGGTACGGGCTCGTCGAGACGATCACGTTCGGGATGTACGGCGTCGCCTCGACCGCCTCGCGGTGCACGATGAGGTTCTCGCCGTAGTCGATCGCCTCGGGGATGTCGCAGTAGGCGTTAAGGCGGCCGGTATCCGTGTAGAAGGGCAGGCTGTCCTTGACCTGCTCGACGAACGGAACGCGCGGGTAGGTGCGGTACTGCATGAGCGCCGCTCCGGGCTCGCCGTACTTCCCGGCGAGGATGTCCGCCGTCGTGTAGCCCTCGGTGGTGAAGGAGCCGGCGAGCACGCGATCGAGGTAGACCTCCGGACGGTCGGCGAAGGCGAAGTGCTGCGCGAAGCGCGGCTCGCCCGTCAGCTTGGTGAGCGCGCGTGCCACCCCGGCGAAGATCGCGATGTCGTCACGGCTGTCGTGTAGCGGCGCGATCCCGCCCTTCCAGACCTGGAGGAACGGGTTGGAGCAGGATCCCCCCATCTCGTAGGTCTGCTGCTCGAGCCAACTGTTCGCCGGGAGCACCACGTCGGCGAACTCGGCCGAGCCGGTCCACTCGACCTGCTGGTCGATGATGAGGTCGACCTTCGGATTGACGTTGCGGACGAGCTCGTAAGCCCACTTGGCCTGGTTGATGAGGTTCGCGTTGTTGTACCAGATGAGCTTCGTCGGGCTCGGCATGTGCGTCTTGCCGGTGAAGACCTTGCGGCCCTCGGCCGGCGTGTCAACGATGAGCGGGCGGTCACCGAAGCCCCAGTAGCTTGTCTCCTCGTCCTCGCCGTACTCGTGTCCGGTGGCCGCGCTGTAGCGGTCGCGCTCGCCGGCCAGCGGCGCGAAGGGATCCTCGCGCACGTACCCGCCCACGCCGGGCCCGAACCACGGGGCGCCCTGGAAGATGCCGCCCTTGTAGTTCCCGGCCCACGTGCTCACGCCCGCCCCGGGACGTCCGATCTCGCCGATGAGCATCATCACGAGGTAGACGGCGCGGTTGTGGAGCGTCGCGTGAAAGTAGTGGTTGACACCCTCGCCTACATGGATGGAGCACGGCTTGATCGTCGCGATGTCCTCGATGAGCCGCTCGACCAGATCGCGCGGGGCGCCGGTGATCTCGAGCACCGTTTCCAGGTCGTAATCCCTAAGGTGGCGGCGGTACATCGCGAACGCGGTGGCTGCTTCAACGACGCGACCGTCAGTGAGCCTCAGCGAGCCGGTCCAGTCGAGCTGCGGCGCGATCCCCTTCTCCGCGAGGCGATCGCCGATGTCCTCGCGCGTGACCGCGCGCGCGGCGCCCGTGGTGCGGTCGAAGACGACGCGATCGCCGATGCGACCATAGTCCCCAGCGGTCATCCCGTGGAGCGTGAAGCTGGGACCTTGCGGATCGAGACCTGGCTGATAGCTGGCGAAGACGTCCGCCGCATCGACGCGGCGCAGCGTGTCTAGCCGCACCAGGAGCGGGAGATCGGTGAAGCGCGTGACGAAGCTCGCGTCGTAGCGGCCGCTGTCAATGAGCGCCTTCGCGACGCCCAGCAAGAGAGCCGTGTCGCTCAGCCCGGGACGAACCGGGATCCAGTAGTCCGCCTTGGTCGAGTGGGCTCCGTACTCCGGGCTGATCGTGACGACCTTTCCGCCGCGCTCCGTGATCTCTTGGAACCAGTGGCTGTCAGGCATCTTGTTTTCGACGAGGTTCTTCCCGATCTGGATCAGCAGCCGGCTGTTGCGCATGTCGTTGAGATCGGCTTCCGCGCCCTGCAGCCCGTGCACGAAGGGAAAGCCCGGTGCCTGATCGCCGCGCCAGGTGTATTCAGACCAGCCGCGCGCTCCGCGCGCCTGCTCCCGCGGCACTTTGCGGACGTCGGCATCCAGGAGCGCGAGCATGTTGGCGAAGCGGAAGGGTGCCCACTTCCCCGCGATGCCGTGGAGCGGAAGCGAGCAGCCGAGCTTCATGGTGCGCACGCCGGCGCCGCTCCAGTGCTCGAGCATCTCCTCCGGGTACCCGTCCTTGTCGATGAGCCGACGGCGGCCCTCCGGCCCGCTGTACGTCTCAGCCATCGCCTTCAGCGCACGCGCGAGGTAGCTATCGACCTCGTCCCAGCTGAGACGCACGAACTCGTCGTCGCCGCGCGCGTCGAAATGGTAGGTGTGGCGCAGCTCCGGCCGGTCCGAGAGCGACGGGAAGCCCGCGTCCGCCCAGGCCTTCCAGCCCGCGCGCACGAGCGGGTATTTGAGGCGGTACGGTCCATAGAGACGCCGTGCGACGGTGTAGCCCTTCAGGCAGCCACGCGGGTTCCAGGCCACGCTGGAGCTGTTGCCTTGAGGGTCGCGGTAGGTGCCGGCGTCATAGTTCTGCTCTGTCCGGATGACCACGCCATTCCGCGCGAAGGCCCGTAGGCGGCACATGTGCGTGTCGTTCGGAGCGCACACGAAGGTGAACGTGCTGTCGTACGCGTACTGGTCGCGGTAGATCTTCTCCCAGCCGCGATCCGGGTAGTCACGGAGCGGGTTCGGAATATCGGGTGCGGCCTCGAAGAAGGCGAGACCGCTCTGGCTGAAGGTCGTGGCCGCGGCGGCGGCCGCAACGCCGGATAGCGCGAGGAACCTGCGCCGTGAGATCCTTCCGCTAGTGCCCGCGGTCGCACGAGCTGCCACTCAGTCAGGCCCGCCAACGGGCGTTGTTGGATCCTGAGCGCCGACGCGGCTCGACCTTCTCTGCTGGGCGGGCGGCAAGCCGTCTGCGTTCGAACTGGTCGTTCGCGGCAGAGCGGTGCGCAGTTGCCCCGCACGAGCGAGGGCCGCTCGCATCGTCTTCAGTTCGGCGGCCCGCGCGACCATGTCCGAAAGGCGCACCGAACCGAAGAGCCGCATCATCTCGTCGCGAGCCAAGC
Organism: Chloroflexi bacterium RIFCSPLOWO2_02_FULL_71_16; assembly: GCA_001795345.1. Lineage (GTDB taxonomy): Bacteria > Chloroflexota > Limnocylindria > P2-11E > P2-11E > GWC2-70-10. The sequence goes on along the minus strand of MGON01000088.1, from coordinate 11,589 downwards.
GGCAGACCTCGTGCACCGGACACGTTGGCCGCAAGGGACATATCTTCGGTAGAAGCAGGCAGCGGTTGACGGTCAGCGTGTTGCGGCTCATGGCGTCGATGACCTCGAGCAAGCTGATCTGGTCCGGCCGCCGCGCGAGCATCATTCCGCCGCTCTTGCCCCGCCGTGTCCGCAGGAGCCCAGCGGCAGACAGCCGCGGAACTATCTTGCGTACGAACGGCAGCGGCACGATCCGACGACGCGACACCTGCTTCGTCGTGGTGATCGCGCCGAACGGCTGGGTCGCGATCTCGAGCATGATCCGAAGGCCGTAGTCCGCCTCACGAGTGAGCTGCATGACGACCCTCGCGGCGCGCAGAATGGGAGTGATCTAGTCTCATTTCCCAAGCCACTGTTCGACCCTTGGCCCTACTGATCGAGTGCCGAACGTCCTGTCGGCATGATCCGTTCGGCTCTGCGAACACCTCCCGGCGAAGGACAGCGCCGCCGAGTTCAGACCGACCCTCGGCCTCAAAGTCGGCGATCGCACATGAGCCCCTCGGGCGCTCCGCGCGGCACCATCGGCCCGGATCCCGGGAACGCCCTCGCTCCGCAGCGGGAAAAGACGCGGGTTTCGAGCCCTCCGCAGGGCTGACCCTCGATCCAACTCTCGCGGCTGGGGGGTGGCCCGATGACCGTCGGTGATGCGCCGTCGCTGCCACACCCCTCCTGGCGGAGCAGACCCTTCTCCGCGCGGCCGTGGAGCGAGGTCTTCCGTCCAGGGCTGCGGGACCATCCAGCCCTGGTCCCCCGCTCCGCTCGGCGGGACGCTGGGGCTGCCGGACCGCAGCCGGCCCGGCGGAAGGAGCCCACCGATGAGGATCCTCTTCGCCACCGACGGATCGCAGGGGTCGGCCGTCGCGCTCGACCTGCTGCTGTCCCTGCCGCACCGCCCCGAGGACCGGATCGACGTGGTCAGCGTCCCCGTGCACCGCTACGTCGGCGCCGGGGTCGAAGGCACGGGCGTGTTCATCGCCGAGGTGGTCGAGGCCGAGATAGCCGACGCCACGCGGGCCGCCGCCGGGGCGGTGGCGCGCCTTCAAGCGAGAGGCGTCGCCGGTGAGAGCCGCGTGGCCGAAGGGCCGGCGGCGGAGGCGATCCTGGCCGCCGCCGGGGCCCTTGGGAGCGACCTCATCGTTGTCGGCTCGCGCGGCCACGGCCGCATCGCCGGCGCGCTGCTGGGGAGCACGGCCCGGGCGCTGGCCCGGCACTCACCTGTACCGGTCCTGGTGGTGCGCGAGCGCCGCGAGGCCCCGCGCCGGATCCTCGTCGCCGCGGACGGCTCTCCCGACTCCCGCGCCGCGGTCGCGGCGCTGGCGTCCATGCCGCTCGTGGACCACGCGGAGATAACCCTGCTCTACGTCGCGCGTGAGAGCATGCCTCCGAACATGCCCGAGGGGCAGTTCGCGGACGAGCTCCGGGCGGCGATCGAGCGGAACGAGCGGATGGACGCGCTCGAGACGCTCCGCCAGGCGGCGGGGATCCTCCCGTCGTGCGTGACGGTCCGGCTCGAGACGGAGCGCGGGCCGGCCGCCGACCGGATCCTCGAGGTCGCCGGGGCCAAGGGCGCCGACCTCATCGTGCTCGGCTCGCGCGGCACGACGCTCGGCACCGGGTTCCTCCAGGGAAGTACCGCGGACCGCGTCCTCGGCGGCGCCCACTGCGCCGTGCTCGTGGCCCGTGCGCCGGTGCCCGTGGGCGACCGGCCCGAGCCAAGCGCGCTCGCTGCCTCGGCGGGCTGATGGTCGGAACGGCGCCGCAGCGCGTGCGGCACCGTTCCGTATGGGAAGGGCCTACTTCGACGTCTTGATCTTGACCGT
>MGON01000088.1:9515-9713 GCA_001795345.1 Chloroflexi bacterium RIFCSPLOWO2_02_FULL_71_16 | reverse complement strand
CGGCCTTGGGCAGCACGAGCGTGAGCAGGCCGTTCTCGTAGACCGCCTCGACCTTGTCGGGGTCGATCTCCGCCGGCAGGACCACCGTGCGCTCGTACTTGCCGTACCTCAGCTCCTCGCGTACGCGTGCGCCCTCGGTGACCTTCGCGTCCTCCTTGTGCTCGCCCTTGATGGTCACCTGCGCCGTCGTGGCCTCGA
>MGON01000088.1:5483-9421 GCA_001795345.1 Chloroflexi bacterium RIFCSPLOWO2_02_FULL_71_16 | reverse complement strand
CTCCGGCATGAAGAGCTTCGGCGGCAGGAAGCCCTCCTCGAACGCCTTGTCCATCGCGTCGCGGATCGTCACGAGGTCGCGCAGGGGCGCCCATCTGGTGATGGTCATGTCACACCTCCGGCTCGACGCTATGGGGCGGCACCCGGGGTCGCGAGAGGCCTTGGGGTCATCCCGGCCGGCCGTTCGGACGCGCGCGTCGCCGCCGAACGCCGCAGGCGGCGGGTCGATCGACGCCGCCAGCGCGGGACGGTCAGGGCCTGAAGGAGGCCCGCTGCGCCAGCAGCGCCGCTTCTACGCGGCTCCGCACGTGCAGCTTGATGAGAACGTTGGTCACGTAGTACTTCACGGTCTTCTCGGACAGGTGGAGGCGCGTCGCGATCTCGCGGTTCGTCTCGCCCTGGGCAAGGCCGGCGAGCACCTCTCGCTCACGATCGGACAGCTCGGCGAGAGGGCCGCGCGGGCCGGGCGCCTCCATCTCCCGGAGGAGGTGCGAGGCGAGCGTGGGGCTTACGTAGCTTTCGCCGCCCATCACCGCGCGCAGGGCACGGATGAGCTCGTCCGCGGCGATCCCCTTCAGGATGTAGGCCGACGCTCCCTCTCGCAGTGCCCGGAGGAGCGCGCGCTCGTCCTCGCTCACCGTCAGCACGACGATCCGCGATATCGGGCACTCCCGGTGCATCTCGCCGACCACGTCGAGCCCGCTGCGGTCGGGCAGGCCGAGGTCGAGCAGCACGAGCTCCGGCAGGTGGATGCGCGCCAGCTGGAGGGCGTCCCGGGCGGTGGCGCACTCGCCCGCGACCTCGAAGTCGTCCGACGCCCGGAGCGCGTCGATGACGCCGCGCCGGAACAGCTCGTGGTCGTCGGCGACGATGACGCGAGTGCGCTCGCTCACGGCTCGACCGGGATGGTCGCGGCGACGAGCGTGCCGCCCCTGGATCCGGGGCCGAGCTCGAGCGCGCCTCCTAGCAGCTCGACGCGCTCGCGCATGCCGCGCATGCCGAGACCGGCGTGCACGTCCGCCGGCAGGCCGGGCCCCTCGTCCTCGCACTCGATCAGGATCGTTCCGTTCCGGCGCGCGGCCCGCACGAGCACCGGCGCGCCAGGGGCATGACGCAGCGCGTTCGAAAGCGCTTCCTGGAGGACGCGGTACACCGCGATCTTCGCCGGATGCCCGACCGCGATCGCCATCGGGGCCACCTCCCGCCGGACCGGCCGCCCTGTCTTGCGCTCGTGGTCCTCGCAGGCGCGCTCGACGACCGCGTCGAGCGAGAGCGAAGCTAGGTCCGGCAGCGCGAGGCCGGTCGCGAGCGTGCGCACCTCCCCGAGGGCGCTTTCGATGCCCGCGCGCGCAAGCGACCCGTCACCCGGCAGCGCCATGAGAGCGGCGGCGAGGTCCTGCGCGAGACCGTCGTGCAGCTCCCGCGCGACGCGCCGGCGCACGGCCTCGTCCGTCTCCGCGCGCGCGGCGCCGACCTCGCGCAGACGGCGAGCGCTCCGGCGCAGGTCCGTCACCGCGGCCTCGAGCGCCCGCTGCTGCCGCCCGATCGTGTCGCTGCCCGCGCGCACCATCCCGGCGAGGAGCGCGTACATCAGGGCGGTCGAGGCGGCAATGATCGCCCACGTCGACGACCGGGCACGGCTGAGCTCGGCCTCCAGCAGGTCGGGGCGCTGGTAGAACTCCGCGACGGCGATGATGCGATCTGTCGCCGCCTGGCGGACCGGGATGTACGTCTCGATGAGCTCGTCGGCGAGGGCACGCTCGAAGTCGTTCTCCTCCTCGTCGAGCGAGCTGCGGGACGAGATGACCGTCCCGGCCAGGGCGCGCTCCAGGCCGTCCGACGCGAGCCTCGAGCCGACCAGATGCGGATCGGTCGCATAGACGATCGTGCCGTCCGGGCTCCAGATCTTGATCGACACGACCCCGCGCGCCGCGGACGCCTGCGCCAGCGCCGCGCCTAGCGCCCGGCGCTCCTCGTCGCTGAGCGCCCCGGCCGCCGGCAGCGACTGCACGTGCGGACCCACGAGGGCCTCGACGTAGAGGGCCGAGTCCGCGGCGACCCGGCGGATGACGCTCGTCTCGATCTCCCGCGTGACCCAGGTGCCCAGCAGGGCCGCACCCGCGATGAGGATCGCGGCGCTCGCGAGCGCGAAGCGCGCGGCGAGAGACAGCCTTCCGAAGCGCCCGGCCATACCAGGAGTACGCGCGGCCGGATGGCGGTGGGTCAGGGCCGATCGGCCCATCCCCACCCGCCATGCGGCGGTCGCCATGGTCCGTCCGGCCCCGGCCGACGGTCGAGCGGATCTCCGACCCCCGGCGGTGGCGCGAGGTGCGGCCGGGCGCGACGCTCCTTGCGGCGGGACTCTCGGCACAGACGGGGCCTCGCCCATGAGAAGGAGGTAGGACATGCATCCCATTGCGAAGCTCGCGGCGCTCACCGTGTCGGCGGCCCTCGTCCTCGCCGCGTGCGGGACGGCCGGCGCTCCGGCCGCGGCCAAGCGGACCATCTACATGAGCGCGGTCGAGTACAAGGGCAGCACCGAGGTCGCGAAGGAGCCTTTCCCGGCGCAGGCCGTTCCGGCAGGCGGCGGCTACCAGCTCAAGGAGCCCAAGGACGGGAAGTGGGAGAACTCCACCTACCGGTGGGAGCCGGGCACGATCGTCGTGTACCAGGGCGATGACGTCGAGCTCCAGATCTGGGGCGTGAACGGCAAGGAGCACCCCGGTCGGATCGAGGGCTACGACAAGGCGTTCGGCGTGCAGCGCGGCCAGCTCACGACGGTGAGCTTCAAGGCGGACAAGGCCGGCGTGTTCCGGATCCTGTGCGACATCCACAACCCGTCGATGACGGGGACGCTCGTCGTCCTAGGGCGCTGACGAGAGGGGACGCGGCGCCGTGCGACCACGGCGCCGCGTCCACGCGGGCCGGTCGCGACCACGATCCACGCCGCGTGGTCAGCGCCGTGCGGCGAGCGCCTCGTCGATCGCGTGAGCGGCGCGCTTCCCCGCGCCGGCGGCGAGGATGACCGTCGCTGCGCCGGTGACGGCGTCGCCGCCCGCGAACACCAGCGGCTTCGAGGTGAGGCCGGTCTCGTCCGCGACGAGGCAGCCGCGCCCGTTCGTCTCTAGGCCGGCCGTCGTCCGGACCAGCAGCGGGTTCGGCGTCGTCCCGATCGCGAGGATCACGGTGTCGACCTCGAGGATCACCTCCTGGCCCGGGATCGGGATGGGCCGCGCCCGTCCCGACGCATCGGGCTCCCCGAGCCGCATGCGCCGGCAGCGGAGACCCGTCACCGAGCCGTCCTGGCCGCCCTGGATCTCGACCGGGTCGGTGAGCCACTCGAACCGCACGCCCTCCTCGATGGCGTGGCGGTGCTCCTCCTCGCGGGCGCTCATCTCCTTCTCGCTCCGGCGGTAGACGATCGTCGCCTGCTCGGCCCCGACGCGCAGGGCCGTGCGGACGGCGTCCATGGCGGTGTTGCCCGCGCCGATGACCGCCACGCGCTTCCCGATGGGTACCGGCGTATCGGCGTCGGGGAACCGGTAGCCGCGCATGAGATTCACCCGCGTCAGGAACTCGTTCGCGGACATGACCCCGCTGCGATCCTCGCCCGGGATCCCGAGGAACTGCGGTAGTCCGGCGCCCGTGCCGATGAAGACCGCGCTGTACCCGAGCCGCCCGGCGAGATCGTCGAGCGCGATCGTCCTCCCGACGATGACGTTCGTCACGATCTCCACGCCCATGGCGCGGAGCATGTCGACCTCGCGGTCGAGGATCGCCTTCGGCAGGCGGAACTCGGGGATCCCGTAGCGGAGCACGCCGCCGGCGGCGTGGAGCGCCTCATACACGGTGACCTGGTAGCCGAGCCGCGTGAGCTCTCCCGCGCAGACGAGGCCCGACGGGCCGGAGCCGATGACGGCGACCCTCTCGCGCCGGTGT
>MGON01000088.1:0-5449 GCA_001795345.1 Chloroflexi bacterium RIFCSPLOWO2_02_FULL_71_16 | reverse complement strand
CCCAGTCCGCGACGTAGCGCTCGAGGTGGCCGATCGCGACGGGCCGGAAGCGCTCGCCCATGACGCAGCGCGATTCGCACTGCGACTCCTGCGGGCAGACGCGGCCGCAGATCGCGGGGAGCGGGTTGGCGGTCCGCAGGATCCGCGCCGCCTTCGGCATGTCGCGGTCGGCGAGGGCGTGGATGAAGTCCGGGATGGGGATCGAGACCGGGCATCCCTCGACGCAGACCGGGTCCTGGCACCGCAGGCAGCGCTCCGCCTCGAAGACGGCGTGGAGCTGCGTGTAGCCCTCGTTCACCTCGACGAAGTCGTGCGCGCGGACCTCCGGCTCCCGTGTCGGCATCGGCGTCTTGTCCGCGCGCTTGATCGGCATCAGGACGTGACCGCTGAGACGGCAATGGCTTCGAGGATGCGCACCATCTCAGAGCTCCGGGTGCTCGTGCATCGCGCGGAGGCGCCGCCAGCGGCGGTCCGTCTCCTCCTGGATCCGCCGGACGACCTCCGCGTTGCGCGGCTCGAGGAGGTGGCGCGTCTTCCCCATCAGGCCGAGCCAATCGGCGACGGGGCGGCGGCGGGCGGTGGCGTCGGGGTCGTAGGTGACCCGGGTGTGGCCGTGCTCCACCTCGTAGAGCGGGAAGAAGCACGAATCGATGGCCGCCTGGAGCACCGGCTGCGCGGCGTCGTCGTCGGTGCGCCAGTTCAGCGGGCAGTACGAGAGGATCTTCCCGTACACGAGCCCTTCGTTCTTGGCGTAGTGCTGCGCCTTGGCGACCTTGCGCATGAGGTCCTCGGGATAGCCCTCGCTCGCGGTGAACACGTACGGCAGATGGCACGCCGCGAAGATCTGCGCGGTGTCCTTGTGGTGATAGCGCTTGCCGCTCAGCTTCGAGCCGATCTCGCTCGTCGCGGTCCGGTGGCCGAGCGGCGTCGAGTACGAGAGCTGGGCGCCCGTGTTCATGTAGCCCTGGTTGTCGTACTCGATGATCATCATCTTGTGGTCGCGGTGCGCCGCGCCGAGCGCGGGACCCATCCCGATGTCCATGCCGCCGTCGCCGCTGATCATCACGAAGGTGATGTCCTTCGACGCGGGAAGCTCGCCTCGGCGGACGCGCTCGTGATACATCTCGACGAGGCCTGACAGCGTCGCGGCGCCGTTCTGGAACAGGTTGTGGACGTAGTTGATCCGGTGCGCCGTCGCGGGATAGCCGGTGCTCACGACCATCGCGCAGCCGGTCTGGAAGAGCGCCACGACGTCTCCCTCCAGGACGCGGAACACCTGGTGCAGCGTGGGGAAGATCCCGCAGCCGGGGCAGGCGCCGTGGCCGGGCGCGATGCGGCTCGGGACCTCCGTCATCTTCCAGAGCGGCTCGAGCTCCACCGCGAGGCCGCCGTTCCCGTTCGGACGCACGCGGGCCATCCCGCGCGAGAGCTCGGCCGCCGGGATGGGCGGCAGACCGGGGCGTGGCGCCCGGCCGGGCGCCCCCGGCGTCGCCCCGTGATAGGCGAACGGCACTTCGACGCGTCCGGTCGTCGCGGCCGCCGCGGCCTCCTCGAAGAAGCGCTCCGCGTCGGCCGCGTAGAAGTCCTTGCCGCCCAGGCCGTAGATCCGCGAGACGACGCGCGTCCGATCGGCCGGGTCCTGCTGGAGGGCCGCGCGGACCTCGAGCGATAGGTTCCCGCCGCCCGCGCCGTACGAGTCGGCCCGGTCGCCGATGGTGAGGCCGCGTACGCCGCGGAGGGCGGCGCGGAGCTCGTCGGCCGGGAAGGGCCGCAGGACGTTCGGCGACAGCACGCCGACGCGCTCGCCCTTGGCGCGCAGGTCGTCCGCGACGCCCTTCGCCGTCTCGGCCGCGGAGTTGAGCAGGAGGACCGCGGCGTCGGCGTCCTCCATCCGGTACGCGTCGACGATCGGGTATGAGCGTCCGGTCAGGACCGCGAGCTCGGCGATGACCTCGGGGATGACGCGCCGCGCCGCCTCCATCGCCCCCGACAGCTGCACCTTGTTGTTGATGAGGTCCGGATCGTTCATGTACGGACCGAACGTCGCCGGATGCTCGGTGTCGAGCGGCGTCGGGTACGCGGGCCGCTCGCCGAGGAATCCGCGGACCGCCTCCGGGTCGTCGAAGACCCACGTCCGGCGCTTCTGATGGCTGGTGAAGAACCCGTCGTAGGCGACGATGACCGGGAGCCGGACGTCGGCGTGCTCCCCGATGCGCACCGCCGCGAGGTTGAGGTCGTAGACCGCCTGCGGGTCGCGGGCCAGCAGGACGATCCAGCCCGTGTTCAGCGTGTAGTAGAGGTCGGAGTGGTCTCCGCGGATGTCCAGGGGCCCCGACACCGTGCGCGCCGCTACGTTCAGGACCATCGGGACGCGCGTCCCGGACTGCACGGGCAGCTGTTCGAGGGCGTAGAGCAGGCCCTGCGAGCTGGTCGCGTTCAGGACGCGGCCCCCTCCCAGCGCCGCGCCGTAGCAGATCCCCGCGGCGCCGTGCTCGCCGTCCCCGGCGATCATGACCGTCTCGTGCTCGCCATCGGCCTGCATCTTGGCGAGGCCCTCGGCGACCTCCGTCGACGGCGTGATCGGGAAGTACCCCATGACGTGGTAGCCGACGTCGCGCGCGGCGATCGCCGCGGCCTCGTTCCCGCTCTTGAACACGAGCTTCTGGCGGACGCTGCCGCCCGCCGCGGACGCGGCGCGCGCGCCCGGCTCCACTACGGCGCTCATCCGACGATCCCCGGGAAGAGCGGGACGCGAAGGCGGTCGGCGAGGCCCGCGGTCTCCGCGGTCTTCGCGAGCGCGCCGGTCGGGCACGACTCGACGCAGCGCAGGCAGCCCTTGCAGTAGCGGTAGTCGATCCCCATCAGCTCGCGCTCGAACCGCCCACCGGCCGGCCCGGCACCCCAGACGAAGCAGAGGTCGGGGCACACGAGGTCGCAGACGCCGCAGTGCGCGCACTTCTCGCGGTCGAGGACCGGGATCGACCCGGTGCGCGACGCCGACAGGTCGTTCCACGCCGTGTTGCCCGGCAGCGGCACGACGCCGCCGACCGGCTGCGTCAGGTAGCCCCACGCCGGCTCGCTCGCGGCGGCCGGCACGTCGCCCTCGGCGTGACCGACGTCCTCCATGACCTCGTGCTCCGTCCGCCCCCGCTCGAACGCGCGCGTGTTCGACGCGACCGCCTCGGGGCGGCGTGACGCGAACTCCTCGGTGAGCGCGTCCAGCACGTCGCGCTCGCGCAGGAACGGGAAGGCGCCGCAGAGCGTCCCCAGCAGGACCGCGTTGGGGCGCGAGCGCTCGGCGGAGGCGATCCCGCGGGCATCGACGCGGATGACGCGCGCAGCCCGTGGGAGCGCGGCCAGCTCCGCGGGGGCGGGGCCGGGCGGCGCGTCGTAGATGAACGTCCCCGAGCGCCGCAGGCCGGCGAGGGTCGTCGGGTCGCGCAGCAGCGCGGCGTGGAAGACGACGATGGCGTCGGGCCGCTCCACCGGCGCGCTCGTCCGGATGGGCACCTCGGCCGATCCGAGCCGGATGAAGGAGCGGATCCGCGAGCCCTTCTTCTCGGACCCGTAGGACGAGAAGTGCGACCCGTTCATGCCCATGCGGAGGACGGCGGCCGTAGCCAGGATCTGCCCAGCGGCGTGCGCTCCGAGCCCTCCGATCGAGTCGAACCGGAGCTCGAAGGTCCTCTGCTCCACGGTACGACCGTAGGTACCGTCCGCCGGATGCCGTAGGGCCGAACGACCGGTGCAGGCAGGGCCCCTCAGCCCAGGTCGGCCCGTCCGTGGGCCCTGTCGGCGCCGTCGCGAGCGGGCCGATGCTGTGGAGCCGTGACAGCAAGGAGGACCGTAGAGTGACCATCGTGAAGCCGGCCCCGAAGGCACGAGCGAGCACCGAGACTCGGACGCTGACCATACGCGACGACAGCACCGGGGAGACCTACGTCCTTCCCGTCGAGGATGGCGCCATCAAGGCGAGCGACCTCGCCAAGATCCCGGGGGGCTCCGACGGCGCCGGCCTCCTCACCTACGACCCCGGCTTCATGGCGACGGCGGCCGTGAAGAGCGCGATCACCTACATCGACGGCGACCGAGGGATCCTGCGCTACCGCGGCTACCCGATCGAGGAGCTCGCGGAGCGCTGCAGCTTCCTCGAGATCGCCCATCTGCTCCTGGGCGGCGAGCTTCCCGCGGAGGAGGAGCTGGCCCGGTGGCAGGACGAGATCACCCACCACACCTTCATCCACGAGAACATCAAGAAGTTCATCGACGGGTTCCGCCACGACGCGCATCCCATGGGCATCCTGATGAGCACCGTGGCGGCGCTTTCGACGTTCTACCCCGAGGCGAAGCGGATCGCCGACGAGCGGGCCCGGCGAAGCCAGATCGTCCGCCTCATCGCCAAGATGCCGACGATCGCGGCGTTCGCGTACCGGCACGCCGCGGGGCTGCCCTACGTGTATCCGGACAACGACCTGAGCTACACGGGCAACTTCCTGAACATGATGTGGAAGACGACCGAGCTCAAGTACGACCCGGATCCCGTCCTCGAGCGGGCCCTCGAGGTGCTGTTCATCCTCCACGCCGACCACGAGCAGAACTGCTCGACCAGCACCGTCCGGGTCGTCGGGAGCTCACGGTCGGATCCGTACTCCGCGGTCGCGGCCGGCATCGGTGCGCTCTACGGGCCGCTCCACGGAGGCGCCAACGAGCAGGTCCTGCGGATGCTCGAGGACATCGGCTCGGTCGATCGGATCCCGGAGCACATCGAGCGCGTGAAGAAGGGCGAGCTGCGGCTCATGGGGTTCGGCCACCGGATCTACAAGAGCTACGACCCGCGGGCCAAGCTCATCAAGACGATCGCCGACGACGTCTTCGCGGTCACGCGGCGGAGTCCGCTGCTCGACATCGCCCTCGAGCTCGAGAAGATCGCCCTCGAGGACGAGTACTTCGTCTCGCACAAGCTCTACCCGAACGTCGACTTCTACTCCGGGCTCATCTACCAGGCGATGGGGTTCCCGGTCGAGATGTTCACCTCGCTCTTCGCGATCGGCCGGACCCCCGGCTGGCTCGCGCAGTGGGAGGAGGGCCTTCTCGACCCCGATCAGCGGATCGCACGGCCGCGGCAGATCTACACGGGAGCGGATCTGCGCCACGTGGACTGACCGGGCCGCGCCCGGTGGACCAACGACGAGGGCCGGCGGCGGCGGCCTTCGTTCGTTGCTAGGCCCCGTCCTCCAGCGCCCTGAGGTGGGCGGCGTACTGCACCTGGTCGATCTCGCCGCGCTCGAGGGCCGCGTGCAGCGCGTGGCGCGCCGCGTCGATGGGCCGGTTGTACACGAGGTAGGCCGAGCCGGCGAGCAGGCTGATCACCGCGATGGTCACGAAGAGCTCGTTCACGATGAGATCGTCGCGCGCGGGCGACGGCGGCGAGAGGGGCCACGGTCCCGCG
>MGON01000087.1:6037-6466 GCA_001795345.1 Chloroflexi bacterium RIFCSPLOWO2_02_FULL_71_16 | reverse complement strand
CGCTTCTGCACCCGCCCTACACCGCTTGGCATCTCAGCTACGTCGTCCTCGGCGCCGCGCTCGCCACCGAGCTGCGCCTCGACCGTCTCGCCGGGACGCTCGTCGCCTTCTTCCTCGCGCTCGGGATCGGCGTGCACGCGCTCGACGAGCTGAACGGGCGGCCGCTGCGGACGCGGATACCGGACGGCGTGCTCCGCGGGCTCGCGGTCATCGGCCTCGGGGGCGCCGTCGCGCTCGGCCTCGCCGCGACGGCGGTCATCGGCCCGGGCCTCTTCGCGTTCATCGCCGTCGGGCTTGCGCTCGCGCTCTCGTACCCGCTCGAGCTCGCGCGCGGCCGCCTCCACAGCGACCTCTGGTTCGCCCTCGGATGGGGAGCCTTCCCGGTGCTGACGGCGGCCTGGGCCAGCGGCGGAGCGCTCACCGTCCCCG
>MGON01000087.1:5251-6025 GCA_001795345.1 Chloroflexi bacterium RIFCSPLOWO2_02_FULL_71_16 | reverse complement strand
TCAGCTACGCGCAGCGCGCCCTCAGCACGTGGGTGCGGATGCTGCGGCGGCGCGCCGGCGAGGTCGAAGGCGAGATCCGCACGCTGGACGGCGGCCGGATCGCGCTCGACCGCGCGCGGCTGATGGCGGCGCCGGAGACGGCCCTGCGGTGGCTGACGCTGGTCGCGCTGCTGGTCCCGCTCGCGGTGCTCCTGCTGCGCCTCGCGGGGTAGGCGCCGGGGGGTCAGGCCTGGCTGGGCGGTACGCCCTCCGGGCCGAGCGAGACGAAGTACGACTCGCAGGCCATCTCGATGAGGTCCGGCTGGAGCGCCGGCGGCCGCTGAAGGAAGCGGGCGGTGTCGACGACCTGCTCCAGGAGGTCGCGCGGATGGCACGAGCGGAGCTCGAGGCCGCGCTTCCGGTAGAAGGCGAGGATCTGCGACATCGCGTCGGCGTGGTACTCGATGCCCTTGCGTGCGCAGAGCCGCTTCAGGATCTCCTCGTACTGCGCGACCGTCGGCGACCCGATGCCGATCTTGTAGCGGATCCGCCGCAGGAAGGCCTCGTCCACGAGGTCCGCAGGGTCGAGGTTCGTCGAGAACACGATGAGCAGGTCGAACGGGATCTCGATCTTCTTGCCCGTGTGCAGCGTGAGGTAGTCGACGCGCTTCTCGAGCGGGACGATCCAGCGGTTCAGGAGGTCCTTCGGCGTGACCCGCTGCCGGCCGAAGTCGTCGACCATGAAGATGCCGCCGTTGGCCTTCATCTGGAAGGGCGCCTCGTAGTACTTCGAGG
>MGON01000087.1:0-5241 GCA_001795345.1 Chloroflexi bacterium RIFCSPLOWO2_02_FULL_71_16 | reverse complement strand
GATGAGGTCCAGCGTGTCGAGCGTGAGCTCGCCGCCCGTCATGACGATGGGCCGCTTCGTGATGACCCAGCGGTGGTCGAAACGCGCGCGCTCTTGTGCCGCGGGGTCGAGCGCGAGGCGGTGATAGACCTGGTCGAACAGCTTGATGACCTGCCCGTCGACCTCGACGGCGTGCGGCAGCACCACCTCGCCGCGCAGGAGGCTCACCAGGACCTCCGCGATCGTCGTCTTGCCGTTGCCGGGTGGCCCGAAGAGGAAGATCGACTTCCCGGAGTTGATCGCCGGGCCGAGCTGCGTCAGCGTCTCGCGCGGGATCACCAGGTGCGCGAACGCTCGCGCGAGCTCCTCCTGGCTGACGGTGATGTTCGAGATCGTCTGGCGCTGCACCGCAGCCACGTAGGTCGCGAGCGGCACCGGCGCGCGGCCGACGTACTGGCTGCGCCCGAGCGCCTCCTGCGCCTTCTCGGCGCCGCGGTCGACGATCACGAACTGGTAGCTCGCCGCGGAGAGCGAGGAGCCGCCGCGGATCTCGACCAGCCGCTCGCCCTTCAGGAAATCCATGACCTTGTCGACCACGTTCGTGATCGGGAGGCCCATCGACGTCGAGAGCTCGCCCAGCGTCATCTGCCCGCGCAGGTAGAGCGTCTTCAGGGCCAGGTCGGTGAGGAAGTTCACGTGCAGGCCGGTCTGCTCGACCGACTGGGGCTCGGGCGGCAGCGGGATGCGCGGGAGCTCGGCCTGCGCCGCCGGTCCCACCGTGATGCCCTGGGGCGCCTGCTGCGACACGGTCATGCCCGAAGTATGAACGCGGCGCTCTCCCGCTTCGTCACGTAACAGGCGACCGGGCCCCTATCCGATCGATGTCAGTCGGGGGGCGAGCCCAGGAGCCGGTCGAAGGCGTCCTCGTCGATGACCTCGATGCCCAGCTGCTTCGCCTTCTCGAGCTTCGTGCCCGCCCCCGGCCCGGCCACGACCAGATCCGTCTTCTTGCTCACCGAGGCCGCCGGCTTGCCTCCGAGCCGGCGCACCAGATCTTCCGCGTCCTCTCGAGACCGCCGCTCGAGAGTGCCGGTGAACACGACGCTCTTGCCCTTGAAGGGGCTCTGCGGCGGCGCGACCCGCCGCTCCGGCATGATCGGGCGCACCCCGGCCTCGACGAGCTTGTCCAGGAAGGCCTGCTCCTCCGGATCGGCGAACCACTCCGCGATCGTCCCTGCGACCACGGGGCCGATGCCCTCGATGCCTTCGAGGTCCTCGGGCGTGGCGGCACGAAGCCTGTCGAACACCGACCGCAGGTCCGCCGTGGGTCCCAGCTCCCCCACCAGCCAGTCCGCGAGATCCTCCGAGGTCGTTCCGCCGACGTGGGGTATCCCGAGGGCGTAGAGGATCCGCCCCAGCGGACGCTCCTTGGCCGCCTGGACCCGCTCGTAGAGATTCGTCGCGCTCTTCTCGGCGTACCGGTCCAGGCTCAGGATGTCCGCGACCGTCAGCGAGAAGAGGTCGGCCGGGTCGCTGACCAGGCCGCGGTCCTGGAGCTGCGACAGCACCGCCCAGCCGGCGCCCTCGATGTCCATGGCGCCGCGCGACACGAAGTGGCCGAGGCGCTGGCCCTGCTTGGCCGGGCATGACGGGTTCGCGCATCGGTACGCGACCTCGCCCTCGCGGTGCTCGACCGGACCTTCGCACTCGGGGCAGCGCGCGGGCATGTCCCACTCCGGCAGCGCCGCTGTGCGCGCGTCGTGCTCCGCGCGCACGACCTCCGGGATGACGTCGCCGGCTCGCTGTATGAGCACGAGGTCGCCGACGCGCACGTCGAGACGCCGGACCTCGTCCAGGTTGTGCAGCGTCGCGCGCTTGACCGTTGTGCCACCCACCTGCACCGGCGCGAGCCATGCGACCGGGGTGAGGACGCCGGTGCGGCCGACGTACACCTTGATCTCCTCGACCGTTGTCGTCGCCTGCTCCGCGGGGAACTTGTACGCGATCGCCCAGCGCGGGTTCCGCGCGACGAACCCGAGCCGCTCCTGGTCGTCGAAGCGGTCCACCTTCACCACGACCCCGTCGACGCCGTACCCCAATTCCTCGCGCTCGGCGCGCCGCTCCTCGGCGTACTCGAGGACCTCATCGATGCCGTGCACGAGGCGCCACTTGGGGTTCACGCGGAGGCCGAGATCCTTCAGGCGATCGAGGAGCCCGTGCTGAGTTCCGACGTCTAGCCCGGCAGCGCTGTACACGTAGATCGACAGGTCGCGCTCCGCGGTCTTCCGCGGGTCGATCTGCCGCGCCGCGCCCGCCGCGGCGTTGCGCGGGTTCGCGAACAGCGGCTCGCCGCGCTCGGCGCGCTCGCGGTTGGTGGCCTCGAACGCGCTCACCGGCAGGTACACCTCGCCGCGCACGTCGACGCGCCCCGGCACGGCCTCCAGCAGCGTGAGCGGCACCGAGCGGATGGTGCGCAGGTTCGCCGTGATCTCCTCGCCGGTGAGGCCATCGCCCCGTGTCGCGCCCTGCGTGAACTTCCCGTCCACGTACGTGAGGTTCACGGCGAGGCCGTCGATCTTGAGCTCGCAGGTGTAGTCGACGCGGTCGCGTCCGAGCGCCTTGCGCACGCGCTGGTCGAACGCGCGGAGCTCATCCGGGTCGAACGCGTTGCCCAGCGAGAGCATCGGGCGGGAGTGCTCGACGGGCTTGAAGCGCTCCGACGGCGGCGCGCCCACGCGCTGCGTCGGCGACTCGGGCGTGACGAGCTCGGGGTGCGCCTCCTCGAGCCCGAGCAGCTCGCGGAGCATGCCGTCGTACTGCTCGTCGCTGATGACCGGCGCGTCGAGCACGTGGTACTCGTAGTTCGCCTTCTCGATCGCGGCGCGAAGCTCCGCTACGCGCCGCTGGATGTCGGCCGTCGGCACGCGGAAAGTATCGGGCGGCGCTCAGGCGAGGTGTCTTCGGAACCACTCCACGGTGTCGACCCAGGCTTCGCGCGACCGCTCGGCGCTGTAGCGCGACCCGGTGTCGTTGTGGAACGCGTGGTTGACGCCTAGGTACACCTTCATCTGGTACGTGACACCGGCCTTCTTCAGCTGCTCTTCCACCGCGGGGATCGACGCGTTCACGCGGGAGTCCTGCTCCGCGTAGACGCCCAGCACCGCCGCCTTCGTCGAGGCGAGGCCCGACGGGTCCGACGGGCCCGGCCCGTAGAAGGGAACGGCCGCCATCACAGCGGTGCCCGCGTTCAGGAGGTTCCAGGTCATCCCGCCGCCGAAGCAGAACCCCATGGCCCCGAGCTTCGCTCCGTCGACGAATGACTGCGTCTTCAGGAAGTCGAGCGTGCTCTGGAGGTCCTTCACCATGTCGGCCGGGCTTCGCTGGCCCAGCGCCGCGTTGTACGCGCCCTGCTCCAGCTTCGCGGCGCCGCCCTCGCGCGAGAGGAGATCGACCGCCACGGCGGCGAACCCGGCGGTGGCGAACCGGCGGGTCACGTCCTTGATGTGCTCGAGCAGCCCGCGGTTCTCGTGGATGACGAGGATCCCCGGATAGCGAGCGTCGGCCGCCGGCCGCGACAGGTAGCCGATCAGCTTCGCGCCGTCGGCGGCAGGGACCTCGGTGTCCTGCGCGCGGATCCGCGGGTCGTCGGCCTTCACGGTGATCCCGTCCGCTGTCGGCTGCGATGGCGGCGTCGCGTATGCGACCGGCTGGCCGGCCGGGACCGACGTGACCGTGGCCGCCGCGCCGGTCGCCGGGGGCGGCGCCGTCACTCCCCCGCCGACGGGCGTCCCGGACCCGCCGCCGACGCCGCACGCGGCGAGGAAGGCGGCCGCGGCAACACCGCTGCCGGTGATGAGGGTGACGCGGCGGATGAGCTCACGGCGTGTGATGAGCCCGTCGTTGAAGTCCTCGACGTGCTCCTCGGCGAGGTACCGCTGGATCTCGTTCATCTCGTCCCTCCCGGTGGCTCTCACCGGTATACGAGACGGTCACGCGGCCGGTTCGCGGTCTTAGCGCGCTCTTAGTTCCACCGGACGGGCGACCAACGCCTCACATGCCATGCCGAGGTCGAGACCCGCGGCTCTACCCGACGAGGCGGAGCCCGACGTCCGCGATCAGCCCGAGCAGGAAGAGCATCCCGAAGCGACGGTTGTGCGCGAACGCGTACGCGACGAACCACAGCGGCCACGCGTCGGCGGGGTAGCGCTCGGGACGCTCTCGCGGGCGGGCGGCCACGTACACCGAGACCGCGTCGCGAAGCTTCGGAAGGGCCAGCAGCACGACGAGCACGACCGGCGAGAAGTAGCCGACCAGGACGAGCGCGGCGAGCGATACGTACTGGCCGACGAGCATCGCGATCGCGATCCACCGGGCCGCGGCCTCACCGACCACGACCGGGAACGTGCGGATGCCCCTGGCGCGGTCGTCGTCGATCTTGTCGATGTGCTTGCCGAAGATGACCGTCGTCGCGCCGAGCGCGTATGGCAGTCCCACCGCGGCGGCGTTCCAGTCCCACGTGCCGGTGATGACGAAGTAGCCGCCGCCGATCATGAGCGGCCCCCACACGATGAGCACGGCGAGCTCGCCGAGGCCGATGTACTTCAGGGGGTACGTGTAGAGCAGGACGAAGAACGCGCCCGCGGCCAGCAGCGCGAGCGCCAGGGGCCCGCGCACGCCGACCAGGGCGATGCCCATGGCCAGCGCGGCGCCACCGGTGGCGGCCGCGTACGCGATGAGCTGCCGCTCGGTCATGAGCCCGTGCTCGAGCGGATGCGGCCCGTACTGAGCGCGGAAGTAGTTGTCGCGGTCGACGCCCTTGCGGTGGTCGGTGAGGTCGTTCACGAGGTTGTTGGTGGCGTGCGCGAGGATCAGGCCGGCCGTGAGCAGCGACCAGAGGAGGAGGTCGAAGCTCCCTACGCGCGCCGCCAGCAGCCCGGCAATGCCCGCCGAGATGAAGGTGATGACCAGGACCGCCCCGCGGACGGCGATCAGCCACTTGGACACGATGTCGAGGGCGTCCCACTGCGGCTTGTCGATCCTCGGGATGACGCGCAGCGCGCGCACCCACATGGCGACGTTCACGGCGGTCAGCCTACCGGCCGAAGATCCGCGAAGCTCGCCATGAGCTTCTTCACGCCACCTCCCGGGAACGCGACGGTCACCTCTTCGTCGTCGGCGCGCGCGACGCTCGAGACGACCATGCCCTCCCCGAAGGTCGGATGGCGCACGCGGTCGCCCGCGCGGAAGCGCGTCGTGACCGGC
>MGON01000086.1:11871-11949 GCA_001795345.1 Chloroflexi bacterium RIFCSPLOWO2_02_FULL_71_16 | reverse complement strand
GCAGAACGTCGGCGACGGCGACGGCGTGGGAGTCGGGGTCGGTGTGGGCGTTGCCGTCGGGGTCGGTGAAGGCGTAGC
>MGON01000086.1:11234-11841 GCA_001795345.1 Chloroflexi bacterium RIFCSPLOWO2_02_FULL_71_16 | reverse complement strand
GGTCGCGGAAGGCGACGGAGCGGGCGATGCGAGCGGGTCGATGCACCCGAGCCCGTCGCAGCTGCTGAAGCGGTAGACGTCGAAGCCTCGACCCATGTCGCCGGCATAGATGTAGCCCTTGTACTCCTTGGCGGACCAGGTGTCGGCGCCCGGCATGACGTTCCAACCCAGGGTCCGGCCCCACGTCGTTCGCGGATCGTCCAGCGCGCCCTTGGGCGAAGCGAGGTCAATGTGCCAGACACCAGCGCCGTAGTGGGCGCTCACCATCTCGCCGGCGGGTAGGCGCGAGACGCCGTCGAAGGATGGATCGATCGGACCGGGCGACGTGCTGCCGTCGCCGCCGGCGCGGAATACGTGGATGGTGCAGGCCCGCTCGGTCCGCCCGACCGAGGCGAGGAACGGGTCGAGCGCATCGACCGCGAGAAGCGGGTTCGGATACACCCAGGTCCCGATCTTCTTTGGCGCCGCGACGGTCGCGCCTGCGCTCTTGTCGATCCCGGGGATCTCCTCGAGCGCCCAGAAGTGCGCACCGCCGATCGCGCCGGTCGAGCTGGTGTTGCAGGCGGTCTGGGTGAGACCGCCGCCCTTCTCGTCGGTGACGATGAGG
>MGON01000086.1:7427-11218 GCA_001795345.1 Chloroflexi bacterium RIFCSPLOWO2_02_FULL_71_16 | reverse complement strand
TCGTATCGGCCTGGTGCGAGATCTGGACGACCTGGCCGTCGGCGCCCTGCTCGGCAGTGGGAGCGTTCGGGATGGTCGCGATCAGCGTCGGGTCACGGTCGAAGATGTCGGTCACGTCCACGATGCGCGTGGACCCCACGCCCGCGCTGTACAGCGTATTGCCGTCCGCCGAGAAGAAGATGTCATGCGCGGAGGCTGCCACGGCCGACGGGATCTTCCGCACGAACGTGAATGCGTTGCCGCGGACGTCGACCACCTCGATGCCGTCGCTCGACGTGTCCACCGCGAGCCACTCGCCGCTGGGATGCATCGTCACGTTGTGCGCTCCGCCGGAGACGTTGTTCAGGTAGCACCCGAGGCGCTGCGTCTGGAAGGTCAGCGGCGCCTTTAGCGCCGCCAGGACCGGGTCGAAGGCGAGCCGGATCAGGTCGATGCCACCGCGGGTCTGCCCGGTCGTGCCGCTGCCCTTCTGCCGCAGGCAATCGGAGACGTGGATCCCGACCACGACCGGGTCGAAGGCGAGGGCCATCAGGTCGCCGCGGACCTGGATGTCGTTCTCCCACCCGGGGTCGGTATAGGCGCCGACCAGGCGCGGTGACCGCGGGTCGGTGACGTCGTAGATCCTTGCCCCATCGGTCATCGTGGCCACGAAGGCGTAGTCATGCAGGACGCCGCTGGCGTCGACGCGCGACTGGAACTCGACGTCGGTGCCCACGAGGCCGCAGACGTTCGCGACATGAACGAGGTTCTTGGCCGAGCGCGGGATCGCGCCCGGGCCGCTCAAGAGCTCGCAGGGGATGGGCACGTTGTGGGCGGGATCCGCCGCCTCACCCGGCGCCGTCGACGGCTCGGTCGTCGGAGTCGTGGTGAGCGCCAGCTGGACCGCGGCCAGGGCGTCGATGCGGCCCCACCCGAAGACGTTGTTCGGGACCTGCGCCGAGGAGTCGCCGCCGCAGCCCTGCGCCGTCGTGAGCGGCCTCGCGGTGCCGCGGATGATGTCCTCGATATCGGTGACGTGCCCGCGCAGCGCGGGGTTCGCCGACAGGATGAGCGCGACGAGACCCGCGACGTGCGGGCTCGACATGCTCGTGCCGCTCAGGCTGCCGTACTGGGAGTCGTTGCCGCGGAGCGCCGAGCGGATGCCGACGCCGGGCGCGACGATGTCGGGCTTGCGGTACGCGACGCCTTCGCTGGGGTTGTCCAGCACCGGCCCGCGGCTGCTGAACGAGGCGATGCCGTCGTTGGTGGCGTTCGTCGCGCCGACGGTGAAGGCGGCGTCGTAGATCGAGAGCGGGAAGGCGATCGTGTTGCAGCCCGCGGCCGTGTTGCCCCCGTCGTTGCCGGCTGAGACCGAGTAGAAGATCCCGGCCGCGCGGCTCGCGTCGATCATGTCCTTGAGCAGAGGCGGCGCGCAGACCTCGACGCAGCCCCACGAGTTGCTGACGACGTCGGGGGCCTTGCTCGGGTCGGCGCCGGTGCCGTCGATCCGGGTAGGTGCGATGAACCACTGCATGCAGTCCATGTAGGTGGGAACGACGCCGAGGCCGTTGTTCATGTTGCGGCAGGCGACCCACCTGGCGTCCGGCGCCATGCCGATCTGGTTCCCCAGTCCGTCGTCGCCGACGATGGTGCCCATGGTGTGCGTGCCGTGGCCGCCGCCAAGTAGCGCGTCGTCGTCGCATGGCTCGGGGGACCCGCCCACGGTGGCGCATGGGAAGTTCGGGTTCTTGATCGCGTCGTGCCAGTTGTAGTCGTGGCTGGCGGAGCCGCTCACGGCGTCCCAGCCGCGGTACTTGGCCTTCAGCGCGTCGTGGGTCCAGCGCACGCCGGTGTCGGCGTTCGCCACGACCACGCCCTGGCCGCGGTAGCCCAGTGACCACGCTTCGTCCGCGTTGACGTGCCCGATGCTCGGTCCGACCGCGCTCGTGACGTCGATCGACTCGGTGCCGCCGGGCGCGGCGACGGGCGGATCGAGGCGGCCCTTGCCGACCGGGAAGACGTTCTTCACGTCCGTCCGCGAGGCCACGGCCTGGACCAGGGCCAGGTCGCCGCTAGTGACGACCGCGTTGGTGATCCAGTAGTGCTGGTAGGAGGCGCTTGCCGAGGCCAGCTGCGAGACGAGTCCCGCCTGCGAGGCGCCAGCGACGCTCGTCAGAGCCTCGTACACGTATGCGCCCTTGGCCTCCTTCGTCCCGAGGCCGGCGGCCGGGGCGAGGTCCGCCTTCGCCGCCATGTAGACGATGAAGTCGGTCTCGCCGAGCGAGGCCGCGTCCAGGACCGCCGCATCGACCTTGGAGGTCCAGTCGGTCTGAGCCGACGCGGGCCCTACGGAGATCGCGCTAAAGGTCAGCGATACCGCGCTGACGACCGCGAGCAAGCGCCTCATCTATGGACCTCCATCGATCTGCTGGCTCCGAGGGGACCCCGGCTCATCGGCCAGGGCCCCCTCACAGAGGGTGGGAATGGGGTCGAGCTAGTCGTCGTCGCCGTCCCCGCCGGCGGGTCGCACGACGATGTCTCTCTTCAGCACGTCTGTGTTGCCGTCGCTGTCGGTGACGCGGAGGGTCACCGTGTACGTGCCGGTCGCTCCGAATTCGTGACGCGGCCGCATGCCGGTGGCGTCGATCACGCCGTCGCTCTCGAAGTCCCACTCGAAGACGAGCAGGGAGTCGGGCGTGTTGTCGTCGCTACTGCAGCGGGCGTCGAATCGCATGTTGTCGTCCGCACGCGGCTTGCGCGGGCTGTAGGTGAAGCAGGCGATGGGTGCGCCGGGCTCACCCACGTTCACCGTGACGTTCCCGGTGGCGGTCCCGCCGTGGGCGTCGTCGATGGTGTAGGTGAAGGTCTCCACGCCGCTGAAGTTGATCGGCGGCGTGTAGGTGACCGTGTTGTCAGGGTTGAGTGTCGCCCGGCCCTGGCTGGGCTGGGTGACCCCGGTCACGGCCAGCGCGTCGCCGTCGGGGTCGTGGTCGTTCGCCAGGACCGAGATGGTCACCGCGGTGTTGCGCGCGGTCGTGACGGTGTCGTCGTTCGCGACCGGTGCGGTGTTCGGACGCTCCTCGACCGTCACGGTGACCGTCGCGGTGTCCTCCCACTCGCCGTCGAAGGCGGTGTAGGTGAAGGTGTCCGTGCCGACGAAGCCGGCGTCGGGCGTGTAGGTGACGGTGTTGTCGGCATTGACCGTGGTCGTGCCGTTGGCCGGGTCGCTGGCGGAGCTGACCGAGAGGTCATCGCCGTCGGGGTCGCTGTCGTTGGCCAGCACGTCGATGGTGACCGCCGTGCCTTCCTCAGTGACCGCGTCGTCATCGATGGCGACGGGCGGCTCGTTGCAGTCAGTGGCGAGGCCGCTGAAGGTCACGTCGTCGATCCACCAGCCGATGCTCGGCACGAGCGGGTCGGTGACCAGCCGCCAGCGGAAGATCGCGGTAGTGCTCGCCAGGGTGCCGATGTCGAGGACCGTCTCCTCCATCGCTCCTGTCAGGTGGGTGGACTCCTCGCCGGTCCAGGCGTCGCGGCCCGCGATGGCGCTGCCGTCGCCTGGGGCGATCGTGCCGGTGTAGCCGCCCTCGGTGAAGACGCCGCCGATGAGCGGGTCCGTGACGTCACGCCACGTCTCGCCGCCGTCGGTGCTCACCTCGAGCACGCCTCCATCGAAGTCCGTCTCGAACCAGTAGCGGTGCCAGAAGCTGACCTTCGAGACCGCGGTCAGCCTGACCGACGGACCGATCAGCCGGTCATCCTTCGTCGTGTTGTCCCCGTCGTCGACGCCGCTTGCACCGCTGCTGTGGAAC
>MGON01000086.1:6887-7341 GCA_001795345.1 Chloroflexi bacterium RIFCSPLOWO2_02_FULL_71_16 | reverse complement strand
AGTTCGGGCTGATCTCGCTGGGGAGGTCGTTCACGGCCGTCTCCACGCTCCAGCCGGCGCCGCCGGACTCGAAGTCATAGAGCTCTTCCTCGGTCGGGCAGAACGGTGCGACCGTCACGCTGACGAGAGCGCTCGCTGAGCGGCCCTGGCCGTCGGCGATGGTGTACGAGAAGCCGTCGACGCCCTCGAAGCCGGCGTTCGGGATGTAGGTCACGGTGCCGTCGCCGTTGTTGGCCGCCGTGCCGTTCGCGGGAGCGGTCACGTCGGTGACGGTCAGCGCGCCGCCGTCGGACGACGCGTCGTTGGCGAGCACGTCGATGGTGACGGACGTGCCCGCGCTGGTGGTCGCGGAGTCCGCGTTCGCGATGGGCCCGCTGTCCTCGCACGCGCGCAGCGTGTAGGACGCCGCGGTGCTGGAGTCGGCGTTGGTGGTGAGCGCACCGGGGTGCGCCGC
>MGON01000086.1:6431-6878 GCA_001795345.1 Chloroflexi bacterium RIFCSPLOWO2_02_FULL_71_16 | reverse complement strand
TCCGACGATCTCGGTCAGCGTGTCACCCACGACCGGGTCGAGGACCTTGCTCGCGGCGAGGGTGATGGTGATGTTCCCGTCGGGCGTCCAGCTCCCAGACTCGGGAGCGCCCAGGTTGGTGAACGAGCCCGCGGTGATCGACCCGTACACGAAGGTCGGCTCCCCGGAAAGGCCGTTCAGCATCTGGACGTAGTACTGGGTCCCGGTCGGGGTGCCCGGAGGCACGAACGCGACGCGCCAGTGCGACTCGGGCGGGAGCGGGTCGAGCGTGGTGACCTTGAGCCGGAAGGTGATGTTCGGCTTCGCCTGACCGGCGAAGGTCGGGTAGAGGCCGCGCACGCCGACCTCGCGGATGTTGTGCTGCGGGGCCACGTTGACCTCGTTCGCGTCCGTCGCGACGACGGTCTCGGGGATGTCGCACGGCGGCGGCACGTCGGCGCCCTCCGC
>MGON01000086.1:5888-6200 GCA_001795345.1 Chloroflexi bacterium RIFCSPLOWO2_02_FULL_71_16 | reverse complement strand
CAGCTCGACTGGCAGTTCTCATTCGCGAACGACGCGAGGTTCAGCTGGCGCGGGTCGCCGCCCAGTGCCGGGTTCGACGCCTGGTAGTTGGCGACCGACTCCTGGAGGACGATGCCGGCGCGCGCCGCGCGCGCGACGTCAACGCGGCCGCCGCCCATGTCGAACGGGTCGGCCGCCGTGGCGTGGTCCTCCTTGAGGACGGGCTGGGTCTCCTTGCCGCCGTCGGGTGACGTGAACGCGGTGCTCATGAGCGCGGACTTGACGTTGTCCGGCGTCCACGTGGGGTTGGCGGCGCGCACCAGGGCGGCCGCG
>MGON01000086.1:1873-5867 GCA_001795345.1 Chloroflexi bacterium RIFCSPLOWO2_02_FULL_71_16 | reverse complement strand
ATCGAGGTGCCCTGGATGACGTTGTACTCGGCCGTCCCGGCGGGCCCGGAGTGAGTGTTGAACGCCGCCCAGATGGCGACGCCGGGCGCGGTGACGTCCGGCTTGATCATGTACGGGTTGTTGAGGTCGGGACCGCGCGAGCTGAAGTAGGCCATGCGGTCCGCGAGACCGGCGCCCTCCTCGAGGGTGGTGCCGGAGAGCGCGGCCTGCGGGGCCGCCGCTGTGGCGAGCCAGGCGCGCAGCGCCTCGCCGTCCCACTCGCTGATCATCACGGTCGGGAGCACGTGCGTGTCCGCGACGACGCTGGCCTTGGCGCCGGGCTGGCTCGTCTGGATCATGCCCACGCCGCCCGAGGCCTGGACGTTGGCGCCCTTCTGCACTCGGCCGATGACGCCCTGCGTGCAGATGACGACCTTGCCGGCGATCTGCGCCGCCTGCGTCGCGTTGAACGGGTCGCACAGCTCGTTGCCGATGTCCTTCGCGTCGATGAGCGCCGTAGAGGCGAGGCCCGCCGAGACGGTCATCCCGCTGAAGGAGGGACCCGCGCCCGCGGCGGAGCTCGTGGTCACCGTGCCGGTGGGCCGGCGATCGTGTGTGCTGGCGCCCACGGCCATGAGCCACGGCGAGTTCGAGGGACGCCCCATGGTCTGCGGGTTCGGGCCGCTGTTGCCGGCCGAGGCCGCGACGAACACGCCGGCGGCCTGCGTGCCGAAGAAGGGCTGCCCGAGGATGTCGGTCCACGGGTCGGCCGACCCGCCCCCGATCGAGAAGTTGATGACGTCGACCATGTCCGCGGTGGCCTGGTCGATGGCCGCGATGAGCGCGGTGAGCGGGCACGCGCCGAGCGTCGGGAACGCGAAGGCGCCGCAGCCCTTGTACGAGATGATGTTCGCGTGCGGCGCGACGCCCGAGATGCGCCGCGGTCCGAGCGTCGTCGTCGGCGCGTAGAGCGTCGAGTCGACGACGTTGCCGGCCACGGTGCTCGCGGTGTGCGAGCCGTGCCCGACGTCGTCCTCCTCGCCGAAGCCCGTGAAGTCGTACATGCCGATGAGCTTGTCGTTGCACTTGAGGACGTTCACCGCGCAGACGCCGAAGCGCACCACGCGCGGGTTGGTGTGGTCGTAGCCGTCTCCGCCGACGTCGGCGAACGAGGGATGGTCGGAGTTCACGCCGGTGTCGATGATCCCGGCGACGACACCCTCGCCCTTCGTCGCGGTGCCGGTCGCGGCGCCGCTCCAGACGTCGTCGGCGTTCATCCACGCTGGGCCGTTGTCGGTCAGGAGCTCGAGGTACTCCTCGCGCTCGACGCGCGTGACACCCGAGAGGCCGACGACCGTCGCCGCTTCGCTCGGGGTCAGCGTGATCGCGAGTCCGTTGAAGGCGGTGCGGTACTCGAAGGCGACGGCGATGGAACGGTTGAGCGCGGCCTCGATGGCCGCCACCTGCGCCGCCTGCTGCGCGTCGAGGTACGCGTAGTACGCGACGCTGTCCGGGCTCGTGGGGTCGAGCCGGAGCTCGCCGCGCGCGGCCGGCATGGTCGCGGCAAGGCCGGCGACGCCGCCGTCGTAGAGGGCGAGCGGCTCGTCCGCGAACTGGACCACGTAGCGGTCGGCGGACTCTGCCGGCTGCGCCGGCGCTGCGGGTGGCGCGGTCTCGGCCGCACGGGCGACGAAGCCTCCCGGCGAGAGCGCAGCGAACACGAGCGCGATCACACCTACGCCGGACCACATCGAACGCCGACTCATTGCTGATCCCCCACGCAGCTCGAGCTCGCTCCGAGCGGCTTCCGGCTGCCTGGGGATCATCCGAGCACGAGAAGGGCGCGAACAATCAACGATCGGGAAACAACGACCCGGCGAACGTCAAATCTCGGTATCAGCGCCGCGCTGCGAAACCCGATCGCCGGTGGGAGGAACTGGCCCTAGCCTTTCGGCTGAGGCCCGACCCAACGTATCCCTTGCTCGTCAGCTCGTCAGCGCTCGGGTTCCGCGAGAGGCGTCGACGCAGAAGCGCGAGCGCGATCAGCGGCGCCGGAAGTGGCGCACCTTCGTCAGCAGCGCGTCGTCGGGCCGCGCGCCGACCGCCGCGCGCCACGCGACGAGGTCCGGGCGAGGCCCGAACAGGACGATGACGCGCCCGTCCCGGGGCGGACCCGGCTGGATCCCATCCTCGACACGCCAGCCGCGCGCTTCGCCCTCACGCAGCGCGGCTGACGGCGCGACGATCGCCTGCGCGCCCGCGGCCCGCAGCCGGGCGGCCTCCGCCTGGCACGCCGCGTAGCTGCCGACCTCCCCGGTCACGGTCCGCCGGCCGAGCCTCGGGGAGCGGGGAGCGAGGTCGTCCGAGAGCGCCACCGCCCACATCGTTCGCCTGACGTTGCCGAGCTCCGCCGGGTCGGTGATCTCCTCGTGGCGCAGGAACTCGGCCCACGCGCCGTCGGGCGTGTCGGCGAGATAGTGCGCCGGCCCCTCCCCCGCGCGGTGCCAGCGGCCCGCAGGCTGGGCGCCGCCGCTCTCCCAGAGGAACGGCGCCTCGCCGGGGACGGAGCGGAAGAGGATCACGTGCCGAGGGGAGCGGTGAGGGCGTACGCCAGCTCGCGGACGCGCGCGGGGCCAGCGTCATCGACCCGCCACTCGCCCTTGAGCAGCTGGGCCGGCGACTTCCCGCCCAGCAGCACACGGGGCCGCTCGAACCAGCGGCGCAAGCCAAGGTCGTTGTAGCTCCCCGCGAGGTCGGCGACGACGAGCGCGATGAAGTGCAGCCGGTCGGCGACGACGTCCGGGGTGCGGCGCGTCCCGGCGAGGTACCGGCGGAGGCTCGAGCCGGAGGTCCCGAGGAGCTGCGCGAGGAGATCCGTGCCGATCACGGCCACCAGGGAACGCCACTCGGTCGCGGGCGCGGGCGAGCGCTCGAGCGCCTCGTAGAGACGGCGCACGGCCGGCTCCATCCGATCGGCGCGGTCGGCCCGCCGCAGATCGGCGAGCACGTCCCGGCCGATCCCGGCCGACGTCGCGGCGTTCTTGGCGATGCGCTCGAGCACGCCCCGGTCGAGCTGGCGGATCGGGTCCCGGCCGGGCAGAAGCCCCATCGCCTCCGCCACGCTCAGGATCCGCACCGCCAGCGAGGCGACCTCGGGGCTGTTCAGCGGAGGCGAGACGGATTCGACTTGGATCATGCTCATCATCCATATCGTATCCGACTTGAGTCCGCGGCGTCGCGGAGCGAGTCCCGAGCCGACCTCAGCCCGCGCAACGTATCGCTTGCTCGGCGGCTCGTTAGCGGAACCTGGCTCGCACGCTGGTGATCGCGGTCTGCACGCCGCCCTCGAGGAGGCGGGTGTAGATGTCGAAGCTCCCGGAGCCGTACGCGCGCGTGTCGAACTGGAACGAGTACTCGAGGACACCGGTCGCCGAGGTCCACCCGTCAGCGGACGGGCTCGCGCCGTCGGGCACGATCTGCCACTGGACGCGCGGCGTGGTCTTGATGTCCAGGGCGGTGAACGTGCGATGCGTGACGGGCGAGTCGATGTCGCCCAGGCGCGCCTTCGCGTAGATGGTGTGCGAGCCGGGCGCGAGGCCAGGGATCGGCGCGCTCCAGCTTCCGGCGGTCTCGTCCGCGTTCAGCGTGAGCGTCGCCTCGATGGCGTTCGCGAACGTCGGGTCGTCGACCGAGACGTCGACCCGCTTGGCCGCGGGGTGGTCTCCGGCCTCGGTCGTTCCGAGCGCCGGGAAGCTCGCGAAGCCGGACGCCGTGAAGGGCGTCTGGTCGGGCACCTTCGCGCCCTCGGCCGGCTCGGTGATGGTCACGCCGTGGTCGAGCTCGGCCGGGATGGGTGCCGGGGTGATCGTGATCTTCGAGCGGTGCTGGCCCTCGTAGCCGAAGGACCACGCGCGCACTCCGATGAGCGCCACCTGGAAGGTGAGCTGCTCGCCGGCGATGGCGTGGCGGGTCGTGTCGAAGGACCAGCTGAGACGGTTCCAGCAGGACTCTCCCA
>MGON01000086.1:0-1858 GCA_001795345.1 Chloroflexi bacterium RIFCSPLOWO2_02_FULL_71_16 | reverse complement strand
TCTGGTCGATCGTGACGCCCGCGGGCAGCGGGCTGACGACGACCGGGGATCCCTGGCTGATCCAGGGGCCGCTCCCGATGAGCGGGGTGGGCGTCCCGGCGCCTTCACCGAGGACGCGGTCCGTTGCCATGAGCACGCCGGACGGCCGCGCGACCGTCACCTGATCGCTGGCGATCCAGAGGTCGATCGTGACGTTCGACCCCGCGGGGATCGCGAAGTCGGCATCCGCCGTGGTCGGCCACATGCCGAGCGGGCGGAACGCGGCGAGCACGCTCGTCGCGCGGTTCGTGAAGCAGGGCTCGTGGTCGCCGTCGCTGTCGGACTGGTCCATGTAAGTGACGCCGTTGGCGCAGCTGTCGGCGACCTGAGGCTCGCCTTCGCTCGAGCGGTGCAGCCAGTACGTGTGCGCGTTCGCGCCGGTCTGCTGCTGCGTGAGCGAGTCGAGGGACATCGCGTTCGTGATCTTCGCGAGCGAGACGAGGAGCGCTTCGGTGGTCTCCACGTCGGCGACGCCGAGCCCGAAGGCGCCGAGCGGCGCCGCGGGGTCGCTGGTGCCGTCGCCGTCACGGTCGTGACCGCCCCAGAGCGAGTCGCGGACCTGGCGGTCGATCTCGAACCAGCGGTCCTCGGCCGCGCGTACGGGTAGCTGCATCTTCCCGAGGAGGACGTCGATGGCCCGCTTCGCGCTGTTCGGCGTCGCCGCTCCGTAGCCCTCGAAGAGGACGTTGATGTCGCCGTTGTACGGAGCCGTGAGCGGGTACGGGTAGATTGGGATCTGCTGCGCGTTGTCCTGGTTGAGCGGCAGCGCCGTCTTGAGGACGGCCTCGCGCAGCTCGCCGCGCGTGAGCTTGCCGTCGGACAGGTACGGGCTGCCGGCGATCGGGAAGCCCTCCGCGACGACCTGGCCCGGCCGCTGTCCGGCCGCGCCGTCGCCGATCTGGCGGCGGATCGCCGTGAGCACGGTGCCGAAGACGCCCGCGGTGTACGGCGTCGCGGCGGACGTGCCGCCGAACGCGCACTGCGAGACGGTGCCGGTGCGGCAGGCCGACGGGAGGTTCCCGTCGCCCCAGCTGCTCAGGTGGGCCGGCGTGCCCTCACCCACGATGGCGCGCTGGTTGTCACGGCGGATCGCTCCGACGACGACGTTCCAGTCCGGCCCGGTGGTGGAGGTGCCGTACGTCGGGCTCGGTGAATCGAACGCGTTCGCGGCGCCGTTGCCGGCGGCGAAGAGCACGGTCTGCCCGCGCTCCACCGCCTCGCGCGTCGCGCGGGCGGGATCGCTGCCGATGAGCTGGAAGCCGAGGTCGAGCGGCAGGTTCGCGAGCGTGCCCCAGCTGTTGGAGTTGATGTCGGCCCACGCGTACTGCGTGGTCGTCGACGTCCCTGAGCCGAGGCCCTTGCCGAGGACGATGAGGCAGGTCGGGCAGTACCCGTAGCGGTTCCCGGCACTGACCGAGCTCGAGCCGGTGCCATGGCCGTCGTCGTCGAGGATCACGTGCGCGCCGACGGCGCAGTTGCTGCACGAGAGCGTGCCCGGCTGGATGGCGCCGACGATCTTGGTGCCGGGGATCCAGTAAAGCTTGCCGAACTCGAGGCCCCACGGAGCGCTCCCGCTCTTCTGGTCCCAGATGGACCCGTCGGGGACGCCGTCGCCGTTGGCGTCGGGGCCGCGGGCGTCATCGACCGGGAAGTACCCCTTGCCGAGCGTGATGGGGATGGCCTGCGCGTCGGCCGGGAAGCCCGGGATGTACTGCGAGGGGTGCTTGGTGAAGCTCCCGGTGAGCGCGAGGACGTCTGGATCCGGGTAGGTCTGGGCCGAGAACTCGAGGTGGTAGGGGTTGATGCCGCTGTCGTTGAG
>MGON01000085.1:9450-9602 GCA_001795345.1 Chloroflexi bacterium RIFCSPLOWO2_02_FULL_71_16 | reverse complement strand
GTCACGCCGAGGCGCTCCAGCGAAGCGACCTCGTGCGCGAAGCCGCACGGGATCATCCGCTCGAAGGCGGCGAGGTCGGTCGAGACGTTCAGCGCGAAGCCGTGCGTGCTCACCCCGCGCGAGACGCGCACGCCGATGGCCGCGATCTTGGC
>MGON01000085.1:9183-9400 GCA_001795345.1 Chloroflexi bacterium RIFCSPLOWO2_02_FULL_71_16 | reverse complement strand
GCCGGCCGGCGACTCCGTACGACGCGAGCGTCGCGATAAGCGCGTCCTCGAGAGCGCGTACGTACGCCACGAGATCGGGCGCGTCCCCCAGCGACACGATCGGGTAGCCGACCAGCTGTCCGGGGCCGTGGTACGTGATGTCGCCGCCGCGGTCGACGCGGTACACGCTGGCGCCGTGGGCCCGCAGCTCCGACGCCGGCGCGATGAGGTTCGCCGT
>MGON01000085.1:8972-9171 GCA_001795345.1 Chloroflexi bacterium RIFCSPLOWO2_02_FULL_71_16 | reverse complement strand
CCCGATCGTGTACACGGGATCGTGCTCCAGGAGGAGGAGCCGGTCGGGCCCGCCATGGCGCACCCGCGTGGCCACGGCCTCCTGCAGCCGCCAGCCCGCGAGGTACGGCACGCGCCCGAGCCAGGTCGCGACGATCTGTCGCGCTCGTCCGGCTCGCTTCGCATCGCCGTGCTCAGGGGCAGGGGCCCCTGTGCCCGTA
>MGON01000085.1:8792-8942 GCA_001795345.1 Chloroflexi bacterium RIFCSPLOWO2_02_FULL_71_16 | reverse complement strand
GGAGCCGGATCCTCGCTCGATCGCCGCCGGCGCGGACGTGGCGCTCGGCGTGATAGGAGCTGCGCACGAGCGGTCCGGACTCGACGTGGTCGTAGCCCATGGCCATGCCCTCGGCGCGCAGCTCCTCGAACTCGGCGGGGGGCCAGTAGC
>MGON01000085.1:7090-8717 GCA_001795345.1 Chloroflexi bacterium RIFCSPLOWO2_02_FULL_71_16 | reverse complement strand
TGTCGCGCATCGTCGCGCGGACCTCGTCGCGGGTCTCGCCTAGCCCGACCATGATCCCGCTCTTGCAGACGAGGTCGGGGGCGCGCTCCTTCGTGCGCCTCAGGACCTCGAGCGAGCGCTCGTACACCGCCTGCGGCCGCACGCGCGCGTAGAGCCGCGGGACGGTCTCGACGTTGTGGTCCATGATCTCCGGCCGCTCGCCGAGCACGACGTCGAGCGCCGCGAGGTCGCCGCGGAAGTCCGGGATCAGGACCTCGATGGTGGTCCCCGGCGAGCGCCGCCGGATCTCGCGGATGGTCGCGGCGAAGATGGACGCCCCGCCGTCGGCCAGCTCATCGCGGTTCACGCTGGTCACGACGGCGTGGCCGAGCCCCATCCTCGCGACGGCCTCTCCCACCCGCGCCGGCTCCGCCGTGTCGAGCTCGTTCGGGCGCCCCGTCTTGACCGCGCAGAACCCGCACGACCGCGTGCAGGTGTCGCCGAGGATCATGAACGTCGCGGTGCCGGCGCCCCAGCACTCGCCCATGTTCGGGCAGCGCGCCTCCTCGCAGACCGTGTGCAGCGACTTGGAGCGCATGAGGCGCCGCAGCTCCTCGACCTGCGGACCCATCGGGAGCCGGACCTTCAGCCACTCGGGGCGCGCCCGGTCGATGGGAACGACGCGGTTCGCGTCGCCTCGACCCCGCGAGCGGGGCCGCTCGACCTCGCCCGGGAGCTCGAGGCGGATCGGGACGAGATCGCTCACCGTCGCTCCACTAATAGATCGGCACCGAC
Organism: Chloroflexi bacterium RIFCSPLOWO2_02_FULL_71_16; assembly: GCA_001795345.1. GTDB lineage: Bacteria > Chloroflexota > Limnocylindria > P2-11E > P2-11E > GWC2-70-10. The sequence goes on along the minus strand of MGON01000085.1, from coordinate 7,943 downwards.
GGGCCGACCGACTGGAGCCAGTCGCGCATCGTCTGGAGGAACTTCGCGGCGGTGGCGCCGTCGATGACGCGGTGGTCGAAGCCGATCACGAGGTTCATGCGCTGCCGGATGGCGATCGAGTCGTCGTCCAGGACGACCACGCGCTTCGTGATGGACTCGCTGGAGACGATCGCGGCCTGCCCCGGCGGGACGATGGGGCTCGACACGACCGTGCCGAGGGGCCCCGTGTTGTTCACCGTGAAAGTGCCGCCCGAGAAGTCGTCGAACGTGAGCTTCTTCGCCTTGGCGCGGTCCACGACATCGCGGATCGCGCGCATCAGGCCGGCGAGGCTGAGGCCGTCCGCGTTCTTGATGACCGGCACCACGAGACCCTCTTCGCCGAGGGCGACCGCGTACCCGAGGTTCACCGCGCCGTGCACGACGATCCCCTGCTCGGTCCAGCTCGCGTTCACGAGCGGCACCGTCCGCAGCGCCTCGACCGTGGCCTTCAGGATGAACGCGGCCGGCGAGAGCTCGAACCCCTCGCGTGCCGCGAAGTCGCGCTTGACCTGGTCGCGGTACTTCATGAGGCCGGTCATATCGATCTCCATGACCGCGTGGGCGTGCGGCGCGGTCCAGGCGCGGGCCATGTTGTCGGCGATGGCCCGCCGCATCTGGGTCAGCGCGATGGGCCGGTCGCCGTCGATCGGCGCGTACTTGGACGGTGCTGGTGCCGCGGCGCGCGCCGGGGCCTGTCCCTGGGCGACCGCGTCCTCGACGTCCTTTCTGGAGACGCGCCCGTTGAGGCCGGTCCCCTGGATGCGCGAGAGGTCGATGCCGTGCTCGGAGGCGAGCTTGCGCACGGCCGGGGTCG
>MGON01000085.1:6754-6977 GCA_001795345.1 Chloroflexi bacterium RIFCSPLOWO2_02_FULL_71_16 | reverse complement strand
CCGGACGCGGCCTGGCTCGCGGCGGCCGCCTCGGCGCCGGCGGTCTCGAAGACGGCGAGAAGCGCGCCGACCGGCACGGTCTCGCCCTCCTTCACCTTGATCTCCTTCAGCGTGCCGGAGACCTCGGCCGGGATCTCGGTGTTCACCTTGTCCGTCTGCACCTCGACGAGCAGGTCGTACTTCTCGACCTTCTCCCCGGGCTGCTTCAGCCACTTCCCGATCG
>MGON01000085.1:4559-6724 GCA_001795345.1 Chloroflexi bacterium RIFCSPLOWO2_02_FULL_71_16 | reverse complement strand
CCGTACCCGGCGCCCACGAGCGGAGCAGCCGAAGGCGGCGAAGCGAGTACGCATAAAACTAATACGCGGCGAGCGCGCGCATCTTCGCGGCGATGCGCTCGGGGTCCGGCAGGAACCAGTCCTCTTGCGCCTTATTGAACGCCGTCGCGGGCGACTCCGGGCCACCGTACCGCATGACCGGCGCGTCGAGGTCCTCGAACGCCTCCTCGGCGATGAGGGCGGCGATCTCGGCGCCCGCGCCGAACAGGCGGTTGTCCTCGTACACGATGAGGCATTTCCCCGTCGCGCGCGCCTCGCGCAGGATCGTCTCCGCGTCGAGCGGCCGCAGGCTGCGGACGTCCACGACCGTCGCCGACACGCCCTCGGCGGCCAGCGTCTCCGCGGCCTTCAGAGAGCTGTGGAGCATCAGCCCGTAGGCGTACACGGTGATGTCGGTCCCCTGGCGCTTCACGTCGGCGGGCCCGAGCGGGATCGTGAAGTCACCGTCCTCGACCTCGCCGCGCACGGCGCGGTACGTCGCCTTGTGCTCGAGGAAGACGACGGGGTCCGGGTCGCGGATCGCCGACCGGAGCATCCCGGTGATGTCGCGCGGCGTGCTCGGCGCGACGACCTTCAGGCCCGGCACGTGCGCGTAGAAGGCCTCGAGCGACTGCGAGTGGTAGAGCGCGCCGCGCACGCCGGCGCCCCACGGCATCCGGATGACCATCGGCACGCCCCACTGCCCGTTCGACCGGTACCGGATGCGCGCCGCCTCCTGCACGATCTGGTCGAACGCGGGCGTCGAGAAGTCGGCGAACTGGATCTCGGCGATCGGCCGGAAGCCGGCCAGGGCGAGCCCGATGGCCACGCCGACGATCGCGGACTCCGCGAGCGGCGCGTCGAACACGCGGTCCGGGCCGAACTCCTCGATGAAGCCGTCGGTCACGCGGAAGACGCCTCCGCGCTTCCCGACGTCCTCGCCCAGGATGACGACGCGGTCGTCGCGACGGAACTCCTCGAGGAGCGTGTCGTGGACCGCCTGGACATTGCTCTTCTCCGTCACCAGATCTCCGGGAACCGCTCGGGGTCGCGCTCGCGCGCGATGGCGTAGACGGAAGCGATCACGTCCTCGCGGCTCGGCTTCGTGTAGTGGTCGCCGTCCTGGCCCACCGGGCTGCGGCTCGCGACGGCGGTCAGCGTGCGGGCCGGCACGTCGAGCGCGTCCTGCGCGCCCTGCGCCTCGAGAGCGTGGCGGAGGATGAACGCGCTCGCCCCGCCCGGTACGTCCTCGTCAACGACGAGCAGGGCTCCGGTCTTTCGGACCGATGCGCCGATGACGCCGGGCAGGTCGAACGGGTCGAGCGTCTGAACGTCGACGAGCTCGACGTCGATCCCGAGGCGCTCCAGCCCCCCGCAGGCCTCCTGCGCGATCCGGCAGAGCGCGCCGTAGGTGACGACGGTGACGTCGGCGCCCGGGCGCAGGATCTCCGGCACGCCGAGGGGCGCGCGCATCTCGCCCAGGTTCCGGGGCATCCGCTCCTTGAGGCGGTACCCGGAGAGGACCTCGATGACGATCGCGGGGTCGTCCGACGCGAAGAGCGTGTTGTACATGCCCGCGGCCTGCGTCATGTTGCGCGGAACGGCGATGCGGATCCCCCGCAGCGCGCCGAGCAGCACCGACATGGGCGAGCCCGTGTGCCAGATCCCCTGCAGGCGATGCCCCTTCGTCCGGATGACCACCGGCGCCATCTGCCCGCCCGCCGTGCGGTAACGGAGCGTCGCGAGGTCGTCGGACGCGAGCTGGAGGGCGTAGAGGAAGTAGTCGAGGTACTGGATGTCCACGATCGGGCGGAGCCCGCGCATCGCCGCGCCGATGCCCTGGCCCAGGATGGTGGCCTCGCGGATCCCGGTGTCGGTGAGGCGATACGCGCCGTGCTTCGCCTGGAGCCCCTCGAACACGAGGTTCACGTCGCCGAGCTTGCCGACGTCCTCGCCGATGACGAAGACGCGCGGGTCGCGCGACAGCAGCTCGTCGAAGCAGCGGACGAGCACCATGCGAGCGTCAACGAGCTCGGCGTCGGGCGCGTACTCAGGGGGCACCGGCGTGATCCGCAGCGGCGACGCGCTCGAGACGCTGTAGAGCAGGGAGGCGAAGCGCTCGAGGTTCGCCTCGCGCTGCTCGCGGA
>MGON01000085.1:1452-4545 GCA_001795345.1 Chloroflexi bacterium RIFCSPLOWO2_02_FULL_71_16 | reverse complement strand
CCGGAGCCGCTCGGATCCCGACCCGTCCGCGGCTCGCTCGAGGAGCGCGACCGCGCGCTCGCGCTCGGCGAGGATGGGCGCGGCGTACGCCGACCAGGCTTCTTCGCGGGTGCGCTCGACGAGCAGGCGGTCCTCCTTCTCGAACGCGTCGAGCTCGGACGCCGTGGCCAGCTCCTCGCGGATCATCCAGTCGCGCATGCGGGCGATGGGATCCATCTCGGTCTCGAAGCGCAGCCGCTCCTTGTTCTTGTAGCGCTCGTGGCTGCCGCTCGTGGAGTGGCCCTGAGGCTGCGTCACCTCCACCACGTGGATGAGCGCGGGGGCGTGCTCGGTACGGACCTTCTCGATGGCGGCCGCGTACGTGTCGAGCAGCGCGGGGTAGTCCCAGCCCTTCACCACATGGACGTCCACGCCGCGGGCCTCGGCCTCGGGGGCGAAGCCCCGCGCGATCCGTGAGATGGAGCCTTTCGTGACCTGCAGGTCGTTCGGCACGGAGATGCCGTAGCCGTCGTCCCACACCGAGATGGCCAGCGGCACCTGGAGGACGCCCGCCGCGTTCAGGACCTCCCAGAAGATGCCCTCCGCGCAGCCGGCGTTGCCGATGGTCGCGAAGCAGACCTCGTTGCCGCCCTCCGAGAACCTCCCGCTGACCTCGCGGAAGCCGTCGCGGTAGAGCTTCGAGGCGTAGGCGAGCCCGAGGGCGCGGCCCATCTGTGCCGCCACCGGCGACAGGTCGGAGGCGGAGTTCTTCATCCGCACCGCCGGCAGCCAGCGGCCATCGGCGTCGAGGTTCCGGCTCCCGAAGTGGCTCACCATCTGCCGGCCCGCGGAGAACGGGTCGCGCTCGACGTCGGTGTCGGTGTAGAGCTGCGCGAAGTACTGGGCCAGCGTCGCCATGCCGGTCGCGAACGCGAAGGTCTGGTCGCGGTAGTAGCCGGAGCGCCAGTCCCCGTCTCGGAAGTGCCTCGCCATGGCGAGGTTCGCGACCTCTTTGCCGTCGCCGAAGATCCCGAAGGGCGCCTTCCCCGTCAGCACCTCGCGCCGCCCGATGACGCTCGCGGCGCGGCTGCGGACCGCTATGCGGTAGTCGGCGATGACCTCGTCGGCGGTGAGCGTGATCCCGGCCCGCGGGGTCCGAATGCGAGGCCGGGGCCGCGTCTTCATCTGTCACCCATGGTGCCAGATGAAGGACCGCTCGCTTGACGCGGGGGCCTGCCGCCCCCCGCCGGCACCCCCCACTCCTGGTGAGACGCACGGTCCAGGAACGGCAGGAACGCGTCGGTGAACTCCCGTGGCCGCTCGACCATGACGAGATGGCCGCACGAGGGGATCACGCGGACCTCGGCGTCGGGGGCGAGCAGCCGCACGTCCTCGACCAGGCTCGCCGGAAGGATGCGGTCCTCCCTGCCCCACAGCAGGAGGACCGGCCCGGCGTAGCGCTCGCGCCGGTCGAGCCACGGCCGGCGGACCTCGTCGCGGATCCCGCGCCGGAAGCTCACGCCGGCGCGGAGCACGCGGATCATCTCGCCCACGGACGGCGCGCCGTACCGCTCCGCCTGCTGGACGACCTCCTCGGGACACCTCGCGGGGTCGAAGAAGCAGCTGTGGACGACGGCGCGGGTGATCTGGGGCGACCGCCGCCAGCGGGTGATGTGCTCCATGAACGGCAGCACCAGGAAGCGGAAGCCCGCCGGCAGGGCCGTACCGATACCGCCGGGGGCCACGAGCGTGAGCGAGCGCAGCCTCTCCGGGGCCCAGATCGCGGAGGTGAACGCGACCGCCCCGCCGAAGGAGTGCCCGGCGAGATGCACGCGGCGGGCGCCGAGCGCGTCGAGGAGCGCTACGAAGAAGCGGCCGTAGAAGGGCGCATCCGCGTCGAAGTAGCGCGGTGCCCGGGCGCGCTCGCTCTCGCCGAAGCCGGGAAGGTCGATCGCGATCGCGCGCCGGCCGCTCTCCGCGATGGCCGGCATCACCGCCGACCAGTTCTCCGCCCAGCCGCCGAGACCGTGGATGAGGAGCACCGGCTCGTCGCGCTCGCGCTCCGGGACGGCCTCGATCATGCGCACGCGCAGACCGTCCACGGAGATCGTGCGAGCGCTCACGTCGGTACATATCATCGCTGCCGTGCTCTATTACTACCTCTGCGCCACGGGCGAGACGCTCCACCGCGAGGCGTATCCGCAGGGCGCGCAGTCGAAGGACGCGGACGTTCACAAATGGGTCACGCTGCACTCCGGCTCGCCCGCGGTCTGCCAGCGGGAGCACGACGGACCGCACTCCTGGCGCCCGGACGAGGGCGGCGAGGAGGAGCGCGTCGTCCGCGGGTTCGCGGTGCTCCAGTGGGACAAGCAGGGCTTCGACGCGGCGAAGGAGCAGCCGAACGTCGGGGACCGCTTCGACTCGCCGTGGGGACCGTCCCTGGTGACGGAGCGCGCCGAGGATCCGCGCACCGGCACCTACCTGCTCCTGCGCCTGTACCCGCACGGCTACCGGGGCAAGCCCGGCGAGCTCGGGACCGAGCGCAAGAGCGCGCCGCGGGAGCTGGTAGGCAAGGTCTAGCGCGCGCGCCAGGACGCTTCGGAAACGCGTAATGGTCCTCGCGAGCTTCGAAGCGAGGACTCAGGTCCGCGAAGGCGAGACATGATCCCGGTGCTGGACGTGGTGCGCGTGGGCGTGCGGGTCTTCCCTCTCCCGAGGGGGGTAGAAGAGACCGGCGACGTACGGCCTGGTGGGTGCCTGCGCGTACGTCGACACGAGCACGTGCACGTCGAAGCGCTCGAAGAGCGCGGCACCCCACGTCTCGCGGAAGCGTGTCGCCCACTGCGGGCCGAAGCGCTCCCGTGACGCGCGGGCCATCTCGTGGAGCTCCCAGTCGAGGACGGGCAGGTCGTGGTGCGCGGCGCAGGCCTCCTCGTCGCACCGGAAGCGCAGGCGCAGCGGCAGCTGGAGGACGTCGGCGTCCGCCGCCGGACGCACGAACCCGAGCGTCCGCCGGCCGGCACGTGCCTCCTCGAGCAGCGCCTCGACGGATCCGACGACGTGCGGCCGCACGAACGGCCAGCGCAGCCGCCATCCCTCCTTCGCGTCGACGTA
>MGON01000085.1:529-1432 GCA_001795345.1 Chloroflexi bacterium RIFCSPLOWO2_02_FULL_71_16 | reverse complement strand
CTTCCACTCCGATCGTCCCGCTCCGCGGGTCGCGCTGACCCGCGCCGGTCCGGACGTGTATCCACGACCAGCGCTGGATCGGCGGGTCGGTGTCCGCGCCCTTCCACGGGAACGGGGTGAGGCGCACGAGGTCGCCCGTCTCGCGGTCGACGCCGATGACGCCGGGACGCTCGACCGGGAACTCCCTCGACCCGACGGTCTTGGTGACGACGAGGACGTCGCGCTCCGCGCGCGAGTCCTCCATCCGCGGATCGCTGCTCATCGGTCCACGATACGTGCGAGCCCGTAGCATCGGTGGCGTGATCTCGGAGCGCGACATCGCCGTCGCGACGGAGCATCCGCGCGGCACCGAGCGGCGGACGCTCCTGCCCTACCGCGACGCGCTCCAGGACCCGGCCGCCTACTCGCGGCTCCCCGAGAGCGACCGCGACGTCATCGTGCGCTGGGCCGAGATACGCCGCCGCGTCCGCGAGCGCGCCGGCGTCGATAACGATCCCGCGAACCTCGCGGACCCGCTGCTGCCTGTGGACCGGCTGCGCGCGCACGTCATTGAGGGAGAGCGCATCGCCGCCGGGGTCGCGGTCGCCGAGGACCGGGGCGGCGACCTGATCGAGGTCGTGTCGCGGATCCGCCGGGAGCGGCCCTAGGGTCTGGCGAGCCCCGCGTACACCGCCGCGGCCACGTCACGGATGAGCTGCGCGCCCTTCTCCTCGCTCGACCCCCAGGTCAGTACGACGAGCACGACCGGCTTCCCGTCCGGGCCCTTGATGAGCCCGGCGTCGTGCGTGACGAAGCCGAGGTTGCCCGTCTTGTTCCCGAGGACCGCGCCCGCCGGTAGCGCGGCGGGGATGCGGTCCACGACGCGCTGGCGCGAGAGGCGCGCCAGCATCCGCGCGCTGGCCG
>MGON01000085.1:0-491 GCA_001795345.1 Chloroflexi bacterium RIFCSPLOWO2_02_FULL_71_16 | reverse complement strand
AAAGTGGCCACGGCCCGGGCCGTCGTCACGGACCCCTGCGAGGTGAAGTACTGCCCCTTGATGCCCTCGCGCGCCAGCGTCTCGTGGATGGGCTCGGTCCCGAGGAGGCGCAGCAGCGCCAGGCCGCTCGCGTTGTCGGACACGGTGATCATGCGCTCGAGCGCCTGCTCGATCGTGAGCTTCGTTCCCGTCGGCGTGTAGCTTCCGCCGTCGCGCTGGTCCGCCTTGGTGATCGTGATCACCTGCGCGGCGCGGAGAGTGCCCAGCTCGATCCGGCGCTCGGCCTCGAGCAGCACTCCGAGCTTGTAGAGGGACGCGGCGAAAACGACCTCGTCGGCCGCGACCTCGTGCAACGTCTCGCCGGACGTGCCGTCGGCGACGACGATCCCCGCGGAGCCGCCGGAGGCTCGGATCAGCTCGGCCACCCGCGCGACCACGCCCGCGCCGAGGACGACCGACCGGACGGAGCCGCCCAGCCCGGCCGCCGCGCT
>MGON01000084.1:7493-7582 GCA_001795345.1 Chloroflexi bacterium RIFCSPLOWO2_02_FULL_71_16 | reverse complement strand
CAGGGGGATGGAGCGCGTGCCGATATCTGCCTTCGTGCGTTCCAGCGCCCTCGCCATCCTCGCGCTGATCCTAGCCTGCGCTCCCCCGG
>MGON01000084.1:5331-7409 GCA_001795345.1 Chloroflexi bacterium RIFCSPLOWO2_02_FULL_71_16 | reverse complement strand
ATCTCGCCGCTGGGCGCGTGCGTGTGGAGGTCACCGGCCCAGTTGCGCCAGGCGAGACGGCGACCGCGACCGCGTTGACCGCCCCCGGTGCGAGCTGCGCGGTCGTCGTGACCTACGCCAGCGGCCCGAGCGAGGCGCAGGGTCTCGACCCGAAGTCAGCGGGGGACGACGGAGCCATTCGCTGGAGTTGGCTAGTGGGGATCAACACGACGCCCGGGAGCTGGCCCGTGGACATCGCCTGCGTCGAGCCGGACGGGCGTCGCACGACCGGCCGCACCCTGTTGACGGTGCTGGGCGCGGACCTGCCTTTGCCTACCGGCTCTGGCGAAGCAGGACCGTGACGCCGAGTGCCTCGGCGGCTCTCGCGAGAGGACCGTCTGCTGTCAGCAGCGCGGCGCCCTGCAGCTGGGCCAGGACCACGTAGAAGGCGTCGTGCGCCCCCACGCGGTCGAATAGCGCGTACGCGTGCGGGAGCAGCGGTGCAAGAGGTACGCGCTCGCCGGGGACGTTCATCAGCCTCGGAAGCGCGCGCTCGAGCTCATCGCGATCGATGTCCCGATGTCTGACCATTCGACGCAGGCCGGCATAGCCATCGGCTTCGAAGTGCGCCGGCATGACCATCGGCGCCCCGCGACGCAGATCCTGAGCGATCAGCTGCGCCGCTGGACGGTCAAGGACGAGCTCGATCGCCGCGGACGCGTCGAAAATTAGCAGCGAGCTGCTCCTCTCGCTCCTCACGAGCCTCTCGAACGGCCTGGGCGACATCCATCGTGGACCGGCTTCGCGGCCCGCTCAGGATCTCGTCGAGCCACTCGTCCAGCGTTGGACGAGCGTGCTCTCGCTCGAGCACCTCGATCAGGTACTGGCTCATCGTCTGGCCCTTGCGCTTGGCACGCCGGCGCACCTTGTCGCGGAGTGCGACCGGAAGGCCGCGGATCTGGAGATCGGTCTGGCCGCGCTTCTTCATCGCCCTCGAACCTAGCATGCCAGCAGCATGCTCGACCCGGCCTTGCATTCGGTTGACGGCGACGCGCCCAACGAATAGCGTTGGGACGATCGTCCGGGAGGTGCATCGTGGCCCGAGCTGCGACCGCGGTCGCGAGGCCGCGTCGGCCGAAGAGCAAGGGTGTGCCGCTCTCGCAGGAGGTGCGCCGTCGGTTGGAGTGGCTGACCGGGATCCTCGGGAGCAACCGCGTCGCGGAGCTGCTCGGCGTGAGCCGGTCGCAGCCGTCGCGCTGGCGTGCCGGCATCGAGGGGCTTGCCGAGCGCAACGCGCGAGCCGTGCTCGACCTCGACTACGTGGTCGCGCGGCTGCATCAGCTATGGACCCCTGACGTGGCGGCCATGTGGCTCGAGTCGCCTAACGCGCATCTGGGCGGAGCGGTGCCGCTCAACGTGCTGCGGCTTCGTGGTCCGGGCGAGGTCATCCAGGCGATCGATGCCGAATACGAGGGCGCATACGCCTAGCAGTGTTCCTGTACCGCGCCTTCCCATGGCTGTCGTCCGCGCGCCCCGGGGAGCCCGGCCACCCGCTGTACGTTCCATCCCCGCAGGGCGCCGGTCGCGCCGACAACCCGGAGCACTACCTAAGCCTCTATCTCTCCAGCGCCCCGGCCGGCGCGGTCGCGGAAGCATTCGGCAACTTCCCGAGCTGGACGCCCAACATCTTCGTTCGCCCGGAGCTGCCCGGGCTCGTGAGGGCTCTCGGGACCTACCAGCTGAGTGAGGACGCTCGGATCTGCGACCTCGACGACGCGCCCACGCTCGGACGGCTCGGGCTTCGACCGTCCGATGTGGTCACGCGCCAGACGGAGATCACGCAGCGATGGGCGCTCCGGATCTTCCGGGAGGGTCAATGGATCGGGTTTCGCTGGTGGTCCTACTACGATCCCCGCTGGTACTCCTATGCGCTGTGGGAGAGGAGCCGCCTCTCCGTCGAACGCGTCGAGCCCCTTGCCCTCGACCATCCCGCGGTCATCGAGGCCGCGGACGTCTTGCGGCGACCTCGCGCCACCTAGAGAGGGTCGGATCCAGCGCTCGCCTGTCTCTTGCCTGGCGCGATAGCCTAACTACTACGC
>MGON01000084.1:4190-5146 GCA_001795345.1 Chloroflexi bacterium RIFCSPLOWO2_02_FULL_71_16 | reverse complement strand
GCCGCTTGGGGTCGTCGTTGACGTCGTCGGTATGGCCGTGGGCGTCGGGCTCATCGCGCTGACGATCTCGCCGGGCGGGCCGGGCAGCGCGCTGGCCTTCGCCGGCACTCCGCCCTGGCGCGAGCTGGTCTTCCTCGCAGGCATGGGCGCGATCCTCGTGGCCTCGCACACGCTGACGCACTGGGTCTTCGGCACACTCTCAGGGATCCGCTTCACGCACTGGTTCGCCGTCCCGCCGCTGAAGCCACAGCCTGGCTTCAAGACCGACTACGCGACGTACCTCCGGACGCGCCCGGTCTCGCGCGCCTGGATGCACGCCTCGGGCGCGATCGTGACGAAGCTCGTGCCCTTCGCCGCGTATCCGTTCGCGCTCCAAGCCGGCCTCGAGCCATGGGCGATCTGGCTCATCCTCGCGATCGGCGTGATCCAGGTCGTCACGGACGTGGTCTGGTCGGTGCGAGCGTCCGACTGGAAGAAGTTCCGCCGGGAGATGCGCGCCGCGCGCGCTTAGCCCACTCCCTGGACGGCCTGAGATCGCTTAGGCCGTTGCGGCTCCGCGCCTCCGGAGGTAGGCGATCGCACCGATCGCGAGCGCCGCGATGCCGGCCACCGCCAGCGCCGCACGCAGGGGGTCGAGGTCCAGCGCCACGCCGACCTGCTCGGTGGTGCTCGTGGCCGTGATCGTCCCGCCGCCGCTCGCCGCGAAGAGGGCGCGCTCCTCGGCGGTCGGCGCGCCTTCGTGGTTGCCGCTGCAGGCGTTCGTCGCGTACGTGGCGCCGTCGCGCCGCAGGTAGAGCGTGTGGTCGCCGTTCGTGGCCGTGTAGTCCACGCTCGTGATCACGCCGGGGCCGCCCTCGCCGAAGCGGACCTGGATGGTGGCCGGCACCTGCCCCTTCAGCGCCTCGCGCACGTGGAACGAACTGCCGCTCACGTTGCCGAACGCCACGACGTCGGCG
>MGON01000084.1:4083-4172 GCA_001795345.1 Chloroflexi bacterium RIFCSPLOWO2_02_FULL_71_16 | reverse complement strand
AGCGTCTGCGGGGCACAGGAAGCTTGGGCCAGGCTGGCCGCGAGGTTCAGCCCGAGGGCCGCGATGAGCAGTACGACGAGCGAGCGCAT
>MGON01000084.1:854-4074 GCA_001795345.1 Chloroflexi bacterium RIFCSPLOWO2_02_FULL_71_16 | reverse complement strand
TCCATTAGAAGGTATGTGGGTCTAACGATGCGCCTGCCTGCCGGGTTCCCGGAGCCGCGCGGCCCGAGTCAGGTCCGCTCACCGAGTGGCCGGCCGAGCGCAGCAAGTGTTCGGTCAGATCGGAGGTCAGACCAAAGGGTTCCTGACTGAGGCGCGCGCCGTGCGGGCCTAGCGGATCTCCGCCAGCGCCGCGATCCGGACCGAACCGCTTGCCTGCGCGAGCGCCTCGAAGTCCGCCTGGTCGCTGTCGAAGACCAGATGAGCCTGCAGTGCCTCCGCCTCGGCGACGCCCAGTGCGTCAACGACGCCGGGCTTCGCACGTGGTGCTTCGTCCATCGCACCGCGCATCAGGGCAGCGGCACGACGCGCCCTCGGCTCGTCGACACCCCCTACCGCGAAGGCCGACGCCACGTGATCGGCGTGATGTCTACGCGCCTTGGGCGAGTGGCCCAGGAACTCGGCGAGCGCTGGCGCTGACGTCCGGAGTGCCCACTTCCGTCTCCGTGCCGCGTGAAGGAGCGCCCGCAGGCGCTGCTGATCCCGCTCTAGCGCGATGAGCGCGCCGGTGTCGAAGACGAGCGTCCTTATCTTGTGGCTGCCTTCCGGACGCCGCGCCTGCGACGCCGCAGCTCGTCCTCATGCTCATCCATCAACTTAAGCAGGCCCTGATAGAGCTTCTCATCAATAGGCACGCCCTGCCGCTCCAACTCCTCATCCATCTCTTGTAGGTGCTCGAAGTAGAGCTTCTCGCTGGCCGCCTCGTTCAGGAAGCCGCTCACGTTCGTCGTCCTCTCCCGGATCTCGCGCAGCACGCGCTCCTCGAGCGTGGCCGAGATCTTTGCGTAGGACGGCACCGGCTTGCTGGGCGCCGCTCGGCGGGTCATGCGTGAATGCTACCAGGAATGCTACTCGCTGATGCGCCAGAACGAGCCCTACCCGGCCCTCCGGAAGAGACGCGAGCCGAAGCGGACCCACTCGAGCGGCGCGGCCGCGTCGCCGAGCAGCTCGACCTGCGAGTCCTGGAGCGGCCCGCCCAGGATCACAAGGCGGTCGGGACGCGCGAACGCGACCTCGACCGGCTCGGGGGTGGGCGGCGGCTCCTCCATGAAGGCCCGGAGGGATCCGTGCGGGTGCTGATGCAGCACGAGGCCCGCGCCGTCGCGGACGATCTCGAGCCAGTTCGCGGGGTGCTCGTACCTGCCGACCACGCGGTCCACCTCGGCCGGAGCCGCGTCGTGACGGGACGGCGCCGGCCGCTCGATGCCGAGGTAGCGCCGCCAGGACCAGCGCGTGATGGCGTTCTGCAGCTGCGCGGCCTGGCTCGAGTTGGTGAGCATGGCCAGCGCGAACTGCCGCTCCGGCGCGATCCAGAAGAGGGCCTGCTGCCCGATCGTCGCGCCGCCGTGGCCGACGATGCGCACGCCGTTCACGTCCTCCACCGACCAGGCGATCCCGCGGTGAGTGCCGACGGAGCCCGGGAAGAGCGGCGTGCGCATGTGCTCGAGCGCGACAGCGGAGAGGTAGCGCGAGCCCACGGTCGTGATGCCGTCGCCCATGTGGAACCGCGCGTAGCTGAGCAGGTCGCCGACCGTCGAGACGATCCCGCCCGCGGCGTTCTGGGCGCGCGGGATGGCCCACGGCCGCGCGACGCGCGGCTGGCCGTCGAACACGTTGTGCCCGGCGGCGACGCGGAAGGTGATGACCTCGCCCGCGAAGAAGAAGGTGCGCTCGAGGCCCAGCGGCTGGAAGAGGCCCTCGCGCAGCGCGGCCTCGATGGGCTGTCCGGTCACGACCTCGACCACGCGGCCGGCGAGGCAGAACGCGGCGTTGTTGTACGCGAACTCGCTCTCGAGCGGCACCTGCTGCTCGAACTCGGCCATCGAGGCGACGTAGCGGGCGAGGGCGTCGTCGTTGCCCCCGTGGTCCTCGAAGTGGTCGCCGAACCAGCCGGCCCGGTGGGTGAGGCAGTGCCGGAGGGTGACGCGGGCCGCCGCGTCGGCGTCGCGCAGACGGAGCTCCGGAAGGTAGGTGCGGACGGGGACGTCCAGATCCAGCCGGCCTTCCTCGGCCAGCCGCATGACGAGCGTGCCCAGGAACGTCTTGGTGATCGACCCGATCTGGAAGAGCGTGGTCTCCTCCACCGGAAGCGGGTGGTCGACGCTCGTGACCCCGAATGCGGCGGTCAGGTCCCCGTCCCGCGAGGTGATGCCGATGGCGACGCCCGGGACCGGGAAGCGGGCCTGCTCCCGCTCGACGATCCCGCGGAGCTCCTCGAGCGCGCTCGGGGCCGGTGCGGTCGCTGCCATTTCGGGAACCTTAGCGCGCAACGTTGCGCAGTTGACGCTCCGTCCGAACGGGCGCTGCTAGCCTCGCCGGGTCATGACCGTCACCGCTCCGACCGGCTACGCCATCGAGGAGGTCACGCTGTACGACGCGCCGGACGACGTCGTCCGTCCTTTCGTCGAGCTGGCCTGGGTGATCGAGGAGGAGGCCGTCCCGGAGGACCCGCGCCGGCCGTTCGAGGCGACCGCCTCGCGCATGCGCATGCGCACATCGCTCGGCGAGCAGCGGCGCTGGGCCGCCTGGACGCCCGACCGCGAGCTCGCGGGACAGGTGGTCCTCGGACGCAACACCCAGGACAACCTCCACATCCGCGACATGTGGGTCGCGGTGCACCCCGGGCACCGCCAGCGCGGTCTCGGCCACGCGCTCTTCGCGAAGGCGCTCGACGCGATCGGCGAGGGTGAGGGGCTGGTCGTCCAGACCTGGACCAACGGCCGCGTCCCGGAGGGGGAGAGGTTCGCGGAGAGCGTCGGCGTGAAGCCGGGGCTCCGGATGCGCTCGAGCCAGCTCGACCTCGCCTCGATCGACCGCAAGCTCATCGCCGAGTGGTCCGCGCTCGACCCCGAGGGCTACCGCCTCGAGTGGGTCGACTCGATGGAGACGCCCGACCGGCTCATGCCCAACGTCATCACCGCCTATCACACGATGAACACGATGCCGCGCGAGGGCCTGTAGTGGGAGGACTGGAAGACGACGCCCGAGATCGTCCGCGAGTACGAGCGCATCGGCCGCGAGCGCGGCCAGCAGCGGCTCATGGTCCTGGCGATCGAGGACGCGACCGGCGAGACCGCCGGCTACACGGAGATCTTCTACGACCCGCGCATCCCGAGCGTGCTGCATCAGGGCGGCACCGCGGTCATCCCGGCGTACCGCGGCA
>MGON01000084.1:0-760 GCA_001795345.1 Chloroflexi bacterium RIFCSPLOWO2_02_FULL_71_16 | reverse complement strand
TCTGGCAGGCGCCGGTACCCGACGTGCGCCGCGCGCTGGAGGCCAGTAGGCCGGTCGCCTAGCCCTTCCCGCGGGCCCGCCGCTCTCGGATCAGATCGATATAGATCGTCTCGCGGGGACCGACGCTGACGATCTCGACCAGACGCCGGCGCAACCGGTACACGACCCGATACTGACCGACCGGCACCTTCCAGAGCCCGAGCAGATCTCCGATCAGAGGCTCACCGAGCCTTGGGTCGTCCTGGAGCGCGTTGAGCACCGCGCGGACCCGCTTCTTTGGGTCGGGGGCGAGTCGACGCACGACCTCCGCTTCCCTTGGCTGAACGAGCACGCGGACGGTCTTCACGGCGAGGCGTCTCCTCTCCAAATAGCTCATCGAGCGTGTAGACGCGGCCCTCGCCGCGATCCAGCGCGGCCCGGCTCTCGCGGATCTCCTTGTAGAACTCGAAGTCGGACATGATCTCGAGCGTCGCCTCAAGGCTCTCGAGATGCGCGCTGCTCAGCAGGACCGCGGCCGGGTGCCCGTGCTTCGTGATGGTCACGCGCGCATTCCGCTTCGCGACCTCGTCCACGAGCGCGCTCAGCTTGGCCTTCGCCTGAGCGAGAGGGATGGTCTTCATGGTGACCACTATACGGACCAATTCGGCAGCGACTTGCGCCCATTCCGACTTAGCCCGGATCGCGCGCCGCAAACGCACCTAGGGCACTTCGCGGTAGTCGACGACCGTCGCGCCCTCGCAGCGGAACGTCGCGCGGCGGC
>MGON01000083.1:10970-12190 GCA_001795345.1 Chloroflexi bacterium RIFCSPLOWO2_02_FULL_71_16 | reverse complement strand
GGCCCCGCACCGCGTCAGGGGGCGAAGGGCCAGGGCATGAGCGTGTACTTCCGCGATCCCGATGGCGCGCTCCTCGAATTCATCAGCTATCGCGAGGCGGGTGCAGCCAGATGATCGTCGCCGGCGTCGACGGATATCCCCGGGGATGGCTCGTCCTGCGCTGCGAGTTCGACCGGCGCGGCAGCATGAAGATCCTCGGCCTCGAAGGCCACGCGGGGTTCCGGTCCGTCGTCGCGTCACGCGATGACGTGATCGCGGTCGACATCCCGATCGGACTGCTCGAACGATCCGAGGACGGTCCGCGACGCTGCGACGTCGAGGCGCGGAAGCTGCTCGGCAAGCGCGGCGTCAGCGTGTTCCCCGCTCCGCCGCGCCGGGCGCTCACCGCGGGCAGCTACGAGCAGGCCAAGGCTCTCGCGCCCATGAGCCTCCAGACGTTCGGGATCCTCCGCAAGGTCGCGGACGTGGACCGCGTCATGGATCCCCGCCTGCAGGCGCGGGTCCGCGAGGCGCATCCCGAGGTCAGCTTCCGCGAGATGCCGGGCGCCCCCCGTGAGATGCGGTCGAAGACCTCGGCTGAAGGTCGCGCCCAGCGCGTGCGCCTCCTCGACAGGCTGGGCCTCGACGTGGCCGCGCTCCTCGTGCGGCGGCCAAGCGGCGCCGGTATCGACGACGTGCTCGATGCCGCGGCGATGGTCTGGACGGCCGCGCGGGTCAGCTTCGCGCAGGCGCGCGCCATCCCGGCCGACGCGCACCGCGACGCGTACGGCCTGAAGATGGAGATCTGGGTCTAGGAGCCCGCGCTCGCCCCGGTGACGACCCGCCGCACGGCGGGCGGCTCCAGGGTCGGCGCGTCCGCCTCGGGCGCCGTCTCGAAGCGCCGCTCGTAGAGCCGCTGGTACAGGCCGCCGCCCGCCAGCAGCTCCGGGTGGGTGCCGCTCTCGACGATGCGGCCCCTCTCGAGCACCAGGATGCGGTCGGCGCGCTCGACGGTCGTGAGACGGTGCGCGATGACGATCGTCGTGCGGCCGCGCATGAGCCGCTGGAGCGCCTGCTGCACGAGGAACTCCGACTCGTTGTCGAGCGACGACGTCGCCTCGTCCAGAAGGAGGATCCGCGCGTCGCGGAGGATCGCGCGCGCGATCGCGATCCGCTGCCGCTGGCCCACCGAGAGCTTCACGCCGCGCTCGCCGACGAGCGTCTCGAGGCCCTCCGGCAGC
>MGON01000083.1:10746-10926 GCA_001795345.1 Chloroflexi bacterium RIFCSPLOWO2_02_FULL_71_16 | reverse complement strand
GATCTCGGCGTCCGTCGCGTCAAGACGGCCGTAGCGGATGTTCTCGCGCACGGTCGCGGCGAAGAGGATCGGCTCCTGCGGCACGATCGCGAGCTGCTCGCGGAGCGAGGCGACCGTCAGCGTCCGCACGTCCTCGCCGTCGATGCGGACGGCGCCGTACGTCGGGTCGTAGAAACGGCC
>MGON01000083.1:10470-10714 GCA_001795345.1 Chloroflexi bacterium RIFCSPLOWO2_02_FULL_71_16 | reverse complement strand
CCGACGGGCCGACGAGCGCGACGACGCTGCCGCTGACGATGTCCACGTTCACGTCCTCGAGCACGAGCACGCCGCCGCCGTAGCGGAACGACACGCGATCGAAGGCGATCTGCCCGGCAAGCCGCCGCGCGGGGCGCGATCCGGGCAGGTCGCGGACCTCCGGCTCGCGATCGAGGACGTCGAAGACGCGGTCGGCCGAGCCGAAGGCCTGCTGCAGCCGTGACCATTCCATCGACAGCCCCCC
>MGON01000083.1:8825-10460 GCA_001795345.1 Chloroflexi bacterium RIFCSPLOWO2_02_FULL_71_16 | reverse complement strand
GCGACGATGCTCATGTAGAGGATGAAGGCGAAGAGCTGTCCGATGCTGAGCTCGCCCGCGATGACCAGGTGGCCCCCATACCACAGCACGACGATGCTCCCGCTGAAGAGCAGGAAGAACATGACCGGGCCGATCGTCGATTGCCAGCGCGTGAGCCGGATCGCGTTCGCGAACTGCTCGGCGATCTTCGACCGGAAGCGGTCCGCCTCGTAGGCCTCCCGGGTGAAGGCCTGCACCGTGCGGATCTCGGCGATCGACTCCTCCAGGACACCGATGGCCTCGCCCTGCGCGTCCATCATCGAGCGCGCGAGCCCGCGGATCCGCCGTCCGTAGGTCACCGCGATGAGCGCCACCAGCGGCGCGACGAGGAGCGTGAGCGAGGCCAGCTTCCAGTTCATCGAGAAGATGACCGCCGCGCCGCCGACGAGCGTGAGCACCTGCGAGATCACCGAGATGACCGACTGCGTGACCGCGAAGTGGAGCTGGGTCACGTCGTTCGTGACGTGGGCGATGATCTCGCCGGTCTTGCGGTCGTTGAAGAACGGGAGCGATAGTCCGAGGAGGTGCGTCGCGAGGCGTACCCGGAGATCCGCGATGACGCGCTCGCCCGTCCACCCCACGAGGTAGCCGCGCACGCTGTCCACGGCCATGCGCACGAGCAGCACGCCGACGAGCACGAGCACCAGGCGGTCGAGCGCGGCGCCGTCGCCGCTGGCGACGACGCCGTCGATGATCCGCTGCACGAACTGAGGCCAAGCGAGCGTCAGCGCCGTCGAGACGAGCAGCAGCAGCCCGGCGGCGACGAGCCGGCGCGCGTAAGGCCGCGCGAAGCCGAGGAGGCGCCGGTACACCGGCCAGGAGGGCCGCGCCCGGGGCGCTGCACCGCTGCGCGAGCCGCCCACACGCATCATGAACACGCTCGCATCGTATGGGAGGCCGCCCGCGGAGAAGTGTTAGACGCGACGCTCCCGCGAGAGGGCTCGCCTCGCCAGCGCGGGATACGCGAGCGAGCCGAGGATCCCGACGGCCATGTCGAGAGCGCTGTCCCACCATCCACGCACGTTGTGGGTCTTGAAGAACACGTCCGTGAGGATCTCCTGCGCCTCGAGCGCGAAGAGCACCGGGTTCACTGTCCTCGGAAGATCGGGACGATGCTCGAGAAGTCGTCCGTCCACGCGCGCACGTCGTCGCGGCCCACCAGCCCGCCCCACCGCTCGGCGATCAGCGGCGCCAGCACGTCGCGCGACCGCGACATCGCGACGAGCTGCGACGGCGCCTTCCCGTCGTCGAGCTCGGCCGGCGTCAGCGCGAAGTCCTCGCGCGTCACCGCGGCGAGGCCGAGGTCGCGCGCGAGAGCGGCGAGCACGGGCTCGAGGTCGAGATGCCGGTTCGTGATGTGGAAGAGGAGCGCGCCGTTCGGACCGAGCCGCCCGAGGTAGCCCGCCACCGCCTCGCGCGTGAGCAGGTGGACGGGGATGGCGTCGCTCGAGAACGCGTCCAGGGCTATCACGTCGTACGTCTCGGACGAGCGCTCCAGCTGCAGGCGGCCGTCGCCGAGGATCACCCGCGTCTCCGGCGCGCAGCGATCCAGGAACGTGAACGCCGTACGCGCGATCCGCTCGACCGCGGGATCGA
>MGON01000083.1:6672-8779 GCA_001795345.1 Chloroflexi bacterium RIFCSPLOWO2_02_FULL_71_16 | reverse complement strand
GTCGGGTGGTAGTACGCGGTCGGCTCGAGCGCTCGCGCCGGGTCGAGGCGCTGCACCCCGTGGAGCGTGCTGCCGTGCAGGATGTAGCGCAGGCCCGCGGCTTCGTTGTCCACGACCCGGTTGACGCCGAAGAACGTGCGGTCGACCAGCACCGTCGAGCCGATCTCGCTGAAGAGCGAGCCCGACACGAGCAGCAGCGCCGCGAGCCCGAGCCCGAAGCGCAGCGGCCGGTGCGAGAACGAGAACACCGCCACCGCGGGGATCCCGAGCGCCAGCGCCGCGGCGATCTCTCCGGTGACGAGGCCCTGCCGCCCGCCGAGGGCGAACGCGGCCACCGCCACGCCGACCATCACCGGCAACAGCACGTCGAGCGCTCGGGTCCGCGCCGTCTCCGTGCCGCGGAAGAGGCTCGGCGCGAGGAGACATGCTGCGACCAGAGCGATCGGGTACTCGACGATCGCCTCGAAGACCACGGGCGCCACGAAGGCGTTGAAGGACCCGCCGACGACCCCGCCGAAGGCCACCCACAGATAGAAGGACGTGAGGTGGCGCGCGGCGGGCCGGTCCTGCGCCAGCTGAACGTGGCAGAGCAGCGCCACGACGGTGAAGACCGCGAGGTGCAGGACGATGAAGGCGCCCGAGGGTCCGAGGCCGGTCTGGAACACGTTCCGGCCCAGCAGCACGGCCATCGGCAGCACCGCGAAGGGCAGGATCCGCGCGAGCACGCGCGGCGGCACCAGGTCCGGCCGTCCGAACGCGACGATGAACGTCGCGAGGTAGAGCGACAGCGGGGCGACCCAGAGGAGCGGCATCGGCGAGAGGTCGGTCTGCAGGTAGGTCGTGACGCCGATGAGCAGGCTGGACGGAACGGCGGCGAGCGCTACCCACCGGGCTCGGCGCAGCGCGGTGACCGCCTCGGCATCGCCCGGACCGCCCGGCGCCGCCGGCGTCCCCGGCGGGACGGGCGCGGCCGCGGGTACCCCCGCGCGCCGGCGTAGCGCGAGCGCGCCGGCGGCGAGGACGAGGAGCGCGAGCGCGACGTACGCGCCCGCCCATCCGGCGCTCTGCTCCGCCAGCCGCAGGCGCGGCTCGAAGACGAACGGGTACGCCAGGAGGCCGATCAGGCTGCCGGCGTTCGACGCGGCGTACAGGAAGTACGGGTCGGTGGCCCGCGCGTGTCCCGAGCGCGAGAACCAGCGCTGGAGCAGCGGGCTCGTGGCCGAAACGGCGAAGAACGGCAGGCCCACCGCGGCGACGAGCACCCCGACGAGCCACAGGACCGGATCCTCGCTCGAAGGCGGGGCGCCCGACGGCAGCCGCACCGGGAGCACCACGACCGCGAGGAGGAGCACGAGCGCGTGCACCCCCACCTGCGCGCGCGACGGGAGGACGCGCATCACGTGCGCGTAGAGGTAGCCCGCCAGGAGCACCGCCTGGTAGAAGGCGAGCGCCGTGTTCCAGACCGCGGGGCTCCCGCCGAGGACCGGCAGCACCATCCGCGCGAAGAGCGGCTCGAGGACGAAGAGCAGGCCGGCCGAGAGGAAGATCGCGAGGGCGTAGAGCGCGAGCACTTAGGAGAGCGGCGGGGTCGTCGCGAGATGCCTGGCCAGGAAGGAGATCTGCCGCTCCATCTGCCTGATCTGCTCGTCGACGACGAGCGACCCGTGTCCCGCGTCGTAGCGGTAGGTCTCGAAGTTCTTCCCGAGCTCGCGGAGGCGCGCCTCGTACACGTCCGCGCTTCGGGACGGGCAGCGCGGGTCGTTGCGGCCGACCAGCATGAGCACCGGCGCTCGCACGCGGTCGACGTAGGTGATGGGGTTCCGCTCGCGGTAGACGCTGGGGACCTGGTCCGGGGTGCCGCCGAAGAGCGCCGCGTCGTAGCGCTTGAGGGGCTCCATCTCGTCCTCGAACGCGGCGACGTAGTCGCCGATGGGGACGCTCGCGAGCCCGGCGGCCCAGCGCTCCGGCTGCGTGCCGAGGCCGAGCAGCGTGAGGTACCCACCCCACGACCCGCCGGCGATGACGCAGCGTTCCCGGTCGGCCAGGCCGCTCCCGACCGCCCAGTCCTGGACCGCGGCGATGTCCTCGAGCTCGGTGAGGCCGGGCT
>MGON01000083.1:260-6371 GCA_001795345.1 Chloroflexi bacterium RIFCSPLOWO2_02_FULL_71_16 | reverse complement strand
CAGTCGGTGCCGACGACCTCGCCGGGCAGATCCAGGCGGACCTCCTCGGCCACGCCGGTCCGCGCGTCAAAGACGAGCGGGCGCCGGGTACCGCCGCGCTCGTGGTGGACGATGAGGCGCTGGTCGCCGGGCAGCGGCGACCAGCGGCCCGGCTCGAGCCCGCGGTCCGGCCCGTCCCACAGGTCGGCGACCCCGCGCCCGGTGAGATCCAGTATCCGCAGCGCCCGGTTGCGGCTGTCGCCGTGCTCGCTGTGGCCGAGGGCGATGAGCGTCTCGTCGGCGGAGAGATGCGCGACACCCGCGCTCTCGCGGTGCGCGTAGATGCGCAGCGGCCGGTCTTTGCGGGGCACCACGAACACCGTCGAGCCCTCGTCGCCGGTCGAGCGGCCCACCACGGCGAACGACCTCCCGAGCGCCAGGCCGGCGGAGTACGCCGGCTCGAGCGGGGCCGCGTCGCGGCGGTCGCCGCCCTCGAAGCGCTCCACGGTCCACGTGCCGAACTCGTCGCCCTTGCGGTCGTTCCACCACCAGATGTCCGCGCCGGACGGATCGAGGCGGCTGCCGACGCGGTAGCCCGTCCCCTCGGGACGGTCCGTCACCTGGCGGTGCGCGTCGCCGCGCCGGTCCCACGCGAACACCTCGAAGCGGCCCGTGTGGTTCGAGAGGTAGAGCAGGCGGTCGGCCTGGTCGCGCGCCCACGTCGGGAAGGTCGCCCGGGGCGCGCGGTAGCGCCGCTTCCAGGCCTGCTCTATGGCCGTCGGCTCGCTTCGCTCGATCTCATTCTCACCGCCCGTCGCGGCTGACGCTGAAGACGTCGCGGACGCTCTCGAGCCTCGCCAGGACCCGCGACAGCTGCTCGACGCTCGTGACCTGCATGACCGCGTTCACGACGGCGGTCTTGTCCGGCTGCGCGTTCGCGGCGAGGCTGACGAGCTGGACCTGGTCCTCGCTGATGATCGCGGCGATGTCGCGCAGGAGACCGGTCCGGTCCCAGCCCTGGATGCGCACGGCCACCGGGTAGGTCCGCGGGCCGGTCCGCTCCCACTCCACCTCGACCATGCGCTCGCGCTCCCCGATGTTCCGCACGTTCGCGCAGTCCGCGCGGTGGACCGTGACGCCGCGGCCGCGCGTGACGTAGCCGACGATCGGGTCGCCCGGCACGGGGTCGCAGCAGACGCCGAAGCGGACCAGCAGGTCGCCGACCCCCTTGACGCGCACGCCGCCGCTCGCCGGCGGCGGGGCCGGCGGCGCGTGCCCCGGGATGCCCTGCTCCGTGTCGTCCACGATCCCGAGGCGCGTGACGACCTGCGGCGACGTGAGCGCGCCGTAGCCGAGCGCCGCGAAGAGCGAGTCGACGTCGTGCATGTTCAGCTCCTCGCTCACCCGCGCGAGGTCCTCGCCGGCGATCTCGCCGAGCGAGCGCTGGGCGATGCGCCGCAGCTCCTTGTCCAGCAGCTCCTTGCCGTGCGTGATGTTCTCCTCGCGCTGCTGGCGCTTGAACCACTGGCGGATCTTCTCGCGCGCGCCGGGGGAATGGACGATCCCGAGCCAGTCCCGCGACGGCCCGCGCGCCGCCTTGCTCGTGATGATCTCGACGATGTCGCCCGACGCGAGCTTGTGGGTCAGCGGCACCATGCGGCCGTTCACCTTCGCGCCGATGGTGCGGTGGCCGACGTCGGTGTGGATGCGGTAGGCGAAGTCGATCGGGGTCGAGCCCGCCGGCAGCTCCTTCACCTCGCCCTTGGGCGTGAAGACGAAGACCTGGTCGTGGAACACGTCCACCTTGAGCGACTCGACGAATTCCGTCGCGTCGGCGACCTCGTGCTGCCACTCCATGAGCTGGCGGATCCAGGCGAGCTTCGACTCGTACTTGGGGTCCGGCTTGGCCCCCTCCTTGTACCGCCAGTGGGCGGCGATCCCGTATTCGGCGAGCTGGTGCATCTCCTGCGTGCGGACCTGGATCTCGAGCGGCTGCCCGTCGGGGCCCATCACGGCGGTGTGGAGCGACTGGTAGAGGTTGGGCTTGGGTACCGCGATGTAGTCGTCGAACTGCCCGGGGATGGGCGGCCACAGCGTATGCACGACCCCGAGGGCCGCGTAGCAGGCGGGCACGTCGTCGACCACGACGCGGATCGCGAGGAGGTCGTACACCTCGTTGATCGAGACCGTCTTGCGACGCATCTTCTGCGCGATCGACCAGAGGTGCTTCGCCCGCCCGCTGATCTCGGCGCGCACGCCCGCCTTCTCGAGCTCAGAGCCGAGCGTCCGCATCGCCTGGTCGATGTAGCGGTCGCGGACCTGCCGGCGCGCCGCCAGCTGCCCGGACAGCTCGCCGTAGTTCTCGGGCTCGAGGTACTTGAAGGCGAGATCCTCGAGCTCCCACTTGATGTGCCAGATGCCGAGCCGGTGGGCGAGCGGCGCGTAGATCTCCATCGTCTGCTTCGCGATGCGCTCGCGCCGCTCCTGCTCGAGCGGCTCGAGGGTCCGCATGTTGTGCAGCCGGTCGCAGAGCTTGATGACCACGACCCGTAGGTCGGTGGCCATGGCCAGGAACATCTTGCGCAGGTCCTCGGCCTGCCGCTGCTCGGCCGTCGCGGTGCGCTGCTCACCCACACGCGACAGCTTCGTCACGCCCTCTACGAGCCGGGCGATCTCGTCGCCGAATTCCCGCCGGAGATCCTCGTTCGTGCGCTCCGTGTCTTCGGGGACGTCGTGCAGCAGCGCGGCCGCGATGCTCGGCGGGTCCATGCCGAGCTGCGCGATGAGCAGCGTGACCGCGACCGGGTGCTCGATGAACGGGCCGCCCGTCTCGCGGCGCTGTCCCTCGTGCGCGCTCGCCGCGTAGGCGTGTGCCCGGCGGACGAGCTCGATGTCCGTCGGTGCGTAGTGGCGCTCGCGCATCTCCGCGACGATCGCCTCGATGTCCGCGGGACCGCGGCGCTGCTGGCGCAGTCGGTCCGTCACCCCGACGATGCGCGTGAGCGCGCCCTGGAGGCCGGTCGGCTGCGGTCGGATCGTGGCGGGCTCCGCCATCAGGCCACCGCCGTGCCCGCAAGCAGCGCCACGTCCTGGGCCGGCACCTCCGCCATGCGGTCGGCCGTGCCGACCGGACCGAGATCGCGCAGCTCCAGCTCGACGAAGCCGCGAAGGCCCGTCCCGACCGTGACGACGGCGTCGACCCGGCCCTGGGTGGTCACGTCCTCGACGTGGCCCCCGCGCCGGAAGGCCATCGCGTCGAAGGTGAAGCGGCCAACGGTGATCTTGCAGCGCAGGTGGTCCGCGTCGGCGCCCACCTGACGCGCACCGAACACGCGGACGTCGCGGAGCAGCAGGTGCGGCCGCGGGTTGGCCGCGCCGCAGGGCTCGAGCAGGGCGAGGTCGAGCGCGAGGCGCGGCGTGAGCGCCTCCGGGTCGATCTGCGCGTCGACGGCGATGGTGGGCACGGGCCGCACGCCGCCGAGCCGGCGGCGGACGACCTCGTCCAGCCGGTCACGGAAGGCCTCGACGTTGCCCGCGGGGATGGAGAAGCCCGCCGCCATGGCGTGACCCCCGTGCTTCGTGAGCAGGTCGCCGCATTCGGCGAGCGCCTCGGCGATGTGGACGCTGGAGACGGAGCGGCAGCTGGCCTTCCCCTCGGCGCCGTCGAGCGCGATGACCACCGCCGGCCGCCCGTGGTCTTCGACCAGGCGCGACGCCGCGAGACCGACGATGCCCGCGGGCCATCCGGTGTCCGCGACGGTCGTGACCCAGGCCTCGGGACGCTCGAGGGCACGCTCCCGAGCGCCGCGCACGACGACCTGCGTGAGCTGCTGGCGCTCCGTGTTCCGCTCTTCGAGGCGGTCCGCGAGCGCCTTCGCCTCGGCCTCGTCCTCGGTGAGCAGGATGCGCAGCGCGTCCTCGGCGTCGGCGATGCGACCGGCGGCGTTCAGGCGCGGGCCGATGACCCAGCCGATCTCGGACGCGGTGATGTGGCCGAGGCGGAGCCCCGCGCGCGCGGCGAGCGCGCGCAGGCCCACGATCGGCGACGCGTTGAGCGCCGCCAGGCCGCGGCGGACGAGGTGCCGGTTGCCCCCGCGGAGCGGCACGACGTCGGCGACGGTCGCCACGGCCGCGAGCTGGAGCAGCTCGGCCTCGTGGGCCGCGTAGAGCTCCGGCCCGAGCAGGTCGCGCGCGATGGCGAACGCGACGCCGGCACCGGCCAGATCCTTGTCGAGGGACGGGTCGCCCGGGCGGCGCGGGTTCACGACGGCATATGCGTCGGGGATGACCGGGGGCGGGTGGTGGTGGTCCGTGATGATGAGGTCGATCCCCAGCTCGCGAGCGAGGGCAGCCTCGGCGACCGCGGTGATGCCGCAGTCCACCGAGACGACGAGGCGCGTGCCGTCGGCCGCCAGCTTCCGGAGGGCGCCGCCGTTGATCCCGTAGCCCTCCTCGTAGCGGTCCGGGATGTACGCGCCGACCGTGAAGCCGAGCCGGCGGAACGCCCGCACCAGGACGGACGCCCCGGCCACGCCGTCCACGTCGTAGTCCCCGTATACGACGATGCGCTCGCGAGCCGCGAGCGCACCACGGATCCGCTCGACCGCCCTCTCCTGGTCGAGCATCGGCGGCCCGACCTCCGTCGGTCTTGCTTCCAGGAATGCCGGCATGTCTACCGCGGCGAGGCCGCGCGCGGCCATGATCCGCGCGATCAGCAGGGGGATCCCGTCGGGAGGCTGCCCCAGCGCCACCACCGGCAGGACCCAGCGGCGCTGCGGAATGAGCGGCATCTCGCCTCCAAGTATCTCGCACGAGCGCTGGCCTCTGGCAATATCGGGAGGTGATCGCCACCGGCGAGCTGACCGCGGGCGACCTCGCGCTCCGCGAGGCGACCCTCGACGACGCTGCCTTCGCGGCCGACATGTACACGGAGCTGCAGCCCGACGATCCGGAGGACCCCGTTCTCTGGCGCCACTGGTGGGCGAATGTCGATCCCACCGCGACCGTGCGGCGTCTCGTCGCGCTGCGCGGCGGCAAGCCCGTCGGGCTCGCCGGGATCCAGCACGCTTCCTGGGACAAGATGCCCGAGCGCTACGCGCGGGTGACCGGAGAGGTGGTCAAGGCCCTGCGCACGCCCGAGCGCGTCGGCGCCCTGCTGGCGCAGAGCGAGGACCTCGCCCGGCGCGACGGCGCGCTCCGCGCCACGACATGGGTCTGGGAGTGGGACCGCTTGCGCGTCGATGTGGTCACGTCCCGCGGCTACCGCGAGCAGCGCCGCGAGCGCTTCTGGGAGCTGGACCTGATCGCGAACCGCAGCAGGCTCGAGGAGATGACGCGCGACTCCCGCGCGCGCATGGACCGGCAGGGCATAGAGGTGCTGACGGTCGCCGACGATCCGGACCCCGAGAAGGACCGGAAGATCTGGCGCATGAGCGAGGAGGCCTCGCAGGACACCCCGCGGACCGTTCCCTGGGTGCCGACGCCGTTCGAGGTGTTCCGCACGTGGCTACAGGATCCGGGCATCCGCGAGGATCGGATGTGGATCGCCCGCGTGGGAGAGGACGTCGTCGGGATATCCGCGCTCTCCTACCCGCCCGTGCGCGGCGTCGTCGCCACCGACTGGACCGGTACCGCGCGGTCCGTCCGCGGCAAGGGGGTGGCCCGGGCGCTCAAGTGCGAGACGGTCATGCAGGCGATCGCGCTCGGGGTGGACCGCGTCCGCACCGACAACGACTCGCAGAACGATCCGATCCTCCACATCAACGACTCCATGGGGTACCGGCCGCGCCCCGAGATGATCCAGGTCATCAAGGAGCTCACGGGCAGCTGAGCGGCGCAGCGGAAGCCGGTCCGAGCCTGCAGGAGCGCTACGCGCCGGGACTTGTCTGCTTCGGATGCGGCCCTGCCAATCCCGCGGGCCTCCACATCCGCAGCTTCCCGCGGGGTGACGTGGTAGTGGCGAGCTTCCGTCCGGGACCACACCACGAAGCGTTCAGCGGCATGCTCAACGGCGGCATCGCCGGTACCATCGCCGACTGCCACATGCTGTGGACCGCCGCGTGGGAGCTCATGCAGCGCCGCGCGCTCCCGGCGCCGCCGCCGATGGTCACCGCGGAGTACACGATCCGCTTC
>MGON01000083.1:0-219 GCA_001795345.1 Chloroflexi bacterium RIFCSPLOWO2_02_FULL_71_16 | reverse complement strand
GCGCGTGGTCGAGGCGAAGCCCGACCGCGCGACGGTGGAGGCGACGCTCAGCGCCGGCGGCAACGAGTGCGCCAAGGCGCGCGGAACGTTCGTCGCCGTCAAGGATGGCCATCCCGCCTTCCATCGTTGGTAGCGGCGGGCAAGTGAGGCGCACCGCGGATGACGCGGCGAATGCGGATGCGCGCCCCCTCGGGTACCGCGGTGCGCCGACACAGGCTC
>MGON01000082.1:15825-16101 GCA_001795345.1 Chloroflexi bacterium RIFCSPLOWO2_02_FULL_71_16 | reverse complement strand
AACCCGGAGATGACGGTCTCGGCGGATCGACTGCTTCGCGCGGCCGGTCTCGATGACGCATCCGTGCAGAAGGAGCTCTACTGGCCGCTGGCTCGGTGATCGCTCAGGCCGTGATCTGGTACTCCCGCATGGCCATGCCGTACCACTCCGCCTCGCGCACGAACGTGAGGCCGGCCTTCTCGAGGACACGCTGCGAGACGCGGTGCTCGGGGAACGTCAGGCCGATGATCTTCTCGAGCCCTAGCTTCCCGAGGCCGTGCTCCACCGAGGATCTCG
>MGON01000082.1:13200-15819 GCA_001795345.1 Chloroflexi bacterium RIFCSPLOWO2_02_FULL_71_16 | reverse complement strand
CGGTCGCGTAGCCGCGGCCCCAGTGAGCGCGCAGGAGGTGATACGCGACCTCGATCTCCGGGCCCTTCCCCGCCACCTTCACGAGGCCGCACTGTCCGACGACCTCGCCGGTCTCGGTGAGCTCCATCGCCCAGAAGCCGTAGCCGTCGCGCTCCTCGTTCTCGCGCACCTTCGCGACCCACCGGCGGCAGCGCTCGGGATCGTCGAACGCGCCACCCGGGATGAACCGCATCGCCTCGGGGTCGGAGAAGATGCCATGCGTGACCTCCCAGTCCTCGGGCCGCAGCGAGCGGAGGATCATGCGAGGGGTCGCGATCGTCGTCTCGGGACTCACCTCACCAGCCTACGGGTGCTAGCGTCGGCCGCCGTGGATCTCAGGCGCGAGATCATGCGCGCGTACGTCACGCGCCGACTGGGGCACGGGGACCGTTACGTCGTGACGCGCGCGTATCTGAGCGATGGCACGATCGAGGAGCGCACCAACCCAGGCATTCCCGACGATGCCGACCTGCCATGGTCCCGCGTGGGCCGGTACGACGACCTCGTGAAGGAACGCGATCGGCTGGCGCACGAGGGCTGGTCCATCGAGGCCGAGGGCGGCCGCGAGGGCAGACGCGCCTAGAGGCCTATCCCCTCAGCGCGCGCTCGATGTCGTCCAGATGCTCTCTGCGGTGCTCCGCGCGTGAGAGGTTGAAGGGCGGTCCGACCGCGCGGACCTTCTCGAGCAGGTCGTCGCTCAGAGCGGCGACCTTCGCGTCCGCCTCCTCGGCCAGCCGCAGGGCGAGACGGGCCGCGTCACGCGGCGGGAGCGCGAGACAGTGCGGCTTCGCCGACTCGTTGATCCACTCGACGTCTTCCCTGGTCTCGGAGTCGGGAGCCGACGGCTGGGCGCCACCTTCCCACTTGTCGGTCCAGTAGATCGCTCGCGCGTCCCAGAAGCCGACGTGCGCTAGCACCGCCGCTACCGTCCAGCCGGCCGGCATCGGCTTCGCCAGCTCCGCGTCGCTGAGCCGACCCACAAGCGAGCGCAGCCGCTCGCGCTCGGCGTCGTTCTCTTTCTCGTGACTCCGGTCGACCGACATCTGTCCTCCCATTTCAAGCGGCCCAGCCGCCTTCGTATGCTGTCATGATGGCAAGCCGTCCAAAGCGAAAGGTCACCTACTACCTCGCCGAGAACGTGGTCCGCGCCGCGAAGGTGGGCGCGGCGCGCGCAGATCAGGCCAACTCCGAATTCGTCGAGCGCGCGCTCCGCAGCTATCTCGGCTTCGACCTCCTCGAGCGCGTCTGGGCGCGGAGCGAGCTCAGCGAGAAGGCGGCCATGGAGCTCGCGCTCGAGGCGACCCACGCGCGGCGCCGGCGGAAGCGTGCCGCACGCCGTCGTTGACCCCGATCTCCTGACCTCCGGCCGTCCGTGAGGCCGACCGGCATCGCTCGCGACCGATCGCGGTCGCGCCATCGAAGCGCCGGAACAGTGCGAAGATGGACGGCATGAACGCCGTGAAGACCGCGTTCCTCCTTGCGCTCCTCACCGTGCTGCTCGTGTTCGGAGGTCGGCTCATCGCCGGCGAGCAGGGCATGGTGCTGGCGCTCGTCCTCGCCGTCGTGATGAACGTTTCCGCGTACTGGTTCAGCGACAAGATCGCGCTGCGGATGGCGGGCGCCCGCGAGGTCTCGGCGGCGGACGCGCCCGAGATCCATCGGATCGTGGCCGACCTCGCACGGCGGGCGGAGCTCCCGATGCCGCGCGTGGCGATCATCGGGCAGCCGGCCCCGAATGCCTTCGCGACCGGCCGCGACCCGGAGCACGCGGTGGTCGCGGTGACCGCCGGGATCCTCGAGGTCGTCAGCGAGCGCGAGCTGCGTGCGGTCCTCGCGCACGAGCTGGGCCACGTCAGCAACCGGGACACGCTCGTCATGGCTGTCGTCGCGTCGATCGCCGGCGCGATCGCGTTCCTCGCGCAGATGGCGCAGTGGTCCATGATCTTCGGGGGGCACCGGGACCGGAACGCGAATCCCATCGGGATGCTCATCGGGATCATCGTGCTCCCGATCGCGGCGATGATCGTGCAGCTCGCGATCAGCCGCTCCCGCGAGTACGGCGCCGACGATACGGGCGCCGCGCTCTCGAACGACCCGCTCGCGCTCGCCTCCGCGCTCCGGAAGCTGGACGCCTATTCGAAACGCGTCCCGCTCCCGGTGAACCCGAGCGTGGCGCACCTCTTCATCGTGCAGCCGCTCATCCCCGGCGGCTTCGCATCTCTCTTTGCGACCCACCCGCCGATGGAAGCGCGCGTCGCGCGGCTCGAGCAGATGGCCGGAGCGCAGCTGGGCTAAGCCCGCGACGGTCTATTCGCCGACCACGGTCGTACGCGCGCGCGCGGTGATCGACCAATGGGTCATGTCGTGCCCGGGCGCCGCGCCGTGCCAGTGAGGCTCGCCTGCCGGGATGAAGGCGACGTCGCCGGGGGACACGTCGTGCCGCTCGTCCTTCGTCGCGACGATGCCGCGCCCCTCCGTTATCACGAGGATCTGGTCCGTCGTGTGCGTGTGGAGACGATTGCGCGCGCCGTCCTTGAAGTGCACCTCCAGCACGGAGAGGTGCTGGCTGTCCGGATGCGG
>MGON01000082.1:11117-13176 GCA_001795345.1 Chloroflexi bacterium RIFCSPLOWO2_02_FULL_71_16 | reverse complement strand
CGAGGGCTCCGCCGACCGCGCGAAGAACTTAGGACCCCGGTGCCGGCGTGTTGTTCACGAAGATCTGCGGGCCGGCGTAGAAGACGAGCACGAGGACGATGAGGATGAGCAGGATGATGCCGATGATCATCCCGGCCCCGAAGCCGTCCCCCGACGACCCCGGACCTGGCGTGTTGATGTTGGTCTGACCCATGTCGGTCCCTAACTCCTTTTCTTTTCGCGGCCCTTCGGGCCGCCCGTGCTACTCGTCCTACCGAGCGGTGGTCTGTCGAGCACACAACGTGCCGACGCGACTTCGAAGGCTCGTGGAGAGAGCGAACGACCGACCGGGGGCGGGTCCGTGCCTAGAACGGCCCGGCGAGGTCGGGCGGCGCGAAGAGCGCAGCCGGCGACTGCCACCACTGCTCGACCAGCGTCGCCTTCGCCTGGTCGAGCAGCGCGGCGATCGTGTCGGCCGGCTGCCCGTCGGCGGCGATCAGGACGACGACCTTGCCCCCGCGGAGCGGCTCGCCGTAGCGGCGCTTCACCTCGGCCGGGAGCCCGGCCGCGGGCATGAGCTTGCGCAGCAGCGAGGGACCGGCCGCGTTCCGGGCGGGGGTCCAGGCGCGGTCGCCCGCCAGCCTCTCGGCGCGTGCCCGCGCGCTCGCGAGGACGGAGACGTCCTGCGGGCGGATGCCCGATGAGCGCAGCAGCTCGAGCGCCGCGCCGGCGGTCGCGTCGTCGTCGAACACTCCACCCACCACCATGCCGCCGGCGACGTCGGGAAGGTAGGACTGCACGGACACGGGCGGAAGCCTAGCGGATCACGAGCGCCACGCCAGGACAGGGACGCGCATCTCGTCGGCGGTCATGCCGCCGTGCGCGCCGCGGTGATGAACGGCCTGGCCGTCGACGCGCACGAGCGTCGCCGCGCGCTGGCCGTCGAGCATCGCGCAGACCTCGCCGATGCGGCGGCGCGCCACGCTCGGGTCGCCGCGCCCGAAGAGACCCTCGGCGATGGCGTCCTCGCGGTCGAAGATCGTGAACGCGCCGGGCCACCGCCGCTCCAGATGCCCGCGCACCGCGTCCGCGCGGTCGGTGTGGAGGAACACGAGGCGCGGCTCGCCGGCGACGGGAGCCCGAAGCAGCGCGCGCAGATCCTGGTCGCCCTCTATGTCGATGAGCTGCTGCGGATCCACCTCCGCGTGACCGTGGTCCGCCGTGAGGAGCACGAGCGTGTCGCCGTGCACGCGGCCGGCGAAGGCCCGCTCCATCGCCCTGTCGAACAGGCTCGCCTCGGCGCTGTGCTCGGGGCTGCGCGGTCCGTACAGGTGCGCGGCCGTGTCGATGCCCGCCCAGTACGCGTACACGTACGCCGGGGCGCCGCCCCACGGGCGCTGGTCGAGGAGCTGGCCGATGCGAACGCCGAGCGTGCTCGGGAGGACGTATCCCACGAACTCGGCCTCGGAGGCGTGCATGCGCGTCATGGCCTCGTGCCGGAACAGCTCAGGCTCGATGAGGTACGAGCGCCCGCCGCGCTCGCGGATCCGTGCATGGATGGACGGGACCAGCGCGAAGCGGCGCGGATCCAGCGCCGGATCGTCGAAGTACGAGCCGCGCCGCTGGGTGGCGCGGCCCCAGCGGAGCATCTGGGTCACCTGCGAGAACTCCTCGAGCCAGATGAAGTACGCGATGTTCCCGTGCTCCTGCGGGGTGCGCGCCGTGTTCATCGTCGTGATGGCCGCGGCAGTGGTGCTAGGGAACACGGACGTCGCCTCGAACAGCTGCGCGTCGTCCTTCCGGCGGGCCCGCTCCAGGAGCGACGCGAGGAAGGGGACCTCGCCGTGGGCGCACAGCCGCTCCAGCTGCCCCACGCCGAGGCCGTCCGCGAGCACGACGACGACCTGCCGCACGCCGTCCGAGAGCGCCGGGTCGAGCTCGCGGAGCGGAGGCAGCTCGTGGTCGCCACGCATCCCGAGGACCGCGAGCGCGGTGGCCGGGACGTTCGCGAGCCCGCCTCCCTCGTAGTCCGGTGGAAGGAAGCCGCGCTCGCGGAGCCGCTCTCGCAGTCGCGAGCTCG
>MGON01000082.1:10845-11095 GCA_001795345.1 Chloroflexi bacterium RIFCSPLOWO2_02_FULL_71_16 | reverse complement strand
TCGGACCGCGGACGCCGGTCGCTACGGCCCTCGATCTAGGCCCGCTCGAGGCGCCCCTTCGCCCGCGCGAGCTCGGCCTCGAGGCCTTCGGCCGCCTCGATCGGCTCGGAGCAGACCGTCCCGACGCACACGTACGCGGCCGTGCGCTCCGGCGGGTAGCCGAGCAACGCGAGCTGCTCGGCGTCGCGCGCCGGATCGAGCCGGTGCAGCGAGAGCGCCGGGTCCAGGGCCTGGCGGGCGACGCGCCAGA
>MGON01000082.1:6110-10772 GCA_001795345.1 Chloroflexi bacterium RIFCSPLOWO2_02_FULL_71_16 | reverse complement strand
CGGCGAACCCCTCGAGGGCGCGAACGGCGCTGTCGCGCCAGCCCTCGTCCCCGGTGAGCGCCGCCAGACGGAGGAGCGCGTCCGCGGCCAGCGCGTTGTCCTCGATCGGCTTCTCGCGCTTCGTGACTCGGCCGAGCTCCTCGCGCTCGGGGGCGTCCCAGAAGCCGGCGTTCTCGCGGTCCTCGAGCCGCTCGCGCATGCGCGCCGCGATCCGTGTCGCGCCACCCAGTGCGCTCGGATGCAGACCGGTCTCGTACGCATCGATGCTCCCGGCGAGAAGCGCCGCGTGATCCGTGAGCAGGTCGAACACGTCCGGCCCGCTGCCGGTGTCGAAGTGGCCGATGGCGTTCCGCGCGGCATCCTCGGGGACGGGCCGCTCGTCCGGGCGCACCATTCGGGTCGCGAGCGTGCCCATCGTCTGATGCGAGCGTTCATCGAGTTCTGGATCGCCGAGCGCACGGAACGCGGCGACGTACGCCGACGCGGCGAGCGCGTTCCAGCTCGTGTATATCGTCGGATCGACGTAGGGCGCTCCGTGCTTCGCGCGTTCACCAGCATCCAGTCCGTAGTAGTGCTCGTCGGCGTCCTGAGAGCCGGCAAAGGCCTTCGCCTCGTCACGCCAGAGGACCGCGTCCATCCAGCGGATCACGTCGCGGACCACGCGGTCGTACCCGGCATTCGGGAAGGAGCGGTGCGCTTCGCTGTACACGGCGAGCAGCTCGGCGTTGTCCTCGAGCATCTTCTCGAAGTGCGGGATCTGCCACTGCCGCGTGGTCGAGTACCGGAAGAAGCCGCCCTCGACCTGGTCGTACATGCCGCCGCCCGCCATCGCGCCCAGCGTCTTGTGGATCATCGCGGCGACGTCCGGGTAGCCGTGCCGGCGGTGCTCGTCGATGAGGAAGCGCAGCAGCTTCGACTGCGGGAACTTGGGCTCGCGGCCGAACCCGCCGTACTGCGGGTCGTACTGGCCTCGGATCAGCGAGCCGACCGTGTCGACGATGTCCCATGACAGCTGACCTCGTTCCTTGGAGGCCCGCGGGGTCTCCTTCTCCTGCGCCTCGCGGATGCGCGTCTCGAGCTCGGGGCGCTTGTCTCGCCAGACATCGGCTACCTGCACCAGGTAGTCGCGCATCTGCTGTGGCGGGACGTAGGTACCACCGTGGAGGATCTCGCCGTCCGGTGTAAGGAACGCGGTCGTGGGCCAGCCGCCCATGTTGTAGCGCCGGTTCACGTCAGGGCGCTGGTCGTTGTCGACACGCACGGGCACGTAGCGCTCGTTGATCAGCCGGATCACTTCGGGATCGCTGTAGGAGGTCTCGTCCATCACATGGCACCAGTGGCACCACACCGCGCTGATCCCGAGGAGGATCGGCCGGTCCTCCTCCTTGGCCTCGCGGAACGCCTCGCTACCCCATTCGCGCCACCCGATCTCGTGGGCGCGGTTGGGTCTGGGCGAGAAGTGGAATGAGGCCATAAGGCCCAGTGTGAGACAGGTCTAAGGTCACGCTGGAGGCCTTCCTGCAGCGATATCGGGGGGGTAGACTGAGCGCAACTAAGGCGGAGGGTAGAAATGGCCATCGAGCAGCAGGGGACCCAAGAGGCCCAGGCGGGCGAGCAGCCCGTCGTCAGCATGACCTCGCGGGCCGCGGACAAGCTCAAGGAGATCATCCAGGAGCAGGGTCGCGCCGATCTCGCCCTCCGCGTCTACGTGACGCCGGGCGGATGCTCGGGCTTCTCGTACGGGATGACGTTCGCGGAAGGGGTCGAGGAGGGTGACGCGGTCGTCAACACCGACGGCGTGCGCATCGTCGTCGATCCCATGAGCGCGATGTACGTCAAGGGATCGGAGATCGACTTCGTCGACGCCCTCATGGGTGGCGGCTTCGCTCTTCGGAACCCGAACGCCGTGTCGTCCTGCGGGTGCGGTCAGTCCTTCAAGACCGCCGGGGAGACCGGGACCGCGAAGGCCTGCCACTAGCAGCGCCTCTTACCGACGGCTTTTCCGACGAGGGCGGCGGCGACGCCGCCCTCGTTGCTTGTCCGCGGGTGGCCTCGTCGCGCTGCGCCGGGGCGGCGGTCTCCTCGCCCTTCGCGGCGGCGCGGTACGCGGAGGGCATGAGCTCGCGCACGAAGCCGACGTCGTCGTCCGAGACGACCACCATCCAGCCGCTCTGCGGGTCGAACGTCGGCCGCGCCTCCACGGCGGGGCGGTCGCCGGCCACCAGCCACATGCGGACGCGCAGCGAGCCGGAGCCCTCGTCCACCTGCCCCAGGGCGCGCCCCTCGACGAGGAAGGCGCGACCGGTCCCCGTCCGGCGCTCCTCGACCCCCGGCCCCGCCGAAGCGAAAGCGTCGCGAAGCGCGCTGGCCATCGCGGCGATGTCCGTCCTCACCACTCCCGCCAGTCTAGGTGGGGGTATTGCCTAGAGCGCTGCCCTCGTCGGACGGCTCACGCGGGGGTGGTCGGATACCCCAGCTGCGCCAGCCACTCGCGGGTATCGCCGAGCACGACGCGCGGCGCGGATCGCAGGTCGGCGACCCGCGCCACGCCCGCGAGGAACGTCGCGGCGCGCAGCTCGCTCTCGAACCGCGCGATCCAGTCCTGGACGTAGCGCTCGCCACGTAGCGCCGCCTGCAGCAGCGGCCGCCCGACGCCCACCGCGGTCGCACCGAGCGCGAGCGCGACGGCGGCGTCGAGTCCGCCGCGCACGCCGCCGGTCGCGATGACCGGAAGCCCCGTCGAGACGGCGCCGGCGACCGCCACGGCCGTGGGCAGGCCCCAGTCGACGAAGCGCTCGCCCAGGGCCGCCCGTGTCTCGTCCCCGCGCTCGCGCGCACGGCGGGACTCGATCGTCGCGAAGGAGGTCCCGCCCACGCCGCCGACGTCGATCGCGCGCACGCCGAGCGCGGCCAGGCGCTCCGCCGTCGCTCGGCCGATGCCGGCACCGGTCTCCTTGGCGATGATCGGGACGCGACACCCGCGCGCCAGCGATGCCAGGGCGTCCTCGGCGCCGCGCGCTCGGGTCTGGCCCTCGGGCTGGACCATCTCCTCGAGATAGTTCAGGTGCACCGCGAGGGCGTCCGCGCGGACCATCTCCACCACCAGCGCGAGATCGGCCTCGCCGAGACCCGCCTCGCCGGGCTGGTCGATGAGCTGAGAGATCCCGATGTTCCCGATGAGGAACGCGGTCGGCGCCGCCTCGCGCGCCACGGCGTAGGTCGGCACCAGCGCCGGATCGCGCAGCGCGGCCCGCTGGCTGCCCACGCCGAACGCCAGCCCATTGCGCTCCGCCGCCGACGCGAGGACGCGGTTCACCTCGTGCGCCTTCTGGTGCCCGCCGGTCATGCCCGTGATCACGAGCGGAAGCGCTAGGCGGCGGCCGAGGAGATCGACCGAGAGGTCGACGTCGTCCGCGTCGACGCGCGGCAGCGCGTCGTGGACCAGGTGGACGTCACCCCAACCCGCGCGCGCCGTCGTCTCGACGCCTTCCCCGGCCGCGAGCGAGAGATGATCGCTCTTGCGCCGCTCGATCTCCGCCGCGCGCTCGTCCCCGCCCTCTGCTGGGACGCCGCGCGGCTCAGTCGAAGACGCCATCGCGCGCCAGCGCCGCCCGCTCCTCGTCCCCGAGGCCGAGGATCCCGCCGAAGACGTGATCGTTGTCGGCGCCGAGCGTCGGACCGGCACGCTCCTGCCGGGACGGCGTCGCCGAGAGCGCAAAGGGCGCCGAGATGCAGTGGACGGTGCCGATCACCGGATGCGGCAGGCCGCGGAAGAAAGCCCGGTGCGTCAGCTGCTCGTCCTGGAACAGCTCGCCGATCGTCAGCACCGGCGCCGCGCGCAGGTTGGCCGCGCGAAGCCGTCCGACGGCTTCCTCGCGCGTCCGTGGCCGGGTCCACTCGGCGATGCGCAGATCGAGCTCGCCCTCGCCCGCGCGGCGGCCGGCGGCGGTGCGCCAGCGCTCGTCGCACGCCCAGGCCGGATCGCCGAGCGCCGTCCGCAGCGTGGACCACTCTTCGTCGGTCCAGACGGAGAGGGCTATCCAGCGATCCTCACCCGCGCAGGGATACACGCCGTGGGGGACGGCGACGGTGTCGCGATCCCCGGCCCGCGTCGGGATGGTCCCGTTCAGCTGGTGCTCGAGCAGGGCCGGGCCCATGAACTGAAGGCCCGCTTCGTACTGCGACAGGTCGATGTACGTGCCTCTCCCAGTGGAGCGGCGGCGCGCCAGCGCCGCGAGGACGGCGATGACCCCGTAACCAACGGCGATGTAGTCGATGTACGGCCCGTACAGGATCACGGGGCTCTCGTCCGGGTCTCCCAGCAGATGGACGAATCCGGCGAGGCAGGTGAGCTGGCTTCCGTACCCGGGGTGCTGCGCGTGCGGTCCCGTCTGACCCTGGTTGCAGCTCGAGAGCATCACGAGCCCGGGGTGCTCCGCCGCGAGCGACGCATGGTCGAAGCCGCGCCTGGCCATCGTCCCCGCGGGGAAGCTCTCGATGAGGACGTCCGAGCGGGCGATCAGCGCGCGCACGAGCTCGACGCCCCGCGGGTGCTTCAGGTTCACGGTCACGCCGCGCTTCCCGTCGTTGTAGAAGGCGAACATTCCGGCGCGGTCGGGACCGGGCAGGTTCTCCTTGAACGGCGGGTAGGTCGAGCGGAAG
>MGON01000082.1:1740-6097 GCA_001795345.1 Chloroflexi bacterium RIFCSPLOWO2_02_FULL_71_16 | reverse complement strand
CGACTCGACGTGGATCACCTCTGCCCCGTGATTGGCGAGGTACTTCCCGACCAGCGGGCCGGCCGCGGCGAAGCCGATCTCGACGACCCGGATCCCGGCCAGCGCCTGGGGCGAGGCGACACCGGGGCGCGCGAGCGTCGCGAGCTCGGTCATGCGACGGCCGCCGCCCGCGTCGCGGCAAGCTCCTCCGGCCGGAGACCGAGCTCGCTCACGTAGACCTCGTCGTTGTGCTCTCCGATGCGCGGGGCAGGGCGCCGCACGCGCGGCCGCTCGCCATCGAACAGGGCGAACCCGCCGGGGAATTCCACGCTCCGGCCCGCCGCGTCGATCTGGGTCTCCTGCCAGAAGCCGCGCGAGCGCAGCTGCGGGTCCTCGAGCACGTCCGCGACCGTCGAGACGGGATAGCCGAGCATGTTGCGGGCGACGACGCCCTCGAAGAACTCCCGCTTCGTCAGCCCCTCGAAGAACGGGGCCACCGCGGCCTCGAGGCGCTCGACGTCTTCCTGCCGGAGCGTCGTGTTGTCGAAGCGGTCCCAATCGATCGACCGGAGCGCCTCGGGCACCTCGCCGCGCGTGGCCATCCACTCGACGAGCCTCTTCCCGGTGTGCCGGCCGATCGCGCCGCCCTGGATGGCGAAGGAGACGTAGCCGTCCCGGCAGCGCCAGATGTTCCGGAACCGTGCGCCAACGATGCTGCGGCCGAGCAGGTAGGGCCCGAGACGCGAGTGCTCCTCGCCGAGGAGGGACCAGAAGACCGGCGCAGGCGGGTGGACCGTGACCATGCTCGCCTGCGCCGAGGTGTCCACGCGCTGGCCGCGCCCGGTGGTGCCTCGCGCGAGGTACGCGAGGAGCGTGCCCATCGCCGCGTACATCCCGGCCCAGAACGGCGACTGCGGGAGCGTCGTGCGGACCGGCGGCTTGCCGGGCTCGCCCGCGAGCGACAGCGCGCCGCTCGCGGCCGTCACCTCGAGGTCCGATGCCGGCGCCGAGGCTAGCGGCCCGTCCGACCCGTACGGCGTGACCGACGTGTGGATGAGCCGCTCGTTCCAGGACGCCAGGCGGTCCGCCCCGATGCCGAGCCGCTCGAGCTCGCCGGGCGGGAGCGATTCGACGAGGACGTCCGCGGTCTCGACGAGCCGGCGCAGCACCAGCTGCCCTCCCGGATGGGCGAGGTCGAGGGTGACGCCGCGCTTGTTGGCGTTCAGCGCCAGCCACCAGAAGCCCCGGTCGGGTCCGGGCCGGTCCGCGACGAAGGGTGGGCGCGCCCGCGCGCCGTCACCGGCCGGAGGCTCGACCTTCACGACGTCGGCGCCGAGATCCGCGAGGATCCGGCCACACTGCGCGCTCCAGCCGTCGGCCAGCTCGATGACCCGCATGCCGGCGAGCGGCTCGGCGCTCCCCGCGGGCCGCAGCTCGGGACCGGAGGGCAGGCTCACCCGACTCCTATCGCCCGCTGCGCGATAGGACCTCGGCCCAGCCCTTCATGAGCGTCTTCGCCTTCGCGATCTCGGTGTCGCCGAACCACTTCGAGGGGTCGACACGGTCGATCGGATAGACCGGCCGCATGAAGTCGTTCTCGTAGCCGAACGGCACCGTGGCATCGATGGCCGCGCCACCCTCGAAGCGCGTGTTCATCGCGGTCCATTGGCGGTCGCCCGCCGTCAGGCGCTCGGACGGGATGAACGTCTGGCCGGCGCCACCGGGCAGGGGGTTGAGGATGTCGTTCCGCGGATCCATCCGCGTCGTGAGCGCCCAGATGATGTCGTCCATCGAGTAGATGTCGACGTCGTGGTCCACGGCGATCGCCAGCCGCAGGCCGGAGCTGCAGGCCATCGACGCCACGAGGAAGTTCCGCACGAAGCCGTCGTCGGTCTTGAGCCGCTTCTTCACCTGGAGGATCACCCCGGCCCAGTCCGTCATCGGGAACGGGATGTTCACGTCGTGGATGAGACCCGGCTGGATCCGCTCGCACAGCTCGTAGAAGGCGGCCTCGCGGACCGTCGTGTCGATGTTGTTGCAGTCGTACATGTGCACGCCCATCGGGTAGATGACGGGTTTTGGCGGACCCTTGCGCATCGTGATGGCGGTGACGTGGAAGGCCGGCGCCTTGTAGGCCTTGCCCATGTACCCCGCCCACTCCGGGTGGAAGTGGAACTTCCCCTGCTTGTCGGCCTGCTCCGACTCGCGGGTCTCGTACCGCTTGTCCCGCGGCATGAGGTACCCCTCGAGCACGAGCTCGCAGTCGGCTACGGCGTACGCGTCCACCGTGCGCGCCTTCACCAGTCGCGTCGGGAAGCCCTGCACCGCGCCCGCCGCGCCGAGCTCGTCACCTCCGCGCGGCAGGACGACGTAATCGAAGCCGCCGCCGGCGAGGAGCGTCGACGCCACGGGGAGGCCGAAGCACACGGTGAGCGGGATGGGCTCGTCGCCGTAGTACTTCGTCAGGACCTGCCACATGTGCGAGCCGGGAGAGATCTGGAAGGTGCCGATGTTCCCCCAGCGGAAGTTCATGCGGTTGTAGCCGATGTGCGAGCCGCCCCAGAAGTGCTCGCCGACGACGACGCTGTTGCCGCTGCCGATCGTGATCTCGGACTCGAGGTGGGTGTGGCGGATCGCCATGACGTGCTTGTTCACGTCGAGGTCGTCGGTGATCACGACCTGCTGGCAGGGCGCCTCCTCCTGCGGGATCACCTCGTTCGGGATCGGATGCGTGAGCGCGTGCGAGAGCTTGCGGGTCCGCTCGGTGCGGTCCTCCCAGCCGAACATGCGGTCGACGATGTCCATGTTGGCGAAGAGGTTCGTCACCGCGCGCAGCCCCGGGTAGCCCTTCACGTTGTTGAAGAGGATCGGGTAGCTCCCGTCGAAGTGCTTTTGGATGCCCGTCAGCTGGAGGTCGCCGTCGACCTCGACGTCGGTCTCCATGAGCAGACCTTCGCGCCGCAGCCAGTCGAT
Source organism: Chloroflexi bacterium RIFCSPLOWO2_02_FULL_71_16 (assembly GCA_001795345.1). Classification (GTDB taxonomy): domain Bacteria; phylum Chloroflexota; class Limnocylindria; order P2-11E; family P2-11E; genus GWC2-70-10. Next base: position 3,145 of record MGON01000082.1, on the reverse strand, counting down.
GGTCGCGGGGAGCGAGCGGAGGTCGTCCTTGCTCGCCGGCGGTCCCTTCGGGTCTCGTAGCGTCCTGCTCGCGGCGCGCGGCTTCGCTTCGACCGCCATCGCTGGACCTCCACCTGTGTGTGATGTGGTGCGCCGCGCCAGCCCGGCGCCAGCCTCGGGGACCGAGTATACATAGAATGGTCAGACCATTCGTCCATTCGCGAGCTCGCCCGAGCCGTGCCACGATCGCGTACGGGGAGGAGACAAGTGGAATACCGCGATCTCCGTGAGTGGATCGAGCGGGTGCGCCCGCTCGGCGAGCTGCGTGACGTGCGCGGGGCGACGTGGCAGGAGGACATCGGCCGCGTCACGGAGATGCTCCACCACACCGACGACTCCCCCGCCGTCCTCTTCGACGACATCCCGGGGTACCCGAGCGGGTACCGCATCCTCGCGAACGCCAACGCGACGCGCCGGCGCCTCGCGCTGACGTTAGGCCTGCCGCTCGACATCGAGCGCCGCCCGCTGATGGACGCCTTCATGAAGCTCACCGAGGAAGGCCGCGGGGTCGCCCCCCGGTACGTCAAGGACGGCCCGGTCTTCGAGAACGTCCTGCGCGGCGACGACGTCGACGTCCTCCGGTTCCCGACGCCGCACTGGCACCCGCTCGACGGCGGCCGCTACATCGGCACCGGCGTCGTCGACGTGCTGAAGGATCCCGACAGCGACTGGGTGAACCTGGGTACGTACCGGGTGATGATCCAGGACAGCAAGCACGTCGGCGTGTACATCTCGCCCGGGAAGCACGGCCGGCAGTTCCGCGACAAGTACTTCCAGCGGCGCGAGCCCTGCCCGATCGCGATCGTCTGCGGCGTCGAGCCGCTCCTGTTCATCGCTTCGGCGCTCGAGGTCCCGCAGGGCGTATCCGAGTACGACTGGGTCGGCGGGATCCGCGGCGAGCCGTACGAGGTCGTGAAGGAGCCGGTCACCGGCCTGCCCATCCCGGCGCACGCCGAGGTCGTGCTCGCCGGCTTCCTGCGGCACGACAACGTCGCGCCGGAGGGCCCCTTCGGCGAGTGGACCGGCTACTACGCGTCCGGCTCGCGCGCCGAGCCCGTGCTCGACATCCAGGCGATCTACCACCGGAACGACCCGATCCTCCTGGGCGTCCCGCCGAACAAGCCGCCCTACGAGCCGCACCGCTTTCGCGAGTACCTGCGCTCCGCGCTCCTCCTGCGCGAGCTGAAGGCCGCGGGCGTCCCGGGCGTCGTGGACGCCCACTGCTTCGGAGTGGGCGGCTGCCGCCTGCTCATCGCCGTGTCCATCGAGCAGCGCTACGCCGGGCACGCCCGGCAGGCCGCGCACGTCGCCTCGATGTGCCGTGTCGGCGCCTACCTCGGCCGGATGGTGATCGTCGTCGACGACG
>MGON01000082.1:1495-1589 GCA_001795345.1 Chloroflexi bacterium RIFCSPLOWO2_02_FULL_71_16 | reverse complement strand
CGGCCGCGAGCGCGGCGCCGCGCTGAGCGAACCCGTGCGCGGCGACCGGGACGAGATGTGACCGTCAGGAGGAAGCCGTGACCGAGCCGCGCTA
>MGON01000082.1:0-1353 GCA_001795345.1 Chloroflexi bacterium RIFCSPLOWO2_02_FULL_71_16 | reverse complement strand
GGCGACTTCGCGGACATCCACGTGATCGAGATCCCGCCGGGCGGAGAGACGGCGCCGCAGCGGCACCTCTACGAGGAGGTCATCTACGTCCTCGACGGGAACGGGAGCACCGTGGTCGAGACTCCGGGCGGAGAGCGCCGCGGCTTCGAGTGGCGGACGAGCAGCCTCATCGCCATCCCGCTGAACGCGCGGTACCAGCACTTCAACGGCTCCGGCCGCCGGAGCGCCCGCCTCGCCTCGGTCACCGATCTGCCGCTGGTCCTGAACGTCTTCCGGAACGAGGCCTTCGTCTTCGAGAACCCGACGGTATTCCCGGAGCGCTTCGGCGCCGAGCAGCACTACCGCGGCGACGGCACGTTCATCCCGACGCGGCCGGGCCGCCACATGTGGGAGACGAACTTCGTCCCGGACCTGCGCACGTTCGAGCTCCGGGAGTGGAGCGCCCGCGGCGCCGGCGGCAGCAACATCATGTTCGTCCTCGCCGACGGGACGATGCACGCGCACATCTCGGAGATGCCCGTCGGGACCTACAAGAAGGGTCACCGCCATGGGCCGGACTTCCACGTGTTCGCGGTCACCGGCGAGGGCTACAGCCTCTACTGGTACGAGGCTGAGCGAGAGCTCCGGCGCTTCGACTGGAAGCACGGCGGGGTCTTCGCGCCCGCTGACCGCCTCTACCACCAGCACTTCAACGTCAGCCCGGAGCCGGCGCGCTACCTGGCGATCGCCTTCGGCAGCCTGCGCTACCCGACCGTCGCGGACAAGCTCGCCACCTGGATGGGCATGGACGTGAGCGTGAAGGAGGGCGGCCGGCAGATCGAGTACGAGGACGAGGACCCGCGCATCCGCGAGATCTATGAGGGGGAGCTGCGCAAGCGCGGCATCCCCTCGCGCATGCACGAGGTCGTCCCGGCCTGACGATCCATTTCCGCGACCACGACGCCGCGGAGCCGCCGCGCGACGAGGTCGAGTCCGAAGAGGCCTGGCAGCCCGACGACGTGGTCCTCACGACCGTCGGCATCGACATCGGATCCACGACGTCGCATTGCATGTTCAGCCGGCTCCGCCTCCAGCGGATCGCGTCGTTCTCGAGCCGCTTCGTGCCGGTCGAGCGCGAGGTCCTTCACCGCTCACCGATCCTGCTCACGCCGTACCGGGCCGACGGCTCGATCGACGCGGGGACGCTCGGCGCGTTCATCGACCGCGCCTACGCCGACGCCGGTCTCGGGCACGACGACGTCGACACGGGCGCGGTCATCCTCACCGGGAACGCGCTGGAGAGCCACAGCGCCGCGGAGATCGCCGAGCTGTTCGCCGCGCACGGCGGCAAGTTCGTCCGCGCGACCGCCGGCC
>MGON01000081.1:3564-8034 GCA_001795345.1 Chloroflexi bacterium RIFCSPLOWO2_02_FULL_71_16 | reverse complement strand
CCATCGGAGGACCGGCCGGCGCGCGGCGCTCACCTCGTCGAGGCGGCGCAGCGGGGCGCTGACGGGCGCGTCGTGGAGGGACCCGGGATCGGAATCGACCCGCTCGGCGATCCTGATCATCGCGTCGGCGAACGCGTCGAGCGTCTCCTTCGGCTCCGTCTCGGTGGGCTCGATCATCAGCGCCTCGGGGACGATGAGCGGGAAGTACACGCTGGGCGGGTGGAAGCCCTCGTCGATCAGAGCCTTGGCTATGTCGAGAGCCGAGGCGCCCTTCTTCTTCTGCGGTGCGGCCGTGAGCACGAACTCGTGCATCGGCGTGCGGTCGTAGGCCACCTGGTAGCGCGCGCGCAGGCGCGCGAGCAGGTAGTTCGCGGCGAGGATCGCGTCGTTCGAGGTCTCGACCATGCCCTCCTCGCCGAGCGTCCGCATGTACGTGTAAGCGCGCACGAGGACCCCGAAGTTCCCCACGAACGAGCGCATGCGGCCCACGGCCTGCGGGAACCGGGCGCCGGCGACGCGGCGGTACGTGCCGTCGGCGTCGCGGATGACGCGGTGCAGAGGCAGGAACGGTTCCAGCGGGGTCTTCACGCACAGCGGGCCGGCGCCGGGGCCGCCCGCGCCGTGCGGCGTGGAGAAGGTCTTGTGCACGTTGATGTGGATGCAGTCGAGGCCGAGGTCGCCGGGGCGGACGACGCCCAGGAGCGCGTTCATGTTCGCGCCGTCGCCGTACACCAGGCCGCCGACGTCGTGGACCGCCGCGCAGACCTCGCGCACGCGCTCCTCGAAGAGCCCGAGCGTGTTCGGGTTCGTGAGCATGAGTCCGACCACGTCCGGGCCGAGCGCGGCCTTGAGCGAGGCGAGGTCGATGTTGCCGCGCGCGTCGCTCCGCACCGTCGTCACGTCGAACCCGCACATCGCCGCCGACGCGGGGTTCGTGCCGTGCGCCGAGTCCGGCACGATGACGCGCCGGCGCGTGGAGCCCTCCCCGCGCGACTCGTGGTAGGCCTTGAACATCAGGACAGCGGTGAACTCCGCATGCGCTCCGGCGGCGGGCTGCAGGGTCACCGCGTCCATCCCGGTGACCTTCGCGAGGATGTCCTGCAGCTCGTGGAGCAGCGCGAGCGCGCCCTGCACGGTCTCGTCGGGCTGCTGAGGGTGGATGTCGGCGAAGCCGGGAAGGGCGGCCGCGCGGTCGTTGACCTTCGGGTTGTACTTCATCGTGCACGAGCCGAGCGGGTACATCCCGCCGTCCACCGAGTAGTTGAGCTGCGCGAGGTGGGTGTAGTGGCGCACCACCTGCGGCTCGGTGAGCTCGGGCAGGGCGAGCGGCACGGTCCGCCGGAACGAGGCCGGGATGTGATCCTCGGCGCTCTCGCCGCCGCGGACGTGGCGCCCGTGGCGTCCGTCGCGTGCGAGCTCTACGAGCAGCGGCTCCAGCGCCGGCATCTCGGTCGCGGCGCCGACGTCCGGGACGATCCTCACCCGGTGGCCACCGGCTCGCGCGAGGCGATCCGCTGGACCGCTGCCACGAGCGCGTCCATCTCGGCCGGTGTCGTCATCTCGGTGCACTGCACGAGCACGCCGTCGGCGACGTGGGTGTAATGACCGCGCGTAGGCTCGCCGGCGAGGATGTCCTCCGCGAGGAGCGCCTCGCGCAGGCCGTCGCCCAGAGGAGTGAGCAGCAGGAACCGGTCGAAGAAGTGCGGGATGCCCCAGTCCATCGGGGTCGACGTGTCGGGCGCGACCGAGCAGCCCGGCAGCGCGGCGAGGCGCCGCGCCAGCTCGTGCGCGCGCTGCACGCCCACCCGAGCCGCGGCGCGCAGCCCCTCGGGCCCGAGCAGCGCCAGGTAGGTCGCCGCCATGATCGCGGCGAGCGCCTCGTTCGTGCAGATGTTGCTCGTCGCCTTCTCGCGGCGGATGTGCTGCTCGCGCGTCTGCAGCGTGTTCACGAACCCGCGCGTCCCGTTCGCGTCCGCCGTCTGGCCGACGATGCGCCCGGGCAGCTGGCGCACCAGGGGCTCCCGGCACGCGATGATCCCGAGGTGCGGCCCGCCGAAGGACATCGGGATCCCGAGCGGCTGGCCCTCGCCGACCACGATGTCCGCGCCCAGCGCTCCCGGCGGCTCGAGCAGCGCGCAGGCGTGCGGCTCGGTCACGACGACGCAGAGCGCGCCCGCGGCATGGGCGAGGTCGGCCGTCCCGCGAACGTCGATGAGCCCTCCGAAGGCGTTCGGGTACTGGACGATCACGCAGGCCGCGCCCGCGGCGGCGGCCGCGAGCTGCGACGCCGGCGCCGTGACGACCTCGAGGTCCGGACCGCGCGCGTAGGTCGCGAGCGTCTGCCGGTACTGCGCGAAGACGTCCGCCGCGACCACGACCTTCTTCCGCCCGGTCGCGCGGACGGCCATGAACGCCGCCTCGGCCATCGCCGTCGAGCCCTCGTACATCGACGAGTTCACGACGTCCATGGCGAGCAGCTCCGCCATGAGCGACTGGTACTCGAAGACGGCCTGCAGCGTGCCCTGGCTCACCTCCGGCTGGTACGGCGTGTAGGCGGTCAGGAACTCACCGCGGAGCGCGAGCACGGGCACGGCGGCCGGGATGTAGCGGCGCTGGACGGGACCGCCCAGGAAGAAGGGGCCGGCGCCGGCGGGCCTGTTCCTCGCGGCGAGCTCCTCGAGGTGCGCCTGCACCTCGGCCTCCGACATGCCGGGGGGCAGTCCCAGCGCCGGGCGCCGCGCGTCGGCCGGTACCGCCGTGAGCAGGTCGTCGACGCTCGCGACGCCGATCGCCGCGAGCATCTGGCGGCGGTCCTCGTCGGTGTGCGGTGAGTAGGGGTTGGCGCCGATGTCAGTCGCCGCCGGAGGGAGCGGTCTCGCCGATGTGCGAGCGGTAATCGTCGGGCGTGAGCAGCTTATCCAGGTCCGCCTTGTCCGCGAGCTTCACCTTCACGAGCCAGCCGTCCTCGTAGGGCGAGCTGTTCACGAGCTCGGGGCTCTCGATGACCTTCACGTTGCGCTCGACGATCTCGCCGGAGACCGGCGAGTACACGTCGGATGCCGCCTTGACCGATTCCACGACGCCGAGGCTCGAGAACTGGCGGACGCTCGAGCCGGCCGACGGCAGCTCCACGAAGACCACGTCGCCGAGCTGGTCCTGCGCGAAGTGCGTGATCCCGATCGTGGCGACGTCACCCTGTAGCCGCACCCATTCGTGCTCCTTGGAGTACCTCAGGTCATCCGGAACGCTCACTCTCTTTACCCCTTAGCCCCTTCACCTTGTTCCGCTGTCCCGCTGAACCGCTCACGTACTGCCGCAGCGGATCGGGACTTGTAAAAGGCCGTCTTGATCACCTTAGCGGGCACGTCGCGGTCGCGGATGCGCACGGCCAGAGCCGTGCCCGTCTTCGAGAGTGCAACGGGCACGTAGGCCAGGGCGATGTTCTTCCCGACCGTAGGGCCGAAGGTCCCGCTGGTCACGTGTCCGACCTCGGCTCCCTCGTGGACCACCGGGTGACCGTGCCGCGCCACGCCGCCCTCGACGACGAGCCCGGCGATGCGGCGCTTCGGACCGGCCTCCTTCGCCCGGGCGATCGCGTCGCGGCCCACGAAGTCCTTGTCCAGCTTGCACGTCCAGCCCAGCCCGGCCTCGATCGGGTCGGTCGTCTCGTCGATCTCGTTCCCGTAGAGCGAGAAGCGGGCTTCGAGACGCAGCGTGTCGCGCGCGCCCAGGCCGATCGGCAGGAGCCCGAGCGTGCCGCCGGCGGCGAGCAGCCGCGACCACGGCCCGACCGCCCGCTCCGCGGGGAGGAAGACCTCGAAGCCGTCCTCGCCCGTGTAGCCCGTCCGCGCGACCCAGGCCCGGGCGCCTCCCACGCGCGCGGCGACGACGCCGAAGGGCGCCAGGTCCTCGATCGTCGCTTCGCGGATCTCGAGGTCGGTCACGGAGGCGAGGATCACCGCGGCGCGGGGCCCCTGGACGGCGATGAGCGCCGTGTCCAGCGAGGCGTCCTCCAGGTCGACCCCGCCCGGCAGGTGCCGGCGGACGTGCTCCAGGTCCTTCGCCGCGTTCGACGCGTTCACGACGATGAGGTAGGTCTCGGCCTCGAGCCGGTAGACGATGACGTCGTCGACGATCGTGCCGCGCTCGTTGCAGAGGAGGCCGTAGCGCGCCTGGCCGACCTCGAGGCCGGCGATGTCGCTCGACACGAGGCGGTCGGCCGCCGCGCCGGCACCCTTACCGCGCAGGTACAGCTCGCCCATGTGCGAGAGGTCGAAGAGCCCGGCCGCGCCGCGCACCGCCCGGTGCTCCGTCACGATCCCGGTGGGGTAATGGATGGGCATCTCCCACCCCGCGAAGGGCACCATCTTCGCGCCGAGCGCGACGTGCTCGCCGTGCAGCGGGGTACGGAGGAGCGCCTCGGTGGTCACGCCGCCTCCGCCACCAGGGCCCGCTCGAGCATCTCGCGGT
>MGON01000081.1:1191-3523 GCA_001795345.1 Chloroflexi bacterium RIFCSPLOWO2_02_FULL_71_16 | reverse complement strand
CCGGGACCCAGCGCACCTCGTCGTACTCGTGGTCGTGCCGCGAGGTGTCGCCGCCGAGCGCCTCCATGAGGAAGAAGTGCACGATCTTGTGCACCCGGCGCCGCGGCAGGGCGAACCAGTACTCGATCTCGCCGATGGGGCGGACGATCCGCACGTCGAGGCCCGTCTCCTCACGCACCTCGCGCATGGCGCATTCCTCGATGGGCTCCTCGCCGTTCGGCGTGCCCTTGGGAAGCACCCACATGCCCTGACGGCCGGCGAGGACGACCTCAGGACCGTGCTCCCCTCCGCGGAGTACGACGCCACCGGCCGCGACCGCTTCACGCACTCGTCGGCTCGGCCTGCGCACGCGGGCATTGTCGCGCAGTCAGCGGAACTCGGCCTTCGCCTCGAAGGGACAGGCGGGTCTGCGCGCGTCCGTGATCACAAAAGCCTCGTGCCGTTGATCACGAGTGCGAACGCGCAGTGGAGGAACTCCGCGGCGCGCCGGCACAGGATCATGCGCGAGAGGAAGATCTCGAAGTACTCCATGAGCGGAGCCACCTCGGTGTCGATCGTGAGCTCGAGCGTTATGAGCTTGTCCTTGCGGCTCACCTTGATCTCGGCGGAGGTCGCCGCGAAGTTCACGCGGTCGTGGATGTCGAACGTCGTGGTCTTGGGGTTCCGGACGCGGCTGCGGTGCACGTCGCTCTTGTCGGCGAGGATGACCGCTGCGGACACCGCGCTCACCGCCGTGCCGCCCTCCTCCTCCTCGTGGTTCGCGATCGCACCCATGACGACGGCGATCTCCTCGTACTCGAAGCCGAGGTCCTCGAGGATGTCCTTGGAGATGAGCGCACCCGTCTGGCCGTGCTTCTCGCGCGTGACGACGTTGCCGATGTCGTGGAGATAGGCGGCGATCGCCCCGAGCTCGCAGCGCCGCGGCTCGTGCCCCAGCGACCGCAGGATGAACCGCGCGCCGTCGGCGCAGGTGTTGGCGTGACGCTCGCCGTGCTCGGTGTAGCCGATCGCGCCCGTCTGCTGGTTGGCCGCGCGGATGAACGTGCTCACGCGGTGGTCGCCGCGGACGGCGTCGAGCGTGGGGCCCTGCCGCTTGGCTTCCGCCGGCGTCTTGGTCTTCGTCTCGCTCCGGTGGACCTTCTTGCGGGTGTCGCCGGCGCGCTCGAGATCCTCCGGCCCGGGTCGCCGCGCGGTCTCGGTCACCCGAGGGACGCTATCAGGACGTCGCCTCGTGCGAACGCGCGTCCTCGTACCCGCGCTGCAGGCGCTCGGCGACCGTCTGCATCCAGCGCAGCTCCGTGAGGCCCGCGCGGCACACGACGAGGCCGCGCGTGAAGGCGAGCCACGGGCGCAGCGTCCCCCCGAGGAGACCGAGCCACGTCGCGGCGGTCGCGTCGACCTTCGGCCCCTTGCCGCGCATGTCGGCGGCCTCGGCCGACAGGCCGCCGTCCCCCGCGTGGAGCTCGATGGCCGCCGAGGCGTCGGTGACGCGAAGCAGGGCGCGCGAAAGCGTGACCCCGCGGAGCGCGTCGGTCACCTCGGCCGTATCCGCCGCTGCGCGGAGGATCCGGACGAGCAGCGGGGCGATCACCTGTGGGTCGGCGCTTCCCCCGGCCGAGAGCGCCCGCGCCTCGTCGAGCGCGGCAAGCAGCTCGCTCCGGCCCACCGCTAGCGCGCCAGCGGCATGGTCGAGCGCACGGCCACCGGCGCGTCGTCCGTGCGGTGGCGGAGCTGATAGAAGGCGGCGGCCCCGATCATCGCGCCGTTGTCGATGCACAGCTTCGGCGGCGGCACGCGGAGCGGAACGCCAACGCGGCGCGTGATCTGCTCGCGCAGCGCGAGGTTCGCGGCCACGCCGCCGCCCAGCATCACCGTGCGGACGGCGAACTCGGCCGCGGCGCGCGCCACGCGCTCGGCGAGCATCTCGTTGATCGTCCGCTGGAACGAGGCGGCTACGTCGGCGACCGGGAGCGGCCCCTTGGCCTCGAGGCCGCGCACGAGGCGCAGGACGGCCGTCTTGAGCCCGCTGAACGAGACGTCGTACCGCCCGGCGAGATCGGACTTCGGGAGCGGGAAGGCCGAGGGGTCGCCATCGCGCGCCGCGCGCTCGATCAAGGGCCCTCCGGGGAAGCCGAGGCCGAGTAGGCGCGCGACCTTGTCGTACGCCTCGCCCGCGGCGTCGTCGATGGTCCGGCCCAGCGGGCGGAACCGGCGGTGGTCCTCCATCAGCACGAGGTCCGTGTGCGCGCCGCTCACGACTAGGACGACGGCAGGGAGCTCGGGCTCGGGTGGGATCTCGGAGGAGGGGGGTGCCGGCTCTGCCGCCTGAGAG
>MGON01000081.1:0-1183 GCA_001795345.1 Chloroflexi bacterium RIFCSPLOWO2_02_FULL_71_16 | reverse complement strand
CCCCACGGAGAGAGAGCGGGCTCAAGAGGCGGCGCAGCCGCCTCGTACAGCCAGTTGGCGTAGACGTGCCCCTCGAGGTGGTTCACCCCGACGAACGGCTTGCCGGCCGCGAGCGCGAGGCCGCGCGCGTAGCTCGCGCCGACCAGCAGGGCGCCGATCAGGCCGGGGCCGATGGTGCCCGCGATCGCATCGCAGTCATCGACCGCGAGGCCGGCCGATCGGGTGGCCTCGCGGAGCGCCGGATCGAGCGCGCGCAGGTGCTCGCGCGCGGCGACCTCGGGCACGATCCCGCCGGTCCGCTCGTGAGCGGTCTGGGACGCGACGACGTTCGCCAAGATCCGCCGGCCGTCCTCGACGATGGCGACGCCGGTCTCGTCGCAGCTCGTCTCGATGGCGAGGATCCTCACGGCTCGTCCAGCGCCTGACGGAGCTTTGCCAGGCGATCGCGCACCGCGCGCTCGCGAATGCGGTCGGTCCACATGATCAGTGCGTCCTCGTTGTTGTCCGAGTAGTAGCGGCGGCGCACCCCCGCGCGGCGGAAGCCGTACTTCTCGTAGAGGCGCTGCGCCGGGATGTTCGAGACCCGGACCTCGAGGGTGAGCCATTCGGCTCCCATCACCTCGGCGATCTCGAAGAGGCGCACGAGGAGCCGCTCTCCGATGCGCTTCCGGCGATGCTCGGGGAGCACGGCGAAGGTGGTGATGTGCGCCTCGTCGACCATCAGCCAGAGCCCCGCGTACCCCACGACCTCGCCGGCCTCGCGCGCGACGACGTAGCGGGCGCTCCGGTTGTTCGTGAGCTCGCGGCGGAAAGCGTCGCCAGGCCAGGGATGCGGGAACGACGCCTGCTCGACCGCCTGGACCGCGGCAACGTCGTCCGTGGTCATGTCGTCCACGACCACCGGCGCCAGCTGCACCACGCTCACGAGACTACTTTCGCCATGTCACCAACGAGCTCGCCCGACGGACCGCGGATCGACGGAGGCCGGACGTACACGGGCTCGAGGGCCTCGGCAGGGGAGCCCGCGCCGGCCTCGAGCCGCTGCCATCCGATCTCGTCGAGCGGCTGCTCGCCCTCACCGGTCTCACGGTCCGCGACGTCGACCGGGTCGCCGTCGCGATCGGCCCCGGGTCGTTCACCGGGGGGGTCGCCGTCGCGATCGGCCCCGGGTCGTTCACCGGGG
>MGON01000080.1:4909-8614 GCA_001795345.1 Chloroflexi bacterium RIFCSPLOWO2_02_FULL_71_16 | reverse complement strand
TTCCTCCAGCAGCAGTGGAAGACCAACCTGGGCATCGAGGTCGTGCCCGACCCCATCGACTCGACCGCGTACGCCCAGCTCGTGAAGTCGCCGGAGACGCTGCCGCTCATGTTCATCCTCGGCTGGTGCGCGGACTACCCGCACCCGCAGAACTGGCTCACGACCGTCTTCCACAGCGGGTCGCTGAGCCGGACCGGATGGACGAACCCCGAGTTCGATCAGCTCACGAGGCAGGCGGACCAGGATCCGGACGAGGCGAAGGCGCTCGAGACCTACCAGAAGGCGTCGCGCATCCTCTCGCGAGAGGCTCCCGTCGCCTGGCTCTACTACGACGCCGGCAAGCGGCTCACGAAGCCCTGGGTCGGGGGGATCACGACGACCCCCATCGACGCGACCTTCGGCCAGTTCCGTCTCTGGGAGATCTACGTCACGAAGAAGGGCTAGCCACCTCCGCGTGAGAGGGGACGCTCCGCGATGCTGACGTACGTCGTTCGCCGCGTCCTGCTCCTCTTCCCCACGCTCTTCGTCGTCGCCGTGATCGTCTTCGCGCTCGCGCACGCCGCGCCGGGGAGCCCCTTCGATCCGAACCCCGACCGGCCGCTGCCGCCGCAGACCGTCGAGAGGCTGAACAGGTACTACGGGGTCGACCGGCCCCTGTACGAGCAGTTCGCGATGTACATGGGCAATCTCGTGCGGCTCGACCTGGGGCGCAGCCTGGTCCAGGACCGGACGGTCGCGCAGATCATCGGGCAGCAGTTCCCGGTGAGCGCGCAGCTCGGCCTGCAGGCCCTCTTCCTGGCTCTCGCCATCGCGCTGCCCCTCGGCGTCATCAGCGCCCTGCGGCAGAACAGCGCGATCGACCACGGCGGGATCCTGCTGGCCACGCTCGGCACGACCGTGCCGTCATTCGTCGTCGCCATCTTCGCTATCTACCTGTTCGGGCTGAACCTCGGTCTCGTGCCGCTGGTGGGGTGGGGGACCCCCAAGCACATGATCCTGCCGACCGCGATCCTCGCGCTCGGCGCGACCGCGTTCCTCACGCGCATCACGCGGGCCAGCATGCTGGAGGCGATCCGCCAGGACTACGTGCGGACCGCGCGGAGCAAGGGTCTCAGCGAACAGACCATCGTCGTCTGGCACGTGCTGCGCAACGCGATGATCCCGGTCGCGACCATCATCGGTCCGGCGACCGCGGCGCTCGTCACGGGATCGTTCATCATCGAATGGTTCTTCGCGATCCCGGGGATCGGCCGTGAGTTCGTCCTCAGCATCAACCGCCGCGACTACCCGCTGATCATGGGCGTCTACCTGCTCTACGCGCTGATCATCGCTGTGGCGAACCTCGTGGTCGACATCGTCTACGGGCTGATCGATCCGCGCATCCGGGTCTCGAAGTGAGCCTGGCCGCCGCGCAGGAGCGGGCCGCGGAGCTGAACGTCATCTCCCGGAAGCAGCGGTCCCTGTGGCAGGACGCGCGGTACCGGTTCGTGCGGAACCGCGCCGCCATGTTCGGCCTGGTCGTCATCGCCCTCGCCGGGCTCCTCGCGATCTTCGCCCCGGTCCTCGCCCCCTACGACCCGACCGCCACGTTCACGGCCGGCGGCCGCCAGGCGCCGACGCTGGCCGACCCGTTCTGGGCCGGCACGAAGTACGTCGACCCGCGCTACGCGCTCGGCACGGACCAGATCGGGCGCGACATCCTGAGCCGCCTGATCTGGAGCTCGAGGGTGAGCATGGTGGTCGGCTTCGTGCCGGTCGCGATCGTGTTCCTGATCGGCGTGAGCGTCGGGATGCTGGCCGGCTACCACGGCGGCTGGATCGACCAGATCCTCATGCGCATCACCGACGTTGTCTACGCCTTCCCGGATCTGCTCTTCCTCATCATCATCTTCGCGACCCTGCGCACCCACCCCATCGGCGACCTGATGGGCGGCCTGGTGCTCATGTTCGCCGGGATCGCCATCGTCAACTGGGTCGGGATGGCGCGCCTGGTGCGCGGCCAGGTCCTGTCCCTCAAGGAGAAGGAGTACGTGGAGGCCGCCAGGGCCATCGGCGCGCCGGCCACGCGCATCATGTCGCGCCACCTGCTCCCGAACGCCCTGGGCCCCGTGGTCGTCGCCGTGGCGTTCGGCATCCCGAGCGCGATGCTCGCCGAGGGCACGCTCTCCTTCATCGGCGTCGGGATCCGCCCGCCGACCGCCACCTGGGGGGTCATGATCAACGAGGGCTACCAGGTCTTCTCGACCTCGCCCTGGCCCGTGTTGATGCCGGCCGCCTGCATCGCCGTGGTCATGCTGGCCTTCACGTTCGTCGGCGACGGCATCCGGGACGCCATCGACCCGAGGATGAAGATCTAGGGCCTTCTTGACCACGAGCACCGGTCTTCCTCTTGAGGCGCTCCCGCGCACTGCTTGACCACGACCATTGGCCTTCCTGATAGTCTCGGGCGCCAATGAGCCTCCTCGAAGTCAAGGACCTGAAAACACAGTTCTTCACGCGCGACGGGGTCGTGCGCGCGGTCGACGGCGTGAGCTTCCAGCTCGACGCCGGCGAGACGCTCGGCATCGTGGGCGAGTCGGGCTGCGGCAAGTCCGTGACCGCGCTCTCGCTCATGCGGCTCATCCCGCAGCCTCCGGGGAAGATCACCGAGGGCTCGATCATGTTCGACGGGCAGGACGTCCTGAAGATGGACGACGACGACGTTCGCGGCATCCGCGGCAACAACATCGCCATGATCTTCCAGGACCCCATGACGTCGCTGAACCCGGTGCTCACGATCAGCCGGCAGATCTCGGAGGCGCTCGAGCTCCACCTGAAGATGGACCGCTCCGAAGCGCGCCGGCGGACCGTCGAGCTTCTCGAGCTCGTCGGCATCCCGAGCGCGAAGAAGCGCCTCGACGACTACCCGCACCAGTTCTCGGGCGGCATGCGGCAGCGCGTGATGATCGCGATGGCCCTCTCGTGCAACCCGAAGCTCATCCTCGCGGACGAGCCGACGACCGCCCTCGACGTCACCATCCAGGCCCAGGTCCTGCAGATCCTCAAGGACCTCGCGCGCGAGTTCCGCACCGCGTTCATCCTCATCACGCACGACCTCGGGATCGTCGCCGGGATGACGCAGCGCGTGCACGTGATGTACGCGGGACGCATCGTCGAGAAGGCCGACACCGGCGAGCTCTACGCGAACCCGAAGATGCCATACACGTGGGGCCTCCTGCGGTCGATCCCGCGCCTCGACGAGGTGCGCAAGGAGAAGCTGGTCCCCATCGAGGGGCTGCCGCCGGACCTGATCTCCCCCCCGCCGGGCTGCAAGTTCGAGCCGCGCTGCCAGTACCGCAAGGAGATCTGCCACGAGCGCGAGCCCGACCTCATACCCGTCCCCAACGCCAAGCCGGACCACGAGGCTCGCTGCTGGGGCACGCAGCGCGTTCCGGGCGGAGGCTGGCTGGTCGACCTCGACTGGCAGAGCGAGATCGGGGACATGGCCGTGCTCGAGCAGATCAAGGCGGAGGTCGCGCAGGTCGCCGCGGAGGCGGAACGCGCGACCCCGGGCGATCTGCCGCCCGGCGTGTCGCAGAAGGAGGGCATCTGATGGCGGTCGCCTACGAGAAGATCCGCTCGACCGCGGCGGCCGGAAGCGGCAAGAACATCCTCGAGGTCGGCGGCCTGACGATGCACTTCCCGCTCACGCAGGGGATCATCTTC
>MGON01000080.1:0-4815 GCA_001795345.1 Chloroflexi bacterium RIFCSPLOWO2_02_FULL_71_16 | reverse complement strand
GCAAGTCGACCACCGGTCGCGCGATCCTCCAGCTGTACAAGCCGACCGCGGGCTCCGTGAAATTCCAGGGGACCGAGCTGACCACCCTGGGCGGGGAGCAGATGAGCCGCATGCGGCGCCAGATGCAGATGATCTTCCAGGATCCGTATGCGTCCCTCAATCCGCGCATGACGGTGGGGAACATCATCGGCGAGCCGCTCGAGGTGCACCACCTGGCGGCCGGCCGGGAGAAGACCGAGCGCGTGCAGGAGCTCCTCAAGGTCGTGGGCCTCAACCCGTACTTCACCAACCGCTACCCGCACGAGTTCTCGGGCGGCCAGCGCCAGCGCATCGGCGTCGCCCGGGCGCTCGCCGTCGAGCCGCAGTTCATCGTCGCCGACGAGCCGATCTCGGCGCTCGACGTGTCGATCCAGGCCCAGATCATCAACCTGCTGGAGGAGCTCCAGCAGAAATTCCAGCTGACGTACCTCTTCATCGCGCACGACCTCTCGGTCGTCCGGCACATCTCCGACCGCGTCGCCGTCATGTACCTGGGCAAGATCGTCGAGCTCGCGGACCGCGTCGAGCTCTACGAGCGGCCCCTGCACCCATACACACAGGCGCTCCTCTCGGCCGTCCCGATCCCGGACCCGCAGGTGGAGCTCAAGCGCAAGCGCATCATCCTGACGGGCGACGTCCCCAGCCCGGTGAACCCACCGACCGGTTGCCGCTTCCACACCCGGTGCTGGAAGGCCCAGCAGATCTGCTCCGAGGTCGACCCCGAGTTCATCGAGCACTCTCCGCGGCACTGGGCGGCCTGCCACTTCCCGGGATAGGGCCGAAAGTCCCGGTCGCGGCACGGATCGAACCTCGGAGGGCTTCGGCGGGTAGCGCGTAGGTGTGGGGCACCACGTCAGTTGGACCCTGCCTGTCGTTGACGCTTGCCCGCCCGCACCCAACAATGACAGGCCCGAGCCACCCCGGCGTCGCAGGCCGCCGGGACACCAGTGAGAGAGGAAGGAGGCGAGGGGAGCGTCACCGCCTCCAGCCACATCCGGATCGGCCGCATCCGGACCGATCTCGTGCCCCGCGGCCGCACCCCGCGATCCAATAACAGGGAGGGACGAATGCACCGTAAGACCCCATGGTCCTTGCTCGCGATGCTCATCTCGCTAGCGCTCGTCGCGGCCGCGTGCCAGCCGGCACCGACCACTACGCCCGGCGGCGCGACCACCGCACCTGGCGCCCCAGCAGCGACCGCCGCAGCCGGCGACGCTGACCCGGATGCCACCCTCGTCACGAACCTAGGCTCCGAGCCCGACTCGATCGACCCGCACAAGGCTTCGTTCGTCGGCGAGATCGCCGTCATCATGAACGTCTTCGAAGGTCTAATGATCCTCGACCCGAAGACGCTGAAGCCGATCCCCGGCGCGGCCTCCGCGAAGGCCGCGGTCTCGAGCGACGGGCTCAAGTACACGTACACGCTCCGCGACGGCACCAAGTGGTCCGACGGGAGCCCGGTCTCGGCGAAGGACTTCGCCTACGGCTACACGCGCACGTGTGACCCGGCCACGGCCGGCCAGTACAGCTACGTGCTGTACGTCATCGTGGGCTGCGAAGACTGGAACTCCATGGATGTCACGAAGGCCACGGCCGCCGAGCTCCAGGCCGCGAAGGACAAGCTCGGTGTCAAGGCGCTCGACGACAAGAGGGTCGAGTTCACACTGAACGAGCCTGCGCCTTACTTCGACTCGATCGCGACGCTGTGGGTCGGTGTGCCGGCGCGCGAGTCCGACGTCACCAAGGGCGGTGACGCTTGGACCGAGAGCCCGGCCACGTACATCGGAAACGGTCCGTTCAAGATGACGGAGTGGAAGCACAACGACTCCTTCACCTTCGAGCGCAACGAGAACTACCGCCTGCCCGTGAAGCTCAAGAAGTGGACCTACGTGATGATCAACGAGACCGCGGTCGCGTTCGCGGCCTACCAGAACGACCAGCTCGACATCACCGGGGTCACGTCTGAGAACCTTCGCGCGGTCGAGGCCGATGCCACCCTGAAGGCGCAGATGGTGGACGTCCCCGGCGACTGCGACATCTATGCCGGCTACAACCTGAAGAAGCCGCCATTCGACGACCTGAAGGTCCGCATGGCCTTCTCCAAGTCCGTCGATCGCGCCGCCTTCGTCGAGACCGTGCTCGCCGGGATCGGCAAGCCGGCCGACGGCGGCTTCATCCCGGTCGGCCAGCCCGGCTACGACCCCGCGGACAAGGCCCAGGCCTTCGACGTCGCGGCGGCGAAGAAGCTACTCAGCGAGTCCCAGTACGCCACCGCGATGCCGCCCATCAAGTTCACCTTCGCTTCTTCGAACCTCAACAAGCTGATCATGTCGTTCCTGCAGCAGCAGTGGAAGACGAACCTCGGTGTCGAGGTCGCTCTCGACCCGGTCGAGTCCACCGTGTTCACGCAGCTGGTGAAGTCGCCTGAGACGACGCCGCAGCTGTTCCGACTCGGTTGGTGCCTCGACTTCCCGCACGAGCAGAACTGGCACTCGACCGTCTGGAAGTCGGGAGCCGGCGTCTCAGCTGCCCGCACCGGCTACAACAACCCCGAGTTCGACCGTCTCACTGGTTTGGCGGACCGGGAGACCGACCCGGCCAAGGCCGCTGACCTCTACATTCAGGCCGGCAAGATCCTGAGCCAGGACGCTCCGGCGACATGGATCTACTACACGCAGAGCAAGCGCCTGGTCAAGCCCTGGGTGAAGGGGCTCTCGATCTCGGCGCGTGGCGTCACAGGCCTCGGAAAGCACGACATCTACGTCGCTAAGCACTAGACCTCGCCGACAGTGAGCTGAGCCGGGCCGGCCGCAAGGCCGGCCCGGCCGCGTTACCGTGAGTTGAACGACACGGTTAGGAGGAGTCCCGGATCCCCGATGACCAGATACGCCATCCAGCGCCTGCTCCTCCTCGTCCCGACGCTCTTCTTCGTCGCCCTGATCACGTTCGCTCTCGCGCGAGCCGCTCCGGGGAGTCCGTTCGACCGCAACCAGGACCGCCCGCTACCCCAGGCGACGATCGAGCGTCTGAATAGGATCTACGGTCTGGACAAGCCGATGCACGAGCAGTTTGTGCTCTTCCTCGGTAACGCGGTGCGGTTCGATTTCGGCTCCAGCCTCGTCCGCGATCGCGCCGTGGCCGATATCGTGAAACAGCAATTCCCCGTGAGCGCGCAGCTCGGCGTCCAGGCGCTGCTCCTCGCGCTCGCGATCGCGCTACCGCTCGGGGTGATCAGCGCGCTTCGGCACAACAGCGCCGTGGACTATGGCAGCCTGCTGTTCGCCACGATCGGGACGACGATCCCCTCATTCGTCCTCGCTATCTTCGCCATCTACATCTTCAGCGTGAACCTGCACTGGCTGCCCGTGTTCGGGTGGGGAACAGTGGACAAGATGGTCCTGCCGACCATCATCCTCTCGCTCGGGCCGATGGCCTTCCTGACACGGATCACGCGGGCCAGCATGCTCGAGGCGATCCGCCAGGACTACGTCCGCACGGCCCGCGCGAAGGGGCTGAGCGAGCAGGCCGTGATCGTCGGCCACGCGATGAAGAACGCGATGATCCCGGTGGCGACGGTCCTCGGCCCGTTCACCGCGTTCCTCATCACGGGCTCGTTCCTCATCGAGACGGTGTTCTCGGTCCCCGGCCTGGGGCGCGAGTTCGTGCGCAGCATCGGCAGCCGCGACTACCCCGTCATCATGGGCGTGTTCCTGCTCTTCGCCTTCCTCATCGCTGCGGCCAACCTGACGGTCGACCTCGTCTATGGCGTGCTCGACCCGCGGATCAAGGTGGGGAAGTAACGTGGCGACCGTTGACCACCCGCTGACCGGCCAGGGGCGCGCGGCCGAGCTGAACGTGATCGCGCGGAAGCAGCGGTCGCTGGCGCGCGACGCCTTCGAGCGCCTCATGAAGAACAGGGCCGCGATGATCGGGCTGTTCATCATCGTCGTCGCTGGGCTGGTGGCGCTCTTCGCGCCTGCGGTCTCGCCATCCGACCCGACGAGCACGATCATCGATGGAAGACAGAACCCGGCCCTCCGCGAGCCTCTGTGGGGGAACCCGAAGTACGTGGACACGCGCTTCCCGCTCGGAACGGATCAGATCGGCCGGGGCATGCTCAGCCGGCTCATCTGGGGCGCACGGGTTTCCATGGTCGTCGGTTTCGTCCCGGTGGCGCTTGTGTTCATGATCGGCGTCAGCGTGGGCATGCTCGCTGGCTACAAGGGTGGCCGCACGGACCAGCTGCTCATGCGGCTGACCGACGTTATCTACGCGTTCCCAGACCTGCTCTTCATCATCATCATCATGGCCACGTTGCGGGACCACTGGCTGGGGGAGATCCTCGGCGGGCTCGTGCTCCTCTTCGGCGCGATCGCGTTCGTGAACTGGACCGGGATGGCGCGCCTCGTCCGCGGGCAGGTCCTCTCGCTCAAGGAGAAGGAGTACGTCGAGGCAGCGCGCACGATCGGCGCCACCGACCTGCGCATCATGGCCAACCACCTGTTCCCGAACGCTCTTTCGCCCGTGATCGTGGCCGTCGCGTTCGCCATCCCGGGCGCGATCCTGGCCGAGGCGACGCTCGGGTTCCTCGGGATCGGGATCAAGCCGCCGACCGCGACCTGGGGCTCGATGATGAACGAGGGCTACCAGGTCTTCTCGTCGACACCCTGGCCGGTCATGCTGCCCGCCATCTGCATCTCGATCATCATGCTGTCGTTCACGTTCGTCGGCGACGGCCTGCGCGACGCGCTCGACCCGCGCATGAAGGGGACGCAG
>MGON01000079.1:11245-11405 GCA_001795345.1 Chloroflexi bacterium RIFCSPLOWO2_02_FULL_71_16 | reverse complement strand
GGCCTTCGTTCGTTGCTAGGCCCCGTCCTCCAGCGCCCTGAGGTGGGCGGCGGACTGCGCCTGGTCGATCTCGCCGCGCTCGAGGGCCGCGTGCAGCGCGTGGCGCGCCGCGTCGATGGGCCGGTGGTACACGAGGTAGGCCGAGCCGGCGAGCAGGCTG
>MGON01000079.1:6724-11157 GCA_001795345.1 Chloroflexi bacterium RIFCSPLOWO2_02_FULL_71_16 | reverse complement strand
TGGGCCTACCGGCCCTTCTCCGAAGGCCACCCGGCCCCAAGATGGTGAACATGCAAAGCGGCCTCCGGACGCGTGCGGCGCTGCCCATGGCGGACCAGCGGCGCGAGCTACCGCTCACCCTCTTGTTCCTGGCTGCCAGCGTCCTCGTGGCGGCCACGGCAGGCTTCGCCCTGGGCGCGTGGCTCCTCCTCAGCTCGTCGCTGGGGCTTCCCCTGCCGTCAGGCGGCTGGGCCCCCCTGGTCCAGCTGCACGGGCACGCGCAGCTGGTCGGCTTCGCGGGGCTGCTCGTCATGGGCATCGGCTACCGCGTCTTCCCCCGCTTCCGAGGGGCCGCAGCGCCGGCCGCGCGCCTCGTCCTGCTCTCCTTCGCGCTCGTCGCCATCGGGCTCGCGCTCCGGTCCGCGCTCCTCTGGCCGGACCTGGGAGCGCGGCCGCTGCTCCTGCTGCTCTCCGGAACGCTCGAGGTCGCCGGCGCGGCGCTGTACGCCGGCATCGTCCTGGACGTCCTCTCCAGGGGCGAGAACGAGCATCGGCCGGACGAGGCCCTCATCGCTCTCGGCGCGCTCTGGTACCCGGTCGGCGCGACCTGGGCCTTCGTCGCGCTCCTTCCCGCGATCCTGGGCGCACCGACCGCGGACGCCGTCGCGACCGAGGCGTCCGTGGCCGTCCTCCTCCTCGGCTTCATCGCCAGCAACGTGGCCGGCGTGTCCCTCCGGGTCGCGCCCGCGTTCATCGCGGCGCCGCCGGCGTCCGCCCGCGTGATCGTGGCCGGCGCGGGCCTCTGGTACCTCGGCATCCTCGCCACGACCCTGCGGGTCGGCGGCGCGCCGGTCGCGCTGCTCGCCGGCGCTCTCCTGCTCGCGTTCGCGGTCGGGCCCTTCCGGGCCACGGGCGCGCGGCAGCCGCTTCCGGCGCACGCGCGGCTCACGCGCTTCGCCTTCCGGGCGAGCTACGCCTGGCTGGTGTTGGGGGTGGCGATCCTCGCCGCGGCGTGGCTGTCGCCGTGGCCGATCGCCGGCGCGACGACCGCGGCCCGGCACGCGCTCGCGCTCGGTTTCCTCATGTCGATCATCTTCGGCGTGGGCGCCCGGCTCGTCCCGGCCCTCACCGGCGGGGTCGCGTTCCTCGCGCCCGCGGTGTGGGCGGCGCTCGCGCTGACGAACGCGGCCGCGGCCCTCCGCGTAGCGTCCGAGCTCGCCGGCCGCGGCGACGGGGTCACCTCCGTGGCCCTGGCGATGAGCGGCCTGTTCGCGTACGCCGCGCTCGCGGTGTTCGCGGTCTCCGCCGCGCGCACGGTCCGGTCGGCGCTGCGAGGCTTCGCCTAGGCCGCACGCGCCGAAAGAGCGACGAACGGCACTTTTGCCCGGGCGCAGCTTGGCGCCAGGGTGCGCCCGATGAGAGCCGTCCAGCCGGGACCCACCAGGCGGCGGCGACCCGCGGACGGCGCGCACCGGACGCCGCGGCCCCTGCCGGAGCCGCCTCGCTCGCATCGGGTCTCGACGATCGGCCGCCGGCCGCTCGACCGCCTCGGGAAGCTCCTCGAGGAGTGGCTCGCCGAGCTGCCGCTCGGGTACACCTACTCGGGGGAGTAGCCCGGCGCGCCATAGCGCGCTGACGCCGTCGCCAGTGGCCGATCTGGGCACGCGACCAGCCGAGCTCCGCCTGCATCGGCTCGACGAAGACCGAGAACGCGTAGTAGAGGACGCCCCACGACACCGTCTCGGTGAAGCCCAGCGTCAGGACGAGGAGCCAGCGGTAGCTGATGCCGCGGATGATGAACGGGCGCAGCGCCGCGAGCGGCATCACCGGGGCTGCCGGGCGCCACGAAACCTCGCTCCAGAGCCGCGCGACCAGAGTGTGGCAGTACCGGCAGCGCGCAGCAGGGTCGAACGGATGACCGCGCTGGGCCTTCCGACCCTCCCTCTCGGGCCCCCCGGAGGGTGGAGTATGGCCATGACGGTCGTGCGGCCTGCGGCCTACGAGGTGGTACGGCGGCTGGACCTCTCGGACGTGAGCTTCCTCGTGGAAGTGCGCGACCCCGATGTGGCCAGGGCCGCCCGGGCGGGGCAGTTCGTCATGGTCATGTCGCATGCCGGCGGCGAGCGGATCCCCCTCACCATCGCCGACTTCGACCGCGAGCGCGGGACGATCACCCTGGTCATCCAGGCCGTCGGGAAGACCACGCGGGAGATGCAGCGGGAGCTGCGTGTCGGCGCCTCGCTCCACGCCCTGGCGGGCCCGATGGGCGAGCCGAGCCGGACCGAGGGCGTGCGCAAGGTCGTCTGCGTCGGCGGCGGCCTCGGCGTCGCGCCCACCTACCCGGTGGCGCGCGCCTTCAAGCAGAGCGGCGCCTACGTCATCGGCGTCATCGGCTTCCGGAGCAAGGACCTCGTCTTCTGGGAGGACGAGTTCCGCGCGGTCTGTGACGAGCTCATCGTCTGCAGCGACGACGGCAGCGTCGGGATCAAGGGCCTGGTGACGGAGGGCATCGCTCAGGCGATCTCGCGGCACGCGGACATCGACGAGCTGATCGCCATCGGTCCCCCGGTGATGATGAGGGGCTGCGCCGAGCTCACGCGTCCGCACGGGATCCGCACGGTCGTCAGCCTCAACCCGATCATGGTCGACGGCACGGGCATGTGCGGCGGATGCCGCGTGCGGGTCGGCGGCCGGATGCGCTTCGCGTGCGTGGACGGGCCCGAATTCGACGCGCACGAGGTCGACTTCGACGACCTGATGTCCCGCCTCCGGCGCTTCCGGCCGGAGGAGAAGCTCGCTCTCGACCGATGGGAGCAGGGCTGCCGCATCGCCGCGCCTGCAGACGTTCCCTCCGGGTAGCCCGAGTGGGCAAGAAGCGCACGATCCGCACGATCCCACAGGAGCGGACGCCGATGGTCCAGCGACCGGCGGCGGAGCGCGCGCGCGACTTCACCGAGGTCGCCTGCGGGTACGCGCCCGGCGAGGCGCTCCGCGAAGCGTCGCGCTGCCTCCTCTGCCCTGACGAGCCCTGCGTCCGCGGCTGCCCCGTCGGCATCGACATCCCCGGGTTCATCGAGCGGCTCGGCGAGCAGGACGTGCGCGGCGCCTACGAAGTCCTGTCCGCGACGACGCTGCTGCCGGCGATCTGCGGACGCGTGTGCCCGCAGGAGACGCAGTGCGAGGGCGTCTGCACCGTGGGCGGCACCCTCGAGCCCGTGGCCATCGGCCGCCTCGAGCGGTTCGTGGGCGACGCCGCCATCGCCGAGGGTTGGGCGAGCGTGCCCTCCGCTGAGCCGAACACGTTCCACGTCGCGGTCATCGGATCCGGACCCGCCGGGATGGCGTGCGCGGCCGACCTCGCCAAGGCGGGCTGCGCTGTGACGGTCTTCGAGGCGCTCCAGCAGCCGGGCGGCGTGCTTCGCTACGGGATCCCCGACTTCCGGCTGCCGAACGAGGTCATCGACGCGGAGATCGGCAAGCTCGCCAGGCTAGGCATCAACTTCCGCTGCAACACGCTCGTCGGGCGCCTCTTCACGGTCGAGCAGCTCATCCGGGACATGGGCTTCCACGCTGTCTTCATCGCCGTCGGCGCGGGCGCGCCAAGCTTCATGGGCATCCCGGGCGAGTCGCTGAACGGCGTGCTCTCCGCGAACGAGCTGCTCACGCGCGCCAACCTCATGCGGGCCCGCGACTTCCCGGCCGTCGACACGCCGCTCGGCACCCTCGGGCGCGTGGCCGTCGTCGGCGCCGGGAACACCGCGATGGACGCCCTGCGCGTCTCGGTCCGCAGCGGCGCCGAGACGGTGTCGTGCGTGTACCGCCGGAGCCGGACCGAGGCGCCCGCGCGGGCGGAGGAGCTGGCCCACGCCGAGGAGGAGGGTGTCGACTTCAACTGGCTCACCGAGCCGGTGGCCGTCCAGGGCGACGGCGAGCGCCGGGTCCGCGGCCTCCTGTGCCGGAGGATGGCGCTCTCCGAGCCGGACGCGTCCGGCAGGGCCCGTCCGGTGCCGGTGCCGGGCAGCGAGTTCGAGCTCGAGTGCGACACCGTCGTGTTCGCGATCGGCACCAGCGCGAACGGGATCCTCGGCCGGACCTCGCAGCTCGAGCTCGACGAGCGCGGCTACATCAGGGTGGACCAGGACCTCGAGACCTCGATGGACGGCGTCTTCGCCGGCGGGGACATCGTCACGGGCGCCGCGACGGTCATCGAGGCCATGGGCGCGGGCCGGCGGGCCGCGGGCAGCATCAAGCGGTATCTCGGGCTCGCCGCCGCGGAGGCCGAGCACGTGCCGGCGTCGGATGGCGACGGCATGCTGTTCGGGCTCGGCCCCGAGCAGCGCGGCTACGCGCGGGTGCACCTCGCATGACGAACCATGAGGGGGCTCCACCCCCAGAGACCCCCGGCAGCACTTTGGCGCTCATCGAGCGACCGGCGAAGGCCGTCACGACGATCG
>MGON01000079.1:0-6716 GCA_001795345.1 Chloroflexi bacterium RIFCSPLOWO2_02_FULL_71_16 | reverse complement strand
GTCGAGATCATCCCCGCCGAGATCCAGCCGCCGGCGCGCAGCATCGAGGGAGCGAGCGGCAACCGCGTCCGGATCGGGTCCCGCCGGATCACCAACGGCGGGGACGAGGCGGATCTGGTCGTCGCCTTCAACGAGCGCGTCCTTCTCGGCCGCGTGCGCGAGGGCGAGCTGAAGCCGGGCTGCACCATCCTCCTCGAGAGCATGTGGCGCGATGACCGGGACGAGGGCGTCACTCGGTCGTACGACGCGACGGTCCGCGACCTGGTCGCGAGCGGCTATCGCGTCATAGAGGTGCCCATGGACCGGGCCAGCCGCGAGATCGTGGGCGATCCGCGCAAGGGCAAGAACATGTTCGCGCTCGGGATGCTCTGCAGCATCTACAGCCTCGATCTCGCCCTGGCGCGGGAGCAGGTCGCGCGGACGTTCGGCAAGAAGGACGACCGCGTGATCGCCACGAACGTCCGCCTCCTCGAGGCCGGCGCGGCGTGGGCCGGCGAGCACCTGGATCTTCGCTATGCCATCCCGGTCATGCCTCCGGCGGAGCCGCAGATCGTGGTGAACGGGAACACCGCCCTGGGCCTGGGGATCCTCGCGTCGGGCATGGAGATCTGCGCGATGTACCCGATCACCCCCGCCACCTCGGCGTCGCACTACCTGAGCGAGGTGTTCGAGCGCGCGGGCGGGATCGTCCACCAGGCGGAGGACGAGATAGCCGCGTGCGCGTTCGCGATCGGCGCGTCCTACGCGGGGAAGTGCGCCGTGACGATCACCTCGGGTCCGGGGTACTCGCTGAAGCAGGAGGGGATCGGGCTGGCGGTCATGGCCGAGATCCCTCTCGTCGTCGTCGACGTGCAGCGCGGCGGCCCGAGCACCGGGCTGCCGACGAAGGTCGAGCAGGGCGACCTGCTCACCGTCATCTTCGGCAGCCACGGCGACGCGCCGAAGGTCGTGCTTGCGGCGAGCGGCATCGAGGACTGCTTCTACTCGATGATCACCGCCCGCAAGATCGCCGAGACGTTCAACACGGTGGTCGTCGTCCTCTCCGACGCGAGCCTCGCCACGGCGCAGCAGCCCTTCCCGAGGCCATCCTTCACCGAGGACTGGCTCGCGCCGCCGATCGATCAGGGCCCGGTCCGTGAGGGCGCGAAGCCGTACGACTGGGACGCGACGACCGGCCTGTTCCGGCGCGCGATCCCCGGACAGCCCGGCGGGATGCACACCGTCACCGGGGTCGCCCACGACCGCGATAGCCGCATCGCCTACGATCCGGCGAGCATCGAGGAGGGCCTGCGCGCACGCAGCCTGAAGCTCGCGGCGCTGCAGCGCACGCTGCGGTGCCCCGAGGTGTTCGGCGACGGCGAGGGCGATCTCCTCGTCGTCGGCTGGGGCAGCACCAAGGGCGCGATCGAGGAGGCCGTGGAGGGGCTGCGCGCGGAAGGGCACGCGGTCTCCGCGCTGCATCTGCGCTTCATCCAGCCCATGCCGTCGGGCGTCGGCGCCATCCTGGGGCGCTTCCGCAAGGTGATGACGGTGGAGGCGAACTGGTCGGATCCGCCCGATCACCCGCTGATCGACGGCGAGAACCGCAGATGGTCGGCGCTCGCGACCCTGCTGCGCTCGCGCTATCTGGTCGACGTCGATTGCTGGAGCGAGACGCGCGGCCGGCCGATGAAGCCGGGCTCGATCCGCGCGGCGCTGCTGGCGGCGCTCTCCGAGGCGGCGCGATGACGATCCCCGTCACCGAGCGCCTGCGGATCCTCACCGCCGTCGAGCACGACCTCGGGGAGTACCAGACGGGCGTGCCGCGCTGGTGCGACGGCTGCGGCGACAACGCCATCCTCGCCGCGGTCCAGAAGGTCTGCCGTGACGAGGGCCTCGCGCCGGAGCGGACCGTGTTCGTGTCCGGCATCGGCTGCTCCAGCCGCCTGCCGCACTACATGCGCGCGTACGGCTTCCACGGGACGCACGGCCGCGCGCTCCCCATCGCGGAGGGCGTGAAGATGTCGCGTCCCGACCTCGCCGTCTTCGTGAGCACCGGCGACGGCGACTGCCTGAGCATCGGCGCCGCGCACTGGATCCACGCGCTCCGCTACAACATGGATCTGACGGTCCTGCTTCACGACAACCGGATCTACGGCCTCACGAAGAAGCAGGTCTCCCCCACCTCGCCGCTCGGCACGAAGAGCAACACCACGCCCAGCGGATCGGTCCTGCGGGGGCTCGACCCGCTCGCGGTGACGCTGGCGGTGCCCGGCGTCTCGTTCGTCGCCCAGGCGGTCGACTGGATCCCGGAGGTCCTGCACCAGATCGTCCTCGCGGCCTACCGGCACAAGGGGATGTCGTTCGTCCGGATCCTCCAGCGGTGCCCCGAGTTCATGCCCGGCGCGTTCGAGCCGTACGTCCAGGACCCGCGCCGCACCCTCCTGCTCCGTCACGAGCGAGGCGTCCGGCCGAGCGCGGCGCTCTCCCGGGTCTACCCGAACACCCGCGAGCACGACCCGTCCGACCTGGCCGCGGCACGGGAGATCGCCGCGGTCGCGGATCCGATCCCGGTCGGGATCCTCTACCACGACCCCGCCGCGCCGCGGTACGAGGACCTGCGGGGGGCCGGCGCGGTCCGGACGCCCGACGCGGTGCGGCGCGCCCTCGAGGCCGAGTTCGACAAGTTCACCATCCGGCCGCACGACGACATGACCGCGAGCGCCGAGGCCTAGCGACGTGGACGAGCGGCTCCTTTTCCACCTGACCGGGAAGCGCACCGGAACGGCGCTCGCCCCGGCCGACGGCCTGCGCCCGGCGCTCTTCGCCCGGACGGGCGACCTCGTGCGCCTGCGCTACGACTTCCCGATCGTCATGCCGGAGGATCCGCGCGAGGAACCCGCCGCCCGCGCCCTTTCGGCGATCGTCGACGAGCTCCTCCGCGAGATCGCGCCGCGCGGCTTCGCGGGCGACCGCACGCGCCGCCACGTGCTGCGCCTCGAGCGGGAGATCCGCGTGATGCTCGCGGAGGGCAGCGGCGGGACGCTCGGGTCGCTGTGGGACGCGGCCGCCCGGCGGGTCGCCTCTCGAAGCGACGGCGGCGCCCTCGCGGATCTGGAGCGGGCGCGCGCGGCGCTGCGCGTCGACGGCGACCTGGTCGACTGCGACGCGGAGACGGCGGCCCGGCTCGTCGCCCGCGCGTGGCGCGGGGTGCAGGGCCGCCGGGCGCGCACCCTGCGGCGCACCATCGACGAGCTCGTCGTCCGGCTGTCGGACCTCGTCCGGGCCGACATGCTGCGCTCCGCCGAGGGACGGCGCGCGGACGCGCTCCGCGCCGGCGTGGGCCAGCCCCACCGCGCGCTCTTCGACTTCGAGCTCATGGCGCACCTCATCGCGACGCCGTCGGGCGGAAGCGCGCTGCCGGGCCGCCGGCGGCGCCGCATCGAGAGCGCCCTCGCGGTCCTCCGCGCGCAGCGCTTCTTCGGAGGGCGCGAGCCGTATCGCTTCGCGTTCGACCGCACCGGTGAGGCGCTCGCGGCGTACCGCGAGCGGATGCCGCGCCTGGCGGAGCTCGTGCGCGCCATCGCCATCGGCGAGCTCGAGGTCGAGGGACGCTATGTCGAAGCCGAGCACGACGCGTACTTCATGGCGTTCGGCGAGCACGCGGTCGGCGCGGACGACCTCGCCCTCTTCCCCGGCTACCTCGTCCGTCTCGCCGCCGGCAGCCCGGGCGCGGCCCGCAGGGCCGAGGTGACGGATGCCCTCGCGAGCGGGGCGCCGGTGAAGGTCCTCCTCGAGGTCGACGACGTCTTCGCGCCCGAGGCGCAGCTGGCCGCGGCGGCGATGGGGCTGGGCGGCGTCTACGTCGTGCAGTGCCCGAGCTCGCATCTGCTCGCCGCCGCGCCGAGCATCCTCGCGGCGCTCGAGCATCCCGGCCCGGCCCTGGTCAGCGTGTTCACCGGCGCGGGGCGCGCGCTGGCGCCCTACCTCGTCGCCGCGGCGGCCCTCGAGTCACGGGCTTTCCCGGCTTTCGCATACGACCCGGCGGCCTCGGACGGCCGGCGCGTGTCGCTCATCGGCATGCCGCAGTCCGAGCGCACGTGGCCCGTGCACGAGCTCGAGTACGCCGACGACGCGCTGCAGCGCCGGACCGAGCGCGTGGCGTTCACGTCCGCCGACCTCGCGCTCCTGGACCCATCGTGGGCCGACCACTTCGCGCGCGTCCCCCGCGAGCGCTGGGACGGCCGCCTCGTGCCGCTCGCCGAGCGCCTCGAAGGCGAGGCCGCCGCGGGTGAGGTCCCCTTCGTCTACGCCGTGGACGCGGAGGGCGGCCTGCACAAGCTCGTCGCGGACGCGCGCGCGACCGAGGCGGCACGCCGCCACGGCGACGCGTGGCTGCGGCTGCGCGAGCTCGCGCGCCGGCCCGAGCCGGTCGTGCCGGCCGCTCCGCCCGAAGCGCCGACGCCCGCCGCGGTGGAAGCGAACGGCGGCGCTCCGACGGAGCCCGCGGTCGCCGAGGTCGCCGCCGCGGCGGGCGAGCACGGCGAGGACGAGGCCTACATCGAGACGCCGCGGTGCACCACGTGCAACGAGTGCACCCTGCTGAACCCGCGGATGTTCGCGTATGACGAGAACAAGCAGGCCTACATCGCCGACCTGGCCGCCGGCACGTACCGCGAGCTCGTCGAGGCCGCCGAGGGCTGCCAGGTGGCGATCATCCACCCCGGAGCTCCGCGCGACCCGGCCGAGCCCGGGCTCGACGAGCTGCTGGAGCGCGCCGCCGCGTTCCGCTGACGCGGTCGGTGGGCCGGCGGCGCTGCCGGCACGGGCACACCCGAGGGCCGGATGTCACGAGTCCTGGGGTCGAGCGGCCCTTTCCAGCCACCCCAGGACCCTGAGGATGTCGGCATGGCGGACGGCCTTCACACCGATATCGACGAGGGGATCGCCTGGCTGACCCTCGACCGGCCCCCGGTCAACGTCCTCGATACCGCGCTCCTCCTCTACCTGGCCGACACCATCGACGACCTGGGCGCCCGCGGCGATCTGCGCCTCATCGTCATCCGCGGCGCCGGACGGTCGTTCTCGGCCGGTGTCGACGTCGGACAGCACCTGGGCAAGGAGCTCGCGCCGATGCTCGAGGCCTTCCAGCGCGCGGCCGTCCGGCTCGCCTCGAGCGACGTGCCGACGCTCGCGGTCGCGCACGGCGCTGCTCTCGGCGGCGCCTGCGAGCTCGTCGCGCTCGCGGATCTCGCGATCGTGGCCGACGACGCGGTCCTCGGCGTCCCGGAGATCCGTCTCGGCGTGGTGCCACCCGTCGCCGCGGCCTGCTTCCCGCGGCTGGTCGGGGCCCAGCGCGCGGCGGCGCTGATCCTCATGGGCGACACCATCACCGGTGCCGAGGCCGCCCGCATCGGGCTCGTCTGGAAGAGCGTTCCCCCCGAGCGCCTGGCCGAGGAGGCGACCGCCGTCGCCGACCGTTTCCGCGGCCTGTCCGCGAGCGCGCTCCGTCTCGCGCGCCGCACGCTCCGCGGCGCGATGCGCCTACCGCTCCAGCAGGCGATCGCCGATTCCACCGACCTTCAGGTCCGCGCCATCCCCGAGATGGCGGACGCGCAGGAGGGTCTCCGCGCGTTCATCGAGAAGCGCAAGCCGGTCTGGTCGCACCGCTGACCCGCCCGCTGACGGGCGGGCTTTACATGACGACGATGCGGCGGATCCCCTCGCCGCGGCGCAGGCCGTCGAAGGCGAGGTCCAGCTCCTCGAGCGGATGACGGTGCGTGACGAGCGGCTTCACCACGAGCCGCCCGCGCCGCACGAGATCCAGCACGACGGGAAAGTCGACGGGCCGGCATCCGAGCGTCCCGATCACGGTCAGCTCGCGGTACATGACCCGCCCGCCCTGGAGCGTCATCGGCTTGGAGCTCGACCCGAGGAGGACGGCCCGACCGCCGGTGCGGAGCATCGCCACGGCCTCCTCCTGCGTGGCCGGGACGCCGATCGCCTCGATGGCGACGTCGGCGCCGCCGTCCGTCTCCCGGCGCACGCGCTTAGCGACGTCGCCGTCGCGCGCGTCGACCGCGGCGCTCGCCCCGAGGTCCATCGCGATCCGGAGCTTTGACGGATCGAGGTCGACCGCCACGACGCGGGCACCCAGCATCGCGGCCACCTGAACGACGTTCAGGCCGAGGCCGCCACAGCCGATGACGGCCACGCGCTCGCCCGGCGAGACCAGGGCGCGGCGCACGACGGCGTGGAAGGCGGTGGTCAGAGCGTCGGCGATGACGCAGGACTCCAGGAGCGGCAGCTCCGCCGGCAGCGCGAACGCGTCGCGCGCCGAGGTGACGACATACTCGGCATAGCCGCCGTCGAAGCTGTTGCCGATCATGCGCTGCGCCGCGCAGACGTTCTCGCGACCGGAACGGCAGGCCGCGCAGCTGCCGCACGTCGTCACCGGAGCGAGCAGGACCGCCTTCCCGACGAGGCCGGCGTCGGCGCCCGGACCGGCCGCGACGACGGTGCCGGAGATCTCGTGGCCGAGGACCACGGGCGGCGGCTTGAACGTGGGCACGCCGTGGTCGAGGTAGTGGAGGTCGGTGTGGCAGACGCCGCACGCCGCGACGCGCACGAGGATCTCGCCGGGCCCGGGTGAGGGCCTCGCGAGCTCGCGCATCTCGAGGGGCGCTCCGCCGGCGGTGAAGACGGCCGCCCGCATCGTCGCCGGCAGGGCCTCCAGC
>MGON01000078.1:2239-7410 GCA_001795345.1 Chloroflexi bacterium RIFCSPLOWO2_02_FULL_71_16 | reverse complement strand
CGGCCTGGTGACGCTGCTGCTGTGGGTAGAGGAGAGGAAACAGGCGAGGGCAGCGGCGGCGTGACCGGGGCCAAGCGGATCGCGCTGCGCGCGGAGGCCGCCGGGCCCCGCGTCGACCGGTTCGTGGCGGAGCGGACGCAGCTCTCCCGCAGCGCCATCACGAAGCTGGCGCGCGACGGGCGCGTGCGCATCGGCGGCAAGGCCGTGGAGGCCGGCCACCGGGTGCGCTCGGGCGACGAGATCGAGATCGACGTCCCCGAGGAGGCGCCCCCGCTGTCGCTGGAGGCGGAGGACATCGCCGTCGACGTGCTCTACGAGGACCGCGACGTCATCGTCGTGAACAAGCCCGCGGGTCTCGTCGTGCATCCCGCGCGCGGGCACGCGACGGGCACCCTGGTGAACGCGCTGGTCGGGCGGATCGGTGGCGAGGAAGGCCGTTCCGCGGGAAGGCCCGGGATCGTCCACCGGCTCGACAAGGACACGAGCGGCGTGATGATCATCGCGCGGAATGACGTCGCCCAGGTCGCGCTCGCGCGGCAGCTCCAGGGCCGCACCGTCAGGAAGGAGTACCTCGCGCTCGTCTGGGGCGATCCGGGAGCGGAGCCCGCGGTGATCGACGCGCCGGTGCTGCGCGACCCCGACGACCGCCGCCGGATGGTGGTGCGCGGCACCGGCCGTGAGGCGGTCACGCGGTTCCGCCGGCTGGCGTCCTACGGCGACGGGAACGCCCGCCGCGCCCTGCTGCACGTCCAGCCCGTCACCGGCCGCACGCACCAGATCCGCACGCACCTCGCGTTCGCGAGAACCCCTATCGTTGGCGACCCCGTGTACGGCCGTCGCAGCGATCCGAGCGGTCTCGGCAGGCAGTTCCTCCACGCTTGGCGACTCACCGTGCGGCTGCCGCACGCCGGCGAGCGCACCTTCACGGCGCCTCTCGCGCCCGATCTCGCGGCCTACCTCCGAACGCTCGGCGAGCCGCGCGACACGGCCGCGCCCTACTCGGAGGTCGCCTGATCGACGACATCGAGCGAGGACCCGGCCTTGCCGGTCCGAGCGAGCGCGACAAGCAGGACAGGCCGCGGGTGCCGGTGTCCGGGCTGCTGGTGATCATCTCGGCGCCTTCCGGCGCGGGGAAGGACGCGGTGATAGACGGCCTGCTGCGAGAGCTCGACGACGCCAGGCTCTACGTGACCGCGACGAGCCGCGAACCGCGGCCCGGCGAGATCCACGGGCGGCACTACTTCTTCTACTCGCCGCAGAAGTTCCGGGAGGAGATCGAGCAGGGGAACTTCCTCGAGTGGTCGGTCGTGCACGGCGAGTACAAGGGCGTGCGCGGGGACGCGGTCGCGGACGCGCTGCGCCACAGCAGGATCGTCCTCGTGAAGCCCGATCCGCAGGGCATGCGCAAGCTCAAGGCCGTCCTACCGGAAGCCCTGACGATCTTCATCCAGCCGCCCTCGCTCGAGTCCCTCCGCAAGCGGCTCGTGGGCCGCGGCACCGAGACGCTGGAGTCGCTCGAGCTGCGCATGAAGAACGCCGAGATCGAGATGGCCGCGGCACCCGAGTACGACCACATGGTCGTGAACGACGACGGGAAGCTCGACGACACCGTGCGCCAGATCGCCGAGATCGTCCGCAAGGAGGCCGAGCGGCCCCGCACCTACTGGCTGTGAGCCAAGTACGCTCCGGAAGCGCGCTAGCTCCGGTCGGCACCTCCGAGGCGAGGACCCGGATCCGAGACAGCGGTACCAGGACCGCGGAAGTGGCAGTGTTCGCCGGGCTGCGCGGACCAGCTCGCACCTTCACCTACTCGGTCCCTGCTGACCTCGAGGTCGCGCCCGGGCATCTGGTGCGCGTCACGCTCGGCTCCCGCGCGGTACCCGGCGTCTTGATCCGCGTGGGCGTGCCACCAGTGGCGGGCATGCGCGACGTGGAGGATCTCGCCCATCCCGAGCCGGTGCTCTCTGCGCACCAGCTCGCGCTGGCGCGCTGGATCGCCGACCGCTACCGGGCGGGCCTGGCCGACACGGTGCGCGCCATGGTCCCGCCCGGCCTCGCCGCGCGCTCGCGCGCGCGGCTCGGGGTCGTCCGCGCAAGAAGGTCGCGGCGCGTACCGCTCGAGCTCGCGCTCACCGAGGACGACGCCGTGCGCGGCGCGACCCTCACCGCGGCGCAGGAGGCCGCGCTCGCGGAGATCGTGCGCTCCATGGGTACGGGCGGTGCCCCGTTCCTGCTCCACGGCGTGACCGGCAGCGGCAAGACCGAGGTGTACCTGCGCGCCGCGGCCGCGGCGCTCGAGCGCGGGCGCGGGGTCATCGTCCTCGTCCCGGAGATCGCCCTGACGACGCAGGTCGTGGCGCGCTTCGTCGCCCGCTTCGGCGAGCGCGTGGCCCTCCTGCACAGCGCGCTCTCGCAGGGCGAGCGGTACGACGAGTGGCGCCGCGTGCTCGACGGGACCGCGGACGTGGTGATCGGCTCGCGGTCCGCGCTCTTCGCACCGGTCGCGAGGCTCGCGCTCATCGTCGTGGACGAGGAGCAGGAACCCTCGTACAAGCAGGAGAGCGCGCCGCGCTACCACGCGGTGGACGCGGCGCTCGCCCTCGGCCGCATCAGCGGCGCGACCGTCGTCCTCGGAAGCGCGACGCCCCGGGTGACGACCTATCACGCCGCGCGCTCGGGCGAGATGCGCCTCCTCGACCTTCCCGAGCGGGTGATGGAGCTCCCGCTGCCGCCGACGACAGTGGTCGACCTGCGCCTCGAGCTCCGCGCCGGCGAGCGCGGCACGCTCTCGCGCGCGCTCCGCCTCGCCCTCGCCCGCACTGTCGCGCGCGGCGAGCAGGCGATCCTCTACATCAACCGCCGCGGCCATTCGACGGTGGTGCTCTGCCGTGACTGCGGGTACGTCGCCAGCTGTCCGGCGTGCGAGGTCCCCTACACCTGGCACGCGGATGGCCGCCTGCTGTGCCATCGCTGCGGCCGGCAGGAGCCGGCCGCGCCCGAGACCTGCCCCAGGTGCGCCAGCAAGCGGATCAAGCATCTGGGCGTCGGCACGCAGCGCGTCGAGGACGAGGTCCGGCGGACCGTGCCCGGAGCGCGAGTGGTGCGCCTCGACCGCGACGCGGTGCGGCGGAAGGGCGCGCACGCCGCTGCCTACGAGCTCATGCGCTCCGGCCGGGCGCAGGTGATCGTCGGCACGCAGATGGTCGCGAAGGGGTTCGACCTGCCCGGCGTGACCCTGGTCGGAGTGGTGAACGCCGACACGGTCCTCAACCTCCCGGACCACACCGCAGCGGAGCGCACCTTCCAGCTGCTCGTGCAGGTGCTCGGACGGTCCGGCCGCGGCACGGGAGGCGGACGCGGGATCCTGCAGACCTACCTGCCCGACCACTACGCGATACGCGCCGCGGCGGCGCACAGCTACGTCACCTTCGCCGAGGCGGAGCTCGCGTCGCGCCGGCGCTTCGGGCATCCGCCGTTCGGCCGCCTCGTGCTCCTCCAGACGTCCGCCAAAAAGGAGGAGACCGTGCGCCGGCGCGCCTCCCTGCTCGCGGCCGCGCTCCGCGCGAGCGCGGGCGCCGACAGCGAGGTGCTCGGTCCGGCTCCGGCGTTCGCCGCGAAGCAGGCCGGAAGCTATCGCCTGCAGCTCGTGCTCCGCGGCGCCCATCCGGAGCGTGTCCTCGACCGCGTCGAGGTCGGGCCGAGCTGGACCGTCGACGTCGACCCGGTGACGCTTCTGGGCTAGGTAGGCTCGCTCTGTCACGCTGTCCACGGGTGGAGTCCAGGAAGGAACACGGAGGTCGATGAGCACAGAGGAGGGCGTCGGCCCGCTGCCCGCTTCCGAAGCGTCCGAGGCGCGCACCGAGCCGCGCATGCGCGTGGTGAAGGGCAGGCCGTGGCGGATCGATCCGGGCCGGCGCGCGAAGTGGTCCGAGGAGGACTTCGTCCGCCGTCACGCGCTGGCCATCCGGCAGATCGGGGACCCGGTCCTGCACGCGCCCGCGAAACGGCCGACCCTGCCGAAGGCCGAGCTCGAAGCCCTCGTCGCGCGGATGTTCGCGTCGATGGTCGCGGCGCAGGGCATCGGGATCGCGGCCCCCCAGGTCGGCGTCGCGCTGCGGATCGCGATCATGGACGTCGACGAAGCGGGCATCGTGGCCATCGACCCCAGGATCGAGTGGACGAGCGATGAGCTCGAGGACACGAGCGAGGGCTGCCTGTCGGTGCGCGGCTTCTACGGGATGCTGCAGCGCCCGGCCGCCGCGCGACTCGTCGCGCTCGATCTGAACGCGCGGCGCTTCACCCTCGAGGGCGACGAGCTCGGCGCTCAGTGCATGCTCCACGAGACGGACCACCTGAGCGGGACCCTCTACGTGCAGCACCTCCGCAGTCGCGAGGATCTGCGGTCCGTCGATCCGGACGAGACCGAAGAGGTCACCGCCTGACGCGCCGCGTCGTCTTCCTCGGGACGCCCTCGTTCGCCGTGCCGTCGCTCGAAGCCCTGGTCGACCTCCGGCAGAGCGGGGCCATCGAGCTCGCCGCCGTCGTCACTCAGCCCGATCGCCCCGGGCATCGGCGGCGCATCCAGGCGCCGCCGGTGAAGGAGGTCGCGACGGCGGCCGGTGTCCCGGTCCTCCAGCCGGATCGCCTCTGGGGCGAGGCGCTGGACGCGGTGCTGGGGGTCCGCCCGGACGCGCTGGTGTGGGCGGCCTACGGGAACCTGATCCCGCGCGGGCTCATCGAGGCCGTCGGGGGCCGAGCCGTGAACGTGCATCCGTCGCTTCTCCCGCGGTGGCGCGGCGCGGAGCCGGTGGCCCACGCGATCCTCGCGGGCGACGCCGAGACGGGCGTCACGCTGATGGAGGGGACGGCCGCGCTCGACGCCGGCCCGATCCTGGCGCAGGAGCGCGTCGGTATCGAGCCGGGCGAGACGGCCGGCGAGCTCGAGGCACGCCTTGCGCGGATCGGCGCCCGGATGCTGGAGCGCGATCTGGTGCGGTACCTCTCGGGCGACCTTGTGCCCCGGCCGCAGGACCCGGAGCTCGTCACCTGGGCGCCTAAGCTCGATCCGGCCGCGGGAGAGCTGGATCTGGCGCGCCCGGCGGAAGACCTCGCGCGCCTGGTGCGCGCCTACACGCCCGATCCCGGGGCCTTCACCTCTTACAAGGGAGCAC
>MGON01000078.1:0-2212 GCA_001795345.1 Chloroflexi bacterium RIFCSPLOWO2_02_FULL_71_16 | reverse complement strand
CGCCGAGCGCGGGACGCTGCGCCTCGAGCACGGCCTACCGATGGTCGCCGCGGGGACCGGCTGGCTCCGGCTCGACGAGGTCCGCCCCGCCGGCAAGCGTGCCATGGGCGGCGCGGACTGGGTGCGCGGGCACGCGGATGCCGCGGGATCACGCCTGCCGAGCTAGGCGTTCCTTCGAGATCGGTCGGTACGCTGAATGGATGGCCGTCCCGCTCCCCTCGATCACCGACGTCGACCAGACCGCGCTCGCCGCCTGGCTCGCCGAGCGCGGCGAGCCCCCGTACCGCGTCGGCCAGATCCGGCACGGCGTGGCGCGCTCGACGGCCGCCGACTGGGCGGAGGTCACCGACCTCCCGCACGAGCTGCGCGCCGAGCTCGCTGGATCGTTCCGCTGGACGAGCGTCGCGCTCGAGACGGAGATCGCGAGCGCGGACGGCGAGACGCGCAAGGCGCTGCTGCGGCTGCACGACGGCCATCACGTCGAGACCGTGCTGATGCCGCACCACGGCGCGCGGAACTCGGCGTGCATCTCGACGCAGGCCGGCTGCCCCATGGCCTGCGCCTTCTGCGCGACCGGCGAGATGGGTCTCGTGCGCGACCTCACGGCGGGCGAGATCGTCGACCAGGTGCGCCACTGGCAGCGCGAGCTGCGGCAGCGCGGCGACCGCGTGTCCCACGTCGTGTACATGGGGATGGGGGAGCCGCTCCACAACTACGGCCCGAGCCTGGCTGCGGTGCGGATGCTGACGGACCCCGAGCTCTTCGGGATCAGCCCTCGCCGCGTGACCATCTCCACCTGCGGGATCGTTCCGAAGATGGACGCGCTCGCCGCCGAGGGCCTGCCGGTCAACCTCGCCGTCTCGCTACACGCCGCGGACGACCGCACCCGGTCGCAGATCATGCCGGTGAACCGCAAGTGGGGCGTGGACGACGTCCTCGACGCCTCCGCCCGCTACGTCGAGCGGACGAAGCGCCGGCTCACCTTCGAGTACCTCCTGCTGGCCGGCGTGAACGACTCCCCGGAGGACGCGGAGCGCCTGGGCCGGCGGATCGCCGCGCGCGGCCGCACCGCGATGTACCACGTGAACCTCATCCCGGTGAACCCCGGGCCGGGAGGCTTCAAGCGGCCGTCGCCCGAGCGCATGGAGCGGTTCGCCGAGGTGCTCGAGCAGCACGGCGTCGCGGCGACGGTGCGGATCAGCAAGGGTCAGGACATCAAAGCGGGTTGCGGCCAGCTGAAGGTCGCCGAGGGTCGCGCCGCCGCGGTCCGCCTGGAGCGCGCCACGCCGGGCCGGGTCTAGCGGGCGCGCGCCTTCTTGGCCCTCTTCTCCGCCATGCGCGCCGGCTTCGTGAGCGTGCGGCGGCAGCGGGTGCACACCAGGAGCTTCTGGCCGTCGACCAGCGCGGACTGGAGGTTCACGTCGAAGCGACGGTGCGTGTGCACCTTCGAGTGGCTGACGTTGGATCCGTACGCGGCTTGCTTGCCGCAGATCGCGCAGGCGCGTGCCATCAGGGTCGTGTCTCCTTCGGGGAAGGTCGGTCGCTGTGCTAGGGTCCGGCCATCGTAGCACGGTGGGACGGGCGCGCCTTGCTCGATGTGATCGAAGCGGCGGCAGCGCGACTCAAGCGCGACGTGTCCGAGGTCGACGCGCTCAACGTGTACCCGCTCCCGGACGGCGACACCGGCCGCAACATGTACCAGACGATCGTGGCCGCGCTCGTCCGCGCGCGCGAGGCCGGTCCGAGCGTGCGCGAGGTCAGCGACGCGCTCGCCAGGGGCGCGCTCATGGGGGCCCGCGGCAACAGCGGCGTCATCCTGTCGCAGATCCTCAGAGGCTTCCGTGACGCGTTCGCCGAGGCGGATACGGCGGGCGGCGCCGAGGTGCGCGACGCGCTCGGCCGCGCCCGCGCCGCCGCCTTCAGCGCGGTCGATCGGCCGGCCGACGGCACGATGCTCTCGCTCTGCGCAGCGGTGGACGAGACCGTGTCCGCGGACGATGACATCGGCGCGGTGCTCCGCGTCGCGGTCGGCGCCGGCGGGGATGCGCTCCAGCGGACGATGGAGGACAACCCGCTCAACCGCGCCGCGGGGGTGGTCGACGCGGGCGCGTACGGGATCTGGCTCCTGCTGCTCGGAGCGCTCGAGAAGGTCGACCCGCGCGGCGCGGCCCGCGTGGCGATGCCCCAGCTACGCCGGCCGGGTGTGGCCCCG
>MGON01000077.1:4882-5802 GCA_001795345.1 Chloroflexi bacterium RIFCSPLOWO2_02_FULL_71_16 | reverse complement strand
CGCCCGCGCGCGGAAGGAGGCCGGGTGCCGGGCCAGATCATCCTGGACTTCCCCGAGATCTTCATGGGCGGGCTCTGGCTGACCATGCAGATCTCCGGGCTCGGCCTGATCGGCGCGCTGCTCCTCGGGATCGTGGTGGCGCTCTTCCGGATCTCGCCGCTAGCGCCGCTGCGCTGGATCGGGGCCGGGTACGTCGAGTTCTTCCGGAACACGCCGCTCCTCGTCCAGCTCTTCTTCCTCTTCTTCGGTCTCCCGGTCCTCGGGATCCGCCTCTCGCAGGACACCTTCGTGACGATCTTCTGGGTCGCCATCATCGGGATGTCCCTGTACCACGGGGCCTACATGGGCGAGGTCATCCGTGGCGGGCTCCTCGGCATCGACAAGGGCCAGATCGAGGCGGGGCGGTCGCTCGGCCTCTCCTACGGGAAGATGCTGCGGTACGTACAGATCCCGCAGGCCGTGCGCGCGGTCATCCCGCCCCTCGGGAACATTGCCATCGCCCTGGTGAAGAACACGTCGCTCGCCGCGACCATCGGCGTCTTTGAGCTGCTGCAGGTCGCGCAGGTCGTCGAATCCCGGACGTTCCGGGCGGCCGAGGCGTTCACGGCGGCCGCGATGCTCTACCTGGTCCTCACGCTCCCGCTCGGGGCTGCCGTCAACTACCTCGAGCGCCGGCTCCTGGTGGCGCGCTGATGCGACCCGACACCTGGTACCTCTTCGCGGACCCGAACATCTGGCGCTTCCTGGCGGACGGCCTGGCGCAGACGCTCCTGCTGGCCGTCGCGTCCATCGCGCTCTCCTTCGCCGTGGGGATGCTGCTCGCCCTGGGTCGGCTCTCGAACCGCCGCTGGATCCGCTGGCCGGCGACGTTCTTCATCGAGGTGACGCGCGCCCTGCCGGTGCTGCTCCTGATCGTGTAC
>MGON01000077.1:0-4869 GCA_001795345.1 Chloroflexi bacterium RIFCSPLOWO2_02_FULL_71_16 | reverse complement strand
CTTCTGGGCGGGGGTGCTGGGCCTCTCGATGTACACGAGCGCGGTCCTGGCCGAGATCATCCGGGCCGGCGTCGTCAGCCTGCCGCGAGGCCAGTCCGAGGCCGCGTCCGCCCTGGGGCTTTCCTACGCGAAGGCCATGCGCTACGTCATCCTTCCCCAGGCCCTGCGGCTCATGGTCCCGGCGATGATGAGCCAGCTCACGACGGTGATCAAGGACACCTCGCTCGTCTCGACGATCGGCGTCTTCGAGCTCGTGCGCCAGGGCCGCACGATCTACACGCAGTTCTTCAACCCCATCGAGGTGTTCCTGATCATCGCGGTCGTGTACTTCGTGATCTGCTTCACCCTCTCGCAGCTCTCGAAGCGGCTGGAGATCGGAACGCCGGCCGAGGTGCGCATCAAGATCGAGGACATCCAGCTCCGCGACCAGGTGGCCTGACCGCTCAAAGCCCCGCCAGGATCGCCTCGCCCGCCTCGCCGCGCGCGATCATGAACCACTCGGTCGCGAACATGCGGTCGCGGAAGTCCTCGGGCATGCCCTGCAGCGTCCCCTGCTGCGTCGCGTGCGCCGCTACGGCGGCACGCTTGCGGTCGATCCACGCGCTCACGTCGACCCGCGCCGTGATCTCGGAGTCGTCGGGTGCGGCCTCGATGTCCAGCGAGGCCCCCCACTGGGCGCCGCTGCTCTCCGCGAATTCGCGGAACATCCGCGCGATGCTCTTCGGCACCGCGATGTAGTAGAGGCGCTCGACGCGGTGCGGCTTCCCCTCACCACCGGCAAGGCCGGCCGCATCGACCGCGGCGGTGGCGCGCTCGCTGATGGTCATGTGATCGGGATGCCCGTAGATCCCGCCCGGCTCGAAGGTCACGACGACGTCGGGGCGCACCTGGCGGATCTGGCCGACCAGCTGCGCGACGACCGTGGCGCGGTCGGCGTTCACGAGCGCCCGCGGATGCCCGTTCTCCGGCGTCCCCGCCATGCCCGAGTCGCGGTGCCCGAGGAAGCGGACGTCGCTCACGCCCAGGGCCCGGGCCGCGGCCCGCAGCTCCGCTTCGCGCACGGCGCCTAGCGTCTCGGGCGTGGCCAGCGAAGGATCGGCTATCTCGCCGGCCTCGCCGCGCGTCGCGCAGACCACGACGACGCGGTGGCCCTCGTCGGCCGCGCGGGCCATGACGCCACCGACCCCGAAGGTCTCGTCGTCGGGATGCGCGAGCGCCACGAGGAGCGTGGCTATCGGTCCGTCTCCATCGGCGGTCAGCGAGGCGCGACGGCCGCGAGGGCTCCGGCTCGCTCGCGGAAGGCCGCCTCGAGCCCGCGCTCGCGCAGCGACGACGCGATGTGATCGACCACGGCGGCCGCCTCCGTCCGGAGAGCTGCGGCCTCCTCCACCCGCCCCTGGGCCTCCGCGACCGCGGCCAGGGCCGCCAGCAGCGCCCACAGGATGCGCCTCGACCCGGTGGCCCGGGACTCCGAGATGCCGCGTTCGAGCGCGACCCGCGCGCCGGCGGGATCGCCGGAGCGGAGAAGCCCGATGCCCTCGGCGAGGTCGAAGTCCTTCTCGAACGGCCGGAGCCCGCGGTCGGTCGCGAAGCGACGGTCGTTCCTCGCGATCGCGGCGGCGTCCGCGGCGCGCCCCTCCGCGAGTGCCAGCTCGGCGCGGCCGAGCGCGAGGTTCACCGACATGTACAGGTTCCCGCGGGCGCGGTCGTTCGTCACGGCCCGGCTCATGATCTCTTGCGCGCGTTCGAGGTCGCCGCGGATCACGAGGGCGCGTCCCAGCTGCGCCAGCGGCCAGCCGAGCCAGTCATGGAACTTCGAGCTCGCGAGGTCGACGACGCGCTCGAGGTGGTCGACGGCGCGGTCGGCGTCACCGGCCAGCGCGTAGAGGAGCCCGAGATCTGACCCGGTCGCGGTCTGCGCCGCGTAGAAGCCCGCCTTCTTGCCCCAGGCGACGCACTCCTCGTAGCTCCGCATGGCCTCGCCCCAGTCGCCCAGCTCGTAACGCACGTGGGACGGGGTGAAGAGCGCGTAGCTGCGGCCCCAGTCGTTGTCCAGAGCATCGCTGATCGCGAACGCCTGCTCGCCGACGGCGAGCGCCGCGGGCCACTCCGCGCGGTACAGGTGGACGAAGCCGAGGGTGCTCAGGCTGTCGGCCTCCATGGGGCGGTTCCCGACCTCGCGGAACAGGTCGATCGACTCGCGCAGCACGCGCTCGGCGTCGTCGAGCTTGGCCAGCTCGCGGTAGATCTGGCCCATGGTGTTCAGGGTGAAGCCGAGCTGCTCCTTGTTGCCGATCGCGCGGGCGACCTCGGCCGACTCGAGGGCGGCGCCCAGCCCGATGTCCTCGGCGCCCTGCCAGAAGCCGGCCTGGGCCTTGTTCCAGAGCAGCTTCGCCAGAAGCGGCCGGTCGCCGCGGCTACGAGCGAGCTCGATCGTCCGTCCGGCCAGCTCCTGTGCGCGGGCCGGGTCTAGGAAGGGCGTCGGGTTCACGTGCACGACCATCTGGGCGGCCAGGGCCTCGCCCTCCATGGCCTGGTCGCCGCGCTGACGGGCGGTCCGCTCGAGGTCGCGATAGAGACGAAGGGCGTCCGCGTACTCGCCGCGCAGCTCGAGCGCGCGCCCGTAGCGCAGGTGAAGGTCCGTCACGAGCGGGGCGTCCGCGTCCGCGCGCACCAGGGTGAGCGCACGCCGGTAATGGGTGACCGCCTCCTCGAGCGCGTATAGGCGCAGGGCGCGGTCGCCGGCCGCGCGGAGGTATCCGACCGCGCGCGCGTCGGCCGCCTCGGCGAAGTGGTGCCCGACCACCGCCGCCTGCTCGTCGGTGCGGTCGGGGAAGAGCGCTTCCAGCGCCTCGCCGACGCGCAGGTGGAGCTCCTTACGCCGCCGCTGGAGGATCGAGCCGTACGCCGCCTCCTGCGTCAGGGCGTGGCGGAACGCGTACTCGCGCTCCGGCTCGCGCGCCTCTTCCCGGACGAGCTCGAGCCGCTGAAGCTCGCGCAGCTGCCGGTCGAGCTTGTCGCTCGCCTCGCGGATGCTGACGAGGATCCGGTAGAGGAAGGTCCGCCCGATGACCGAGGCTGCCTGCAGCGTGTCCCGCGCGTCCGACTCGAGCCGGTCGATGCGCGCCGAGAGCACCGCCTGGAGCGACCCCGGCAGCGCGATCTCCGCGTCGGGACGGGTGACGTGCCAGCCGCCGGGATCGCGGACGATCGTGCCCTCGTCGACCAGGGTCCGGACGATCTCCTCGATGAAGAACGGGTTGCCTTCGGCCTTGTCGAGGATGCGTTCCCGCAAGCGGGCGGGCACGCCGCCTCCGGGGACCGCTTGGTCGAGCAGCTTCGCGCTGTCGGCGCCGGAGAGCGGCCGCAGCTCGAGCTCGGTGGAGCGGTGCGGGTAGTCCGTCTCGAGCTTCTGCTTCACGCGCCACGAGGCCGCCTGGCGGTCGGGCCGATAGGCACAGACGAACAGCAGGGGCGTCTCGTCGGCGAGCTCGAAGAGCTCCATGAGCAGCTCCGCTGACGCGGGGTCCGCCCACTGGAGGTCGTCGAACACGATCGCGACGTGGCACGCAGCCAGCGCGCGCACGAACTCGCGCATCACCCGGTGCACCTCCGCGCGCAGCTCCTGACCGTCGAGGTCCGGCCCAGCCTGGCCGGGCGTCACCGCCAGAAGCGCCCCCAGCGCGTGGAGCGCGCGATCGTCCGTGCGCATCGGCTCCGGCAGCAGCTCGGTGACCCGAGCCAGGATCACCTCGGCAGGATCGGCGTCGCTCGCGCCGGCGAGCGACAGCATGTGCTGGCGGATCAGCCCGTACGAGCGGGTCTGCTCATAGGACTGGCCGCGCGCCTCGCTCCACCGCTGCCCCTCGACCGGCGCCGCCTCCCATTGCGTGAGGAGCTCGTCGATGAGGCGTGTCTTGCCCATGCCGGCGTCGCCGACGATGGAGACGACACGGCCGCCGCCCCGCCGCACCTCGGCCAGGGCGTCACTCAGCGCGGCGACCTCGGCCTCGCGGCCGACGAGCGGCGTCATCCGCCCGCGCGGGCGCGTGCGCCGCGCCGCGGCGCTGAGCCCGCTGACCAGGAAGGCCTCTACCTTGCCCTCACGCCCCTTCGCCTCGACCTCGCCGACCGGCTCCCACTCGAAGACCGGCGGCACGAGCTTCAGCGTCTGATCCGAGACGAGCATCGTCCCCGGCGCGGCGAGCGACTGGAGACGAGCGGCCACGTTCACCGCGTCGCCCATGCCCGTGTACTCGACGGCCTGGCCGCTCCCGACGTCGCCTACGACGGCGAGGCCGGTGTTGATGCCGACACGGATGTCGAACTCGGAGAACGCGGCGCCGCGCTCGCGCACGAGCCGGTCGCGGTAGGCGTCCGTGGCCTGGAGCATCTCGAGACCGGCGCGGAGGGCGCGCTCGGGATCGTCCTCGTGCGCCGCCGGCGCGCCGAAGAACGCGAGCACGGCGTCGCCGAGCAGCCGCGCGACCGTGCCGCCGTAGCGCTGGATCGGCGGCGTGAGGACCTTGAACGCGCCATCGATGATCTCGGTCCACTCCTCGGGATCGAGCTTCTCGGCGAGCGTGGTCGAGCCCTTCACGTCGCAGAAGAGCACGGTGACCACGCGGCGCTCCGAGCCCGACGGGCGGCGCTCCGGAAGGCGGTTCCCGCAGTTCGCGCAGAACTTGGCGTCCGCCGGGTTCTCGTAGTTGCAGATGGGACAGCGCAAGGGCGCTCCTAGCCTAGTGCCCGAGCCTGCGATCGATCTCCTGTCGGGTCGCGAGCCCATCTGTACCGCGACCCTCCACGCAGAATGAAGCGACGGCATTGCCGAACCGGACGGCGGCCACGAGGTCGCCGCCCTCGGCG
>MGON01000076.1:10744-11078 GCA_001795345.1 Chloroflexi bacterium RIFCSPLOWO2_02_FULL_71_16 | reverse complement strand
CGCGCCTGCTCGCGCCGCTCCTCCGGGTCGTACGAGAACCCGGTCACCACGAGCGCGAGAGCCGGATCGGCGACCATCGTTACCGCGAGCCTCCGCGACCCACCCGGATCCGGGACGGCTCCCGGCTCGGCGCAGGCGAGCCACGCGCCGCCGCCGCGCTCGGCGAAGAACATCTCCCGCTTCACCGGATCGTGGACGACCCCGACGAGCGGCCCCTTCCCGTCGAGGCACGCGATGCTCACGCTCCACTGCGGGATGCGGTACAGCCAGTTGGTCGTCCCGTCGAGCGGGTCGACGAGCCAGCGGCGGCCGGACGTGCCCACCGTCGCCCCAC
>MGON01000076.1:9732-10700 GCA_001795345.1 Chloroflexi bacterium RIFCSPLOWO2_02_FULL_71_16 | reverse complement strand
ACCTCGAGGATCGCCGTCTCCGCGGCGCGGTCCGCATCGCTCACCTCGTCCGTCGCCGTCGACTTGAAGGCGCGGCCGCTGATCGGCTGCTCCCAGTGGTCCAGGAGGATCGTCCCGGCGCGCGCGGCCGCGCGCATCGCTGTCCGGAGCGTGGGGCCGTCAGGCGCGCCGCGCGCGGGAGCCGCTATCGCGCGATGACCCTTCCGGGGCTCTTCGGCGATAGAGGGCTCCGCTCCTGGATGTACGCGGCCACCGCGTCCACGTCGACGTCGCCGTAGATCAGGTTCGTGCCCCTGCCGAACCCGGTGTGGCCGTCCCCGCCCCCGTGCAGGTAGTCGATCGTCGCCACGCGGTACACACGCGCCGGGTCGAGCGGCGCGCCCCCGACCGTCGCCTCGAGCACGCGCTTCCCGGCGGGCTCGGCGAAGCGGTAGACCATCGTGCCGCCGGCCATGAAGAGGCGGCCGGCCGACCCGGCCATGCCCTCGAAGACCTCCTTCACCTGCGCGCCGGTGAGGTCGACGCTGACGACGCTG
Organism: Chloroflexi bacterium RIFCSPLOWO2_02_FULL_71_16; assembly: GCA_001795345.1. Lineage (GTDB taxonomy): Bacteria > Chloroflexota > Limnocylindria > P2-11E > P2-11E > GWC2-70-10. The sequence goes on along the minus strand of MGON01000076.1, from coordinate 10,164 downwards.
TTCTGGAACGGCAGGACCTCGGCGAGCTTCCCGTAGGTGATCTCTCCGATGCCGATGGAGGCGCGCAGGCCGGCGCCGTTGTAGAAGGCCAGGTCCGTCTGCCAGCCCTGCCGCCGGCCGTACTCGAGGAGGGCGTCGGCCACGAGGTTCCCGAGCGGGTTGTTCATGTCACGGTCGGCCTGCAGGAACTCCTCGGTCCGGCCGAGCACGCGCGTCGCGTACTTGTCCGCCTCGACGCGCCGCTCGGCGACCAGCTTCGCGATCTCCGGATGGGGCTCGGCCGCTCCCGTCGATACCGTGAGCAGGGCCTCGCTGCCCTTGACCGCGGCCACCTTCTTCGTCGCCGGGTCGATGGTGAGCTCGACGCGGCCGAGGTTCTCCGAGTTCGCGCCGGCCTGGAAGATCTTCGTGTCGTTCACGCTCTGGGCGGTG
>MGON01000076.1:6939-9681 GCA_001795345.1 Chloroflexi bacterium RIFCSPLOWO2_02_FULL_71_16 | reverse complement strand
CGATCACGTCGGCCTGACGCTGCATCTCCGGGAGATACCGCCGGACGCTCTCGACCGGCGACGTGAAGCGGAGCCCCTTGACGCTCGCCGCCCGGATGATCGTCGAGCTCGGGTAGGTCAGGCCGATGACCGCGACGCGCGCGATCCCCAGGTCCTTCACGACGTAGGGCTTGGCGAACGGCGGCGGCAGGCCGGTGCTCTCCTCGACGACGTTGGCCGTGAGCAGCGTGAAGGTGGCCTCCTTCGCGCGGCTTGCCAGCTCCTCCTGACCCCAGTCGAAGTCGTGGTTGCCGAGGGCCATCGCGTCGTAGCCGGCGAGCGACATCGCCTGAACGATGGAGCGGCCGCGGTCGATGGCCGAGATCAGCGTCCCGACCCAGGCGTCGCCGGCGTCGAGGACGAGCGTCCGCTGCGACGCGCGGGCCCGGTGCTTCGCGATCATGCCGCCGATGAGCGCGAGGCCGCCCTGCTCGAAGCCGGTCGATCCGGTAGTCACGCGCAGCGAGTCGAGCCGGCCGTGGATGTCGTTGGTGTGGAGGATCTGGATGCGGTCGGAGGCGAGCGCCGGGAGCGTGGCCGTCGCCGCCCCGGTCGTGGACGGCGGCCTGCTGACCGGAGCCAGTTGCGTGGTGCACGCGGACAGAACGACAAGGAAGAGGGCGAGGATGAGCGAGCTCGTCCGGGTGGCCAGACGGAGAAGTTGCTCGCAGGCGGTGTGGTGTTCCGGCATCAGATCGATGCCATTCGGCATCAATTTGATGCCGAACGACCACGGGGCTTGAACATGAGATCCCTCCCCGACGACCTGCGCGCCTGACGGCGGACCCTCACCATCCAGACCCTCTCAAAGGGAACCTCGCGTAAGACGCGTGCCGGCGCTAGACGGCTTGGTGGGCGCGGTACTGGAGCTCGTATAGCCGATGGTAGACGCCGCGCTCCGCGAGGAGCTCGCGGTGCGTGCCGCTCTCGACCACGCGGCCCTTGTGAAGGACGATGATCCGGTCGACGTTCTGGATCGTCGACAGGCGGTGCGCGATGATGATCGACGTCCGCCCGCGCATGAGCTTCGCGAGCGCGTCCTGGATGAGGTGCTCCGTCTCGGTGTCGACGGACGAGGTCGCCTCGTCGAGGACGAGCAGGATCTCCGGGTTGAACGCGATGGCGCGCGCGAAGGCCAGCAGCTGCTTCTGCCCGACCGAGAGCATCGAGCCGCGCTCCGTCACCACCGTGTCGTAGCCCTCCGGCAGCCGGTCGATGAAGCGGTCCGCGTTCACGAAGTGCGCCGCCTGGCGCACGCGCTCGTCGGTGATGGTGGCGTCGTTGAGGCGGATGTTGGACGCGATCGTCCCGGCGAAGATGAAGGGGTCCTGCAGCACGACGCCGATGTGGCGCCGCAGGTCGCGCTGGCGCAGCTCGCGGATGTCGACGCCGTCGAGCAGGATCCGCCCGCGCTGGACGTCGTAGAAGCGCGAGACCAGGCTGATGATCGACGTCTTCCCCGCCCCGGTCGCCCCGACGATGGCGACGCTCTCGCCCGCCTCGATCCTGATGTCCACGTTCTTGAGCACCCACTCCACGCCCGAGGCGGGCCGTTCGCCGTGCTCCGCCGCCTGCCGGCGCACGTGCGCGGCGATGTCCGGGTTCGCCCCCTCGGCGGCGAGCTGGTAGGAGAAGGAGACGTCCTCGAAGCGGACCTCGCCGCGGACGTGCCGCAGCTCGATCGGGTGGGGCGCGTCGGCCACGGTGCGCGGCGTGTCCAGGAGGCGGTAGATGCGCTCCGACGAGGCCATCGCGGCCTGCATGACGTTGTACTTCTCCGAGAGCTCGAGGATCGGCCTGAAGAACTGCTCCACGAGCTGCCAGAAGGCGAGGAGCGTCCCCACCGTGAGCTCCCCCTGGAGGATCAGGTAGCCGCCGGCGGCGAACAGTCCGGCGCTGGTCGTCGCCCGCGTGAAGTTGATGGCCGGCTGGAAGGTGCTCATGGCCCGGACCGCGCCCTCGTTGGCGCGGTAGAGGTCCGCGTTCAGGTCGTCGAACGCGCGGAACGTGGCCGGCTCGCGGGTGAAGAGCTGGACCACGGACATCCCCGAGAGGGTCTCGTTGAGGTAGGCGTTCACCCGGGCCAGGCGGATGCGGATCGCCCGGAAGGACTCGCGCATGATCCCGCGGAAGTACGCGGTCAGCCCGATGATCACCGGGAGCGCCAGGAACGTCACCAGCGCGAGCCGCCAGTCGAGGACGAGCATGGCGGCCGCGATCCCGACGATCATGAAGATGTCGCCGAATATCGAGACGCCCCCGCGGCTCACCATCTCGGTGAGCGCGTCGATATCGTTCGTGATCCGCGTCATGAGCCGCCCGACCGGATTCCGGTCGAAGAAGGAGAGCGGCAGGAACTGCAGGTGGCGGAACAGCTCGAGGCGCAGGTCGTACATCGCGCGCTGGCCGACCATCGCCGTGATGAGGCTCTGCCCGTATCGCGCGAGCGCGTTGGCGGTGAGCACCGCCACGTACGCCATGCCGAGCAGGCCGAGGCGCGCCAGGCCCTCCTCGCGGCCGATCTCCCCGGCGATGACCGGCCCGATGGCCGAGTCGATGATGAACTTCGCGATGATCGGCGGCGCGATCTGCGTCGCCGACAGCACCAGCAGCAGGACGAGCGCGATCACGACCCACGGGGCGTACGGGCGGATGTACCCGAGGAGCCGGCGCATGAGGCGCGCGTCGTAGGCCTTCCCGAGG
>MGON01000076.1:2285-6926 GCA_001795345.1 Chloroflexi bacterium RIFCSPLOWO2_02_FULL_71_16 | reverse complement strand
CCGAACGACGGTGCCTCGGCGTCGCGCGTCTCGTGGACCCGCCGCTCGTGCTCCGCCTGCTCGACGTCCACCTCGAGCTCCTCCTCCAGGAGCTGGCGGCGGTACATCTGCGCGTAGAGGCCGTTCTGCTCGAGCAGCCCCAGGTGCGTCCCGCGCTCGACGATGCGGCCCTCGTCGAGGACCAGGATCTCGTCCGCGTCCTTGACCGTCGAGATGCGGTGCGCCACCACGATGCTCGTGCGCTCGCGCATGACGCCGCGCAGCCGCCGGAGGATCTCCGCCTCGGTGTAGGTGTCCACGGCGGACAGCGCGTCGTCGAGGATCAGGATCCGCGGGTCCTTGGCCACCGCGCGGGCGATCGCGCTCCGCTGCTTCTGGCCGCCCGAGAGCGTCACGCCGCGCTCGCCGATCATCGTGTCGTAGCGCGCGGGGAAGTCCTCGACGTCCTTGTCGAGCTGGGCGACGTCCGATGCCCACTCGAGCCGGTCGTTCGTGAGCGCCTCCTCGGTGCCGAACCCGACGTTCTCGCGGAGCGGCAACGAGAAGAGGAACGTCTCCTGCGGCACGTAGCCGATGGCCCTCCTGAGGGAGCGCAATGGGTAGCGGCGCACGTCTACCCCGTCCACGAGCACCGTGCCCTGCTGCGCGTCGAACAGGCGCGGCAGCAGGTTCACCAGGGTCGACTTGCCGGCTCCCGTCGGGCCGACGATGGCCAGCGAGCCGCCCGCCGGGACCCGGAAGCTGACGTCGCGCAGCACGAGGGTGCCGCCGTACGCGAACGTGACCCCGCGCATCTCGACCTCGCCGCGGATCGGCGCGCCCACCGGGTCCAGCGGATCGCCGATGGCGGGCCGCGCGTCGAAGATCTCCTGCAGCCGGAGGAGCGACGCCCAGCCCTGCTGGAAGATGTTCGTGATCTCACCGAAGGCGATCATCGGCCAGGAGAGCAGATAGAGGTACGCGACGAACTGGATGAGCTGGCCGAGCGTGAGCTCGCCGGCGATCGCGTCGATGCCGCCGACGTAGAGCGCCATGAGGACCGCGGTGCCGATCATGAAGGCCATCGCGGGCCAGATGAGGCCGCTGAACTTCGCGAGGTCGATGCCGCGGCGCACGTACTCGGAGTTGATGGCCGCGAACGACGCGATCTCGGGCTCCTCCTGCGAGTACGCCTTCACCACGCGGATGCCGGAGAAGTTCTCCTGCGCCTTCGTCGAGAGGTCGCCGAACTGAGCCTGCAGCCGCTCGAACTTGCGATGGACCTTGCGTCCGATCGCCCAGAAGGTCCCGGAGGCGACGGGTATGAGCAGGAGGCTGATGAGCGTGAGCTTCACGCTCACGCCGAGCATCGCGACGATCGAGAAGACGAGGATGGTCATCGTCATGAGCGTCATGAGGATCCCGAAGCCGTACATCTGACGCACCGCGGTCAGGTCGTTCGTCAGGCGCGCCATGAGGTCGCCGATGCGCTGGCGCTGGTAGTAGGCGGTGTCCATGGTCTGCAGGTGGCGCAGGAGGTCGTTGCGCATCTCGTACTCGACGCGCCGTGACGAGTCGATGACGTGGTAGCGGCCGAAGCCGCGCACGGCGAACTCGCCCATCGAGACGAGGACGATGCCGAGGGCCAGGCCGACGACCGAGCCGAACGCCGCGCCGGCCGTCACGTCGTCGATGATCGCCCCGATGAAGCGCGGCGGCACGACGGCGAGCAGGGACGCGGTCGTCACCAGGGCCGAGCCGACGAGGAGCTTGACCGGGTGGCGCCCGAGGTAATGGCGGAAGGTGGAGCGCGCAGAGGAGCGCACGCAGAGCGAATTGTACCGGTGATGCCGCGCACTTCTGTATCGCGCGGCACGCTTAGGAGGGCGCCACCTCCGGACCCTGACGGATCCCCCGCCCCGCGTACCAGACGATCCCGACGAGGGCCGCCGAACCGATGAACACCGGCGCGACACCCCAGAGGTCCGCGATCGGGCCGACGATGACGAGCGGCGCGAGGCTGAATACGGACACGAGCACGTTCAGGACGCCGAAGACGCGGCCGCGGATCAGCTCCGGCAGCTCCTCCTGGACCAGCGTCATGGACGGCACCGTGATGAAGGCGTACGCGATCCCGAAGACGAAGGTCGTCAGCATCACGACCGCGATGAAGTACGGCAGTCCCTCGCCGAGCCCGCTCGCGCGCCGGACCAGCCCGGCGACGGGCCGCGCGGCCGCCAGCACCAGCAGCGCGCCGGAACAGATGCCGAGGCCCAGGCCGACCAGGTGCGAGTGGCCGATGCGGGCGCTTACGGCGTTGAGGACGCCCAGGCCGACGACGACGCCGATCCCGGCTGGAGCGACGAGCAGCACGACGGACCGCTCCGGCAGCAGGAGCACCTCGCGCACATAGCCCGGAGCCAGGGCGCCCGCGATGGCGATGAGCATGTACGTGAGCGCGACGTACACCAGCGACCACGCGACCAGCGGCGAGCCCCGGAGGAACCGGACGGCCTCGGAGATGTCGCGCCGCCCGCGCCGCGCCGCCTCTCCCGCCACGTCCACCCCGAGGTGCTCCGCCGCCGGCTCGGCGGGCGGAAGCGTGAGGCAGAGCAGGCCCGCGGCCACGAACATCCCGGTGATCACCGCGAACAGGGTCGGGAAGCCGGCGAGGGCGATCACGACCGGGCCCAGGATGATGAACCCGAGCAGGAACGACCCGTTGAAGGTGAACGTGAAGAGCGAGTTCGCCGCCAGGAGGTCCCGCTTCCGGACCACTGAGGGGATCGTCGCGGCCTCGGCGGGCACGAAGAACACGGTCACCGCGGCGACGAGGAAGTTCACGATGTACGCGGCGGTGACGCTCTCCCCGAGCACGAGCATCACCGTGACCGCGCCCGCGCGGAGGAGGTTCGTGATGATGAGGACGAGGCGCCGGTCGGTCCGGTCGACGAAGACGCCCGCCCCGATCCCGAACACGATCGCCGGAACGATCGCGAGCAGGATCAGGATGGACGAGGACGTGTTCGACTTCGTCAGCTCCGCGACGAGGACGATGAGCGAGGCCGTCAGCGCGTTCGCCGCGGTCATCGACAGGATCTGCGCCGACCAGAGTGCGAGGAACACCCGGTTGCGCAGGAGCCCGCGCTCGGCGGCGGTGTGGATCTCCACGCGGGCCTAGTCCGTGGGGGCCAGCGGTCGCTCCACGAACCGCTTGATGTCGCGCTCCACGGCGCTGCGGGGGATGAGCACGCGGTGGCTGCAGGTCATGCAGCGCAGGCCGATGTCCGCTCCGAGACGCACGACGCGCCAGGTGTCACCGCCGCAGGGGTGCTGCTTGCGGAGCGAGACGACGTCGTCGAGGTAAAGCGGCACGGGAGGGCTGGTCACGCGGGCGAGTTTAGGGGGATGAGAGGGCGGGAAGCCTCAGCAAGGGCTCGCGCGTGACGTCGAAACGCGTCCGATCGTAGATGAGCTGGAACTGACCGACGATCCCGCCGGTGCGAGTCAGACCGACGTACAGGACCTCCACCGCGCCGATGGCGCGCACGATCCATGGACCCTGTGCCTGCGCGCCGTCGATCACGAGGGTCCCTTCGGGCCCCGGCCCGAACCACGTTCGCGGTCCGACGCGGCGATCGTTCACCGCGATCGCCTCCGCTCCTGCGTTGCGCAGCTCGTTCACGAGGTCCGAGAGGGCGCGCTCGTCGAACGGGCCGACGATGCGCACCGCGATCCCGGGCCCGCTGACCGCGCTTCGCGCCGAGAAGACCTGCAGGTGCGCGAGCTCGCGCTCGCTCTCCTCGAGGGCGCCGCGGCCGCCGGCGATCGAGCTCCGCGCTTGCTCGAGCCGAGATCGAAGGTCGAAGATCTCGTCCCGCAGCTGGCGGTTGCGATCGGAGAGGTCGGCGATGAGCGTCGTGAGCGTTTCCGGGGTCTCCTGCTGGAGCGTGCGTGAGAAGGCCTCGCGCGACCGGAACTGCGATACGACGAGCACGCCCAGGAAGAGCGCGACCACCGCGACCGTGAGGGCGCCCGTGCGCGACCTCATTCGGTCCTCGCGGAGCCGACCGCGATCGGTCCCGTGTAAGGACCGATCTCGATGAGCGGGGCTCGCGTCGCGTGGAAGATCACGGACCGCTCGTCGCGCCGGCGCTTGAGATCGCGCAGCTGGGCGGGATCGTCGAACGTCGCGAGCAGCGCGGCCGGGTCACCGATCGCGCGGATCTCGAAGGGCGCCGACGCGACGGTCCCGTTGACGACGATGGTCGAGCCCACGCAGTACACGCTCGAGGAGCCGACCACGCGCTCGCCATTGATCGACACCGCCGCCGCCCCGGCGCGCCAGGCCATGTTCGTTATGTCGGTGAGGTCGGGCGCGAAGCAGGTCGGCCGGTCCAGCGGCGCGATCGGAGGCGGCGCGTCGAGCTGGACGACCAGGCCTTCGCCTCGCGCGGCGGTGAGGCCCGCCAGCGCGCGGAGGTCGTCCAGGCGCTGCTGGAGGTCCTGCGTCGCGCCGCTCTGCGTCGCCGCGGTGCGCTGGAGGTCGTCGAGCTCGGTGCGCAGCCCGGCCAGCTGTTCCTTGAAGGCGTCCTGCTGCGCCTGCAGGCCCTCGATGCTCGCGTGGAGCGGCTCGACGTAGCGGATCGTCACGTCGCGCCG
>MGON01000076.1:1972-2234 GCA_001795345.1 Chloroflexi bacterium RIFCSPLOWO2_02_FULL_71_16 | reverse complement strand
ATGCGGGGTACTCATTCGGGCATATGTTGCGCCCCTGCCTAGTTCAGCCTGACCGCCCGCTTTAATCGGCCGCTTGTACAAGGGATAATCGTCGTGACGGGGCTGTAGCTCAGTGGATAGAGCAAGTGCGTCCTAAGCACTGGGTCGGCGGTTCGATCCCGCCCAGCCCCTCTCGATCAGTGCGGCCGACCGAGCCTTCCTACCTATACTTCTCATGTTCCTCGCATCGGGGTGTAGCGCAGCCTGGTAGCGCGCCGCGTTC
>MGON01000076.1:855-1920 GCA_001795345.1 Chloroflexi bacterium RIFCSPLOWO2_02_FULL_71_16 | reverse complement strand
GATCGCGGACCGCCTCTACCCGATCGTCGCGGCGTGCACCGACAGGATCGGCGGCAGGTACTGCGCGACGCGCTCCCAGCTCCGGCCTTCGTTCGCGCTCGCCCAGAGCTCACCGCTCTGCGTGCCGAAGTAGACGCCGGCCGGATCGAGACGGTCGGTCGACATGCCCTCCCGCATGACCTCGGCGACCATCCCCTTCGGGATCCCCTTGTCGAGGCGCTTCCACGTCTTCCCGCGGTCCTCGGTCCGGTACACGGCGAGCCCCTGGGTGTCCTCGGTCGTGGACATGCGCATGCGCGGACCGAGCGGGATGACATAGGCCGTCTTCGCGTCGTTAGGGTGCACCGCTCCGGCGAAGCCATAGTCGGTCGGCAGGCCTTTCGTCGTCTCGGTCCACTTCTTCTCTTTTGCGCCGCGCCAGTACACGCCTTCGTGGTTGCGCTGGAAGAAGAGCCCGGGCTCCGCCGGATGCGCGACGAGCTTGTGGACGCATTGCCCGACGATCGGCTCCTTCTCCGGCAGGAACCCCGCGCGCGTGGCCTCGTTCCACGGCCGCCAGGTCACGCCGCCGTCGGTCGTCTCGTACGCGCCGCCGGCGCTGATGCCGATCGCCATGTGGCGCGCGTCGCCCGTGTCGATGGCGATCGAGTGCAGGCCCAGTCCCCCGCCGCCCGGCTCCCACTTGCTGCGCGTCGGGTGCGCGTTCAGGCCGTCGATCGTGCGCCAGTACTCGCCACCCTCGGTCGTCTTGAACAGCGCGGCGGGCTCGGTGCCTGCCCATACCGCGTCAGGCTCGTCGGGGTGGCCCGGCTCGATGTGCCAGGTCCGCTTCAGCACCATCCCGGCGTCCTCCCGGAACACGGGGTTGTTGACCGCCTTCCACGTCTTGCCGAGGTCCCCCGACCGCTCGATGCGCGGCCCGCCCCAGCTCGAGTTGATCGCGGCCCACATGGACTTGCCGTCCCTCGGGTCGTGGGTCATGTGGTAGACAGGCGCGCCGGCGAAGTACGGCCCCTCCGTCTGCCAGCGGGTTCGAGCCGCGCCGGACCGGAAGATGTAGCCGCC
>MGON01000076.1:0-600 GCA_001795345.1 Chloroflexi bacterium RIFCSPLOWO2_02_FULL_71_16 | reverse complement strand
CGCTCCTGTTAGCGCATGGATCGTGCGATACGGAGCGCCTGCTCGCGGTCGATCTGCGCCTCGATGCGCATGAGCAGGCCGTCTTGCTCCCAGAGCAGCACGTTCCCCGCGAGGCGCACGGTCTCGGGGAGGATGTCCCCGTTAGGCGCGCGGTAGAAGAACTGGTGCGGCTCGCCTTCGATCCAAACGCCGCTGCCGCCGTTGACCGTGAGCTCTTCCACGATCGTGCCGGGCGGGATGCCCTTGGCGAGCAACTGCGTCTCCAGCGAGCCGCGGATCTCCATGATCAGCAGCGGGCCTCCGGGGCCGAAGAGCAGAGCGCCCGATGGCTGCGGCACCAGGACGACGCGGGCGGACGGGCTTGGCGCAGGAGACGCGTCATACACGAGCAGCGCGAGGGCTGCGCGGTCGGCCTTGCGGACGTAGACCGCCTGCGGTGCTCCGAGCTCGCCCGGGACGCGGACCGTAAAGCCGACTTCGCGCGATGCCTCATCGACGGATGCGACCCAGATGTCATCCGGTATCAGGAACGGACGCGGCGGTGTGCGGTCCGGGCCAGCTTCGGGGACGCGGAAGAGCGTGATGCCGCGCAGGCCGAGC
>MGON01000075.1:2894-5894 GCA_001795345.1 Chloroflexi bacterium RIFCSPLOWO2_02_FULL_71_16 | reverse complement strand
CACGGTCCCGGAGCGCCCGCAGCGTCTCGATGGCGCCCTCCCGCGGCACGAGGATCTCGCGGAGGAACTCGATCAGCTCCGCGCAAGCCGCAGCGAGCTGGTCCTCGGATGGGCTGGCGCCGATGTCCTCGCAGCAGACGAGCAGGGCCTGAGACACATCGAGCTCCCCCGAGTCGCGCCGTGGCCGAGTCTGCTGATACGCCGGGTGAAGGTCTTCGAACGCGACGCCGAGCTTCTCGGCCATCGCGCGCACATGACGAGCTCCCGGCGGGTACGTGATGAGCGTTCCGAACAGATCGAAGACGACCGCGCGCATGGGCGAACGCTAGCGGACGCCACCGGTAGAGGACCACGCCAGAATGCTGCTGTGACCGAAGGGCCGCGGCCGTGGAAGCGGCTCCGCACGGTGCGCGAGGAGGACTACCAGATCCTCCAGATCCGCGAGGACGTGTTCGCGGATCCCCGAAGCGGCGAGGAGCACCCGCGCGTGATCATCGACGCCGACGAGTGGGCGAACGTCGTCGCGCTCACGCCCGACGACCACGTCGTCATGGTCCGGCAGTGGCGGTTCGGATCGCAGGCGAGCGGGCTCGAGATCCCGGGAGGCGTCGTCGACAAGGACGAGACCCCCGAGCGTGCCGCCCTGCGTGAGCTCGAGGAGGAGACCGGCTATCGCCCGGCGTCCATCGAGCCGATCGGCTGGGTCTGGCCGAACCCGGCGCACTTCACGAACAAGCAGCACACCTTCCTCGCCCGGGGCTGCGAGCGCGTCCACGACGGCACCCCGGACGGCGGCGAGGATCTGGTCGTCGTGCTCGTCCCACGTTCGGCCGTCCCCGACCTGCTCGGATCGGGCCAGATCCGCCACGCCCTCCACATCGCGGCGCTCTCGCTGGCCGGGATCGCGGGGAGCGCCCGCAGCCGCGACGTGGGTCGCGGGTGAAACACGGGCCCAGCCCGCAACCCGGGCCGGGCCGGCACGTTGGCTGTCGTGTGGCACCCGCGCTTCGACTCCTGATCCTCGGCGCCCTGGTGGTCGCCGCCTGCGCGACCCCGGTCGTGGAAGCTGACGAGCGCGCGGTCGCTCTGCCCAGCCCAACGGCGGCGCCGACCGAAAGGCCGACGCCGCCGCCCACGCCGGAGCCGACGCCCAGTCCGACCCCCGAGCCGACCCCAAGTCCGTCGCCCGAGCCCACGGCGAGCCCCACCCCCGAGCCAGCCCCGACCCAGGCGCCCGTGGTCGCGCGCGCTCCCGCGCCACCGGCGACCCCAACGGCGACCCCGCGGCCCGCCTGGACCGCGCCGCCCGCCGCGAACGTCCCCGTCGTCGCCGAGGACCCGGCCGCGATGGTCCAGCAGCTCGTCGCCTCGGAGCGGGCCGTGCGCAGCGCCACGGTCAGCGGTGCCGCACTGCTGTGGAACGGGCACCTGGCGCAGCTCGTCTACCGCAAGCTCGTCGACACGCCCGAGCTGCGAGACCCGGTGTTCGCCCTCATACCGTCGGACCTGCGTGCGGCGGCCGACCTCAACCTCGCCGCCGGCGCGGAGCTGCGCTCGATGATCTCGCGGCCGAAGGACGAGCTACCCCCGTGGCGGATCGTGGAGCCCGCCTCGATCGACGCCCTCCTGTCCTACTACAAGGCCGCCGAGGCGGAGTTCGGGGTGCACTGGTCGTACCTCGCCTCGATCCACCTGATCGAGACGCGCATGGGCCGGATCCGCGGCACGTCCACCGCCGGTGCGCAGGGGCCCATGCAGTTCATCCCGTCGACGTGGGCCGCGTACGGCGAAGGCGACATCAACAGTGACAAGGACTCGATCCGCGCGGCCGCGCGCTACCTCAGCGCGAGCGGGTTCGCGACGAACATCGACCTGGCGATCTGGCGCTACAACCACAGCTACAAGTACGTACGCGCGGTGAAGCACTACGCCGCCGTCATGCGCGCGGATCCCGCGGCGTACCGCGGCTACCACCAGTGGCAGGTCTACTACCTCACCTCTCGCGGAGACGTCCTCCTACCGGTCGGCTGGAGCAACTGACCATGGGGGCCGGCCTGCGCTGAGCCGCGGGGCGGCGCCACTGACCGACGCGGCGCCCCCCTCCCCACGCTCGACGCCTCGCACAGGCGACCGGCACACTGGGCGCGGCCGCGTGGACGCGGGCCGACCCTGACGCGGTAAGGGGGGGCGCTGACATGGCAGTGGGACCCAGGACGGGCGTCGCGCTCGAGGCACTGACGTTCGAGGCGCGCCGGTTCGAGCCCACGGACGCGTTCAAGGCCCAGGCCAACTGGAACGACCCGACCATCTACGCGGGAGCCGACAGCGACCTCGAGGGGTTCTGGGCGCGCCATGCCGAAGGCTTCGTCTGGTCGCGCAAGTGGGACCGCGTCCTCGAGTGGGACGCGCCATACGCGAAGTGGTTCGCCGGCGGGCGCCTGAACATCTCCGAGAACTGTCTCGACCGGCACGTCCGCGAGGGCCGCGGCGGCAAGGTCGCATACCACTGGGAGGGCGAGCCGGGCGACACGCGGACGCTCACGTACCAGGACCTCCTCGACGAGACGCAGCGCTGCGCCAACGCTCTGCGCGACCTCGGGGTCGGCCAGGGGGACCGCGTCGCCATCTACATGCCCATGATCCCGGAGCTCCCGGTCGCGATGCTGGCCTGCGCGCGGATCGGCGCGCCGTTCACGGTGGTATTCGGCGGCTTCTCGGCCGAGGCCCTGGCGGGCCGCATCAACGACAGCGAGGCCAAGGTCGTCATCACCGCCGACGGCGGCTACCGCAAGGGCAGCGTCGTCCAGCTGAAGAAGAACACCGACGACGCCGTCGCCCAGACGACGACGGTCGAGAAGGTGCTCGTCGTCCGCCGCACCGGGCACCAGGTGCCGTGGACGCCCGGGCGCGACGTGTGGTGGCACGAGCTCGTCACGAAGCAGCGGCCGGAGTGCGAGCCGGTGCAGGTGGACAGCGAGCACATGCTCTACCTGCTCTACA
>MGON01000075.1:1126-2882 GCA_001795345.1 Chloroflexi bacterium RIFCSPLOWO2_02_FULL_71_16 | reverse complement strand
CCGCGAAGCCGAAGGGCATCGTCCACACCACCGCCGGGTACCTCGTCGGCACCGCGACGACCCACCGCTACATCTTCGACGTCAAGCCTGACGACGTGTACTGGTGCGCCGCGGACATCGGGTGGGTCACCGGTCACAGCTACATCGTGTTCGGGCCGCTGGCGAACGGGACCACCGGCGTGATGTACGAGGGCACCCCGGACTTCCCCGACAAGGACCGCTGGTGGCAGATCGTGGAGAAGTACAGGGTCTCGATCCTCTACTGCGCGCCGACGGCCATCCGCACGTTCATGAAGTGGGGCACCCAGTACCCGGGGGCGCACGACATCAGCAGCCTCCGCCTGCTCGGAACGGTCGGCGAGCCCATCAACCCCGAGGCCTGGATCTGGTACCAGGAGACGATCGGCGGCGGGCGCTGCCCGATCGTCGACACGTGGTGGATGACCGAGACGGGCATGATCCTCATCACCCCGCTTCCCGGGATCACGACGACGAAGCCGGGGAGCGCGACGTTCCCGTTCCCGGGCGTCCGGGCCGACGTCGTCGACGACGAGGGCAAGAGCGTTCCCCTCGGCGGCGCTGGGTACCTCGTCATCGCGAACCCCTGGCCGGCGATGCTGCGCGGCATCTACAAGGACGACGAGCGCTACCGAGAGACGTACTGGAGCCGCTTCCCGGGCCGCTTCTTCGCCGGCGACGGCGCCAAGCGCGACGCGGAGGGCTACTTCTGGCTGCTCGGCCGCGTCGACGACGTCATGAAGATCTCGGGTCACCGCATCTCGACCACCGAGGTCGAGAGCGCCCTTGTCTCCCACCCCAAGGTGGCCGAGGCGGCGGTGATCGGGCGCGAGGACCCGATGACCGGACAGGCGATCTTCGCCTTCGTGACGCTGCGCTCCGGGAACGAGGCCGCCGACGAGCTGTCGAAGGAGCTACGGGAGCACGTGGTCAGGGCGATCGGCTCCATCGCGCGCCCCAAGACGATCATGTTCACGCCCGAGCTGCCGAAGACGCGATCGGGCAAGATCATGCGGCGGCTGCTGCGAGACATCGCGAACGGTCAGCCCCTGGGGGACACGACCACGCTCGCCGACTCGACGGTCGTGGAGACGATCCGGTCATCGACGGGAGCTGGCACCGAGGAGTAGCGGTGCATACCGCACATCCACCGGCCCTCGCGCCGGCCGTGCGACCATGCGCACCCTGATGGCCGACACCCGGAAGCACAGCCGGACCATGCTCGACGGGCCCGAGCGCGCGCCGGCGCGCGCGATGATGCGGGCGATCGGGTTCACCGACGAGGACCTCGCGAAGCCGCTCGTGATGGTCAGCCACGCGTGGACGGACGCGCAGCCGTGCAACTTCGGCCACCGGAAGCTCGCCGAGCGCGTGAAGGAGGGGATCAGGGAGGCGGGCGGCACGCCGATCGAGTGCAACACCATCTCGGTGAACGACGGGATGTCCATGGGCACCGAGGGCATGAAGGCGTCGCTCGTCTCGCGCGAGGTGATCGCCGACTCGATCGAGCTGTTCGCCCGCGGCTACATGGTGGACGCGGTCGTCGCGATCAGCGGCTGCGACAAGACGATCCCGGCGTCGGTCATGGCCCTGGCGCGGCTCGATCTACCCGGGCTGATGCTCTACGGCGGCTCGATCATGCCGGGGCGCTTCAAGGGCAGGGACGTCACGATCCAGGACGTCTTCGAGGCCGTCGGCGCGCACGGGCGCGGGTCGATGAGCGACGCCGACCTCCGCG
>MGON01000075.1:916-1039 GCA_001795345.1 Chloroflexi bacterium RIFCSPLOWO2_02_FULL_71_16 | reverse complement strand
GCGACGAGGTCGCCCGCGAGTGCGGACGCCTCGCGGTCCGCCTGCTCCGGGACGACCTCCGACCTTCACGAGTGATCACGCGCGGCGCGCTGCTCAACGCGATCAGCGCGGTCATGGCCACCG
>MGON01000075.1:0-903 GCA_001795345.1 Chloroflexi bacterium RIFCSPLOWO2_02_FULL_71_16 | reverse complement strand
CGCGGTGCTGCACCTCCTCGCGGTCGCGCACGAGGCGGGGGTCGACCTGGGCCTCGAGGACTTCGACCGTGTCAGCGAGCGCACGCCGCTTTTGGCCGACATGAAGCCCTGGGGGCGCTTCACGGCGCCCGACCTCGGACACGCGGGCGGGATCATGCTCGTGATGCGCCGCCTCCTGGAAGCGGGGATCCTCGACGGCGACGTCATGACGGTGACCGGCCGCACCATCGCGGAGGAGGCCCGTGCCGCGGTCGAGACGCCTGGGCAGCAGGTCGTTGCCACGCTCGAGCGGCCCATCGAGAGCAGCGGGGGCATGGTCGTGCTCTCCGGATCGCTCGCGCCCGAAGGCGCGATCCTGAAGGTGGCCGGGAAGGGCCGGCCCTCCTACCGCGGTCCGGCTCGCGTCTTCGACCGCGAGGAGGACGCGCTCGAGGCGGTCCTCGGCGGGCGCATCGCCGCGGGTGATGTGATCGTGATCCGCTACGAGGGTCCCCGCGGCGGTCCGGGGATGCGCGAGATGCTCGTCGTCACGGGGGCGCTGCAGGGAGCCGGTCTCGGCAAGAGCGTCGCGCTCGTCACCGACGGCCGGTTCTCAGGCGCCACGCACGGGATCATGGTCGCGCACGTCGCGCCGGAGGCGGCGGTCGGCGGGCCTATCGCGCTCGTGCGCGACGGAGACCTGGTGGCGATCGACGCCGACGCGCGCCGGCTCGAGCTGGACGTGCCGGAGGCCGAGCTGCGCGCGCGGCGCGCCGCGTGGGCCGCGCCCGCGCCGCGGTACCGCGGCGGCGTGTTCGCGAAGTACGCGAGTCAGGTCAGCTCGGCCTCGAAGGGCGCGGTCACGGTCTGAGCGACGATCGCCGGGAGCGCTAGGTCCCGCGGAGGTCGCGAACGATCGGGGCG
>MGON01000074.1:13390-19498 GCA_001795345.1 Chloroflexi bacterium RIFCSPLOWO2_02_FULL_71_16 | reverse complement strand
AGCACGTGGTAAGACCAGAAAAGCAGAGACCAGACATCCCCGGCGAACATCGCGATCTGCGCCTCGGCCAGGAGTACGTATGCGATCGCTAGAGCGCCGTGGGTCGGCAGGCCGCTGCGGAGATGCTCTCGCCACTGCCGCCAGCCGGCGAAGCCGAAGAGCCCGAGGACGGCGAGGGCGACCAGCTGGAGCCAGGGCGCAGCATCGCGGTACGAGCCCCTGAAGTCGGAGTCGCTGTATGCGGTCTGATCCATCCCGGTCATGCCTACGTACATCGCGCCGAGCTCGGCGGGCCAGCCGAGGCTCGCGATCGCATAAACGAGGAGGCCGAGGATCGTCAGCCCAACAAGCAGGTCCGCTCGGACACGCTGCTGGAGCCACGGCCGGATCGGGGTGTAACGCGCTGCGAAGAACGCGGCAGGTATCAGGAGACTGAGCTGAGCGGACGCGGCGACGACCATGCTTGCTCCGATCTCCTTGAGTTCCCCAACGATGAGCACGCCCGGGGTGGAGAGACCGTGGACCGCAAAGATCCCGGCCATCGACATGAAGCCGAGGGCAACGAGGAGAGTGCCGTAGTGCTTCAGGTCGAGAGCGGCACGCGTAACGAGGAGGGCCACCGCAGCAGCAACGATCGCAACGTTGCTCGTGATGACGAAGTGCTGAACGTTGTCGTGCAGGTGGACGTTCGTCGCGGGGTCGGCGACCAGCCGGGCGATGCTGGCGAGCGGCAGGAGGACCGCCACTGCGACAAGCCCGATGCGCAGGACGCCTCCGATGGAACGCGAGCCCGGCGTCGCGATAGCGGCGTCAGCGGTCGTCACGCGCTCACGATATCCGTAGAGCTCCGAGGCTCACGCCGCATCCGGAGCGCAAACACGAGCGGGATCACGAACGTGCCGACGACCGCCGCGGCGACCCAGGACCACACCGCTTCCCAGTGGCAGATGCCTACGGCGCACTGCTCGCCCGCGCGCTGCACCTGGATGAAGAGGAGCGGCAGGCTGGCCGGCGTGGCGACGACGGAGGCGGCGATGAAAGTGGTCACGACCGCGGGCAGCGAGCGCTCGAGCATTCCGAGGCGGCGGTCCGCGCGCCGGGCCGACCATGCCGCCCAGGCGCAAGCGAGGACGGTGGCGACGGCGATGACCGCAAGGGACACCGGGAAGCGCTCCTCGAAGAGCGCTATCTGCGTGCCGAGCCAGATCTCGGCGACCGCGAGCAGCGTCCAGTACGAGAGCTTGATGGTCGTGATGCGTCCGACCAGGAGCGTGAGCGTGTGCAGGCGCGGCTTGGGCAGGGGCGGGGCCGCCTCTCTCACGTCAGCGGCTCCGGGCGTCTAGCGGTAGGTGGTCCACCACTTCTGCAGGAAGTACATCGCGACGAGCAGGAAGACCACGGTGACCAGCACCATGTAGAACTCTTGGGATTCGCCGACCTCTGCGATCATCTCACTTCCCCAGCGTCAGAAGGTACTCGACCACGAGCCGCACGCCATCCTCGCCGAGCTGCCCGCCGTAGGCCGGCATGGCCGTCCCCGGCTTCACCTCCGGCGCGTTCGAGACCCACTTCGCGAGCCAGTCCGCGTCGCCCGAGTCCTTGAGGGCCTTCAGCTCCGCGTTGATCGGACCGACCGCGCCGTAGTTCCAGAGGTTCGGCGCGAGCGCGTTGGTGCTCGGGCGATCCTGCTGGAACGAGTGGCACACGGCGCACGTGTTCGCCGCGACCACGTCACCCGAGGGGACCGCCGGCGGCGGCGGGATCTGCTCCGCGACGGGCTGGGCGTGCTCCTCGCGGACGTGCGGCATGTCGGCCCAGTCCTCCTCGGAGCCGTACATGATCAGGTCGGTCAGCTGCTTGATCTGCCAGTCGCTGAGGGGGCCGCCCTCGGCGCGGTGCCACGCGGGCATGGAGTAGGCCGGCTCCGCGCGCTTGCGGCCACGCTGGATGGTCGTGACGATGAGCCGCCGCGCGGTGTCGAGGGCGGAGGGGTCGTCCTTCAGCACCTCGTACTTGAACGCGTCCTTGTTCAGCGGCAGTCCCGGCAGGACCTGGCCCTCGGGGTTCGTGCCCGCGCGCCCGTCCCGTCCGTGGCAGTCGTAGCACAGGCTCGCGTAGAGAGCCTTGCCGCGGCGCACGTCGAGGCGCAGCTGATGCTCCACCGCCGCGGCCCGGATGCCGCCATCCGGATAGAGCGGGCTCGCGAAGCCCTGGATCACGAAGTACAGGCCCGTCATGCCGAAGAGCGCGAAGAGCATGAGGCCGCCAAGGAGGATCTTCTTGTCGAGGTTCGCCGAGATCTCGAGCGGATCGGGCGAGGCCGGGATCGGCGCGACGAAATAGGGCGTGGGCTGCTCGACCGTGGCCCCGGGCTCGTAGTGCTGCTCGAGGAGCTCGACGCCGTACACCTCGCGCTCCGGCTCGGCGGCCTCCTGATGCCGCATCAGGAAGAGGAAGTACCCGACGAGGCCCCCGAACATCACGATCGACAGGATCGCCAGGACGACGTTGGTGTCGATCGTCATCTCAGGAGTCGCGGACCTCGGTCCAGGCCTCGTCCCACTCCGAACCCTGGCGGGTGATGAGGTTGAGCGGGTTCGTGTCCACCGTGATCGTGCCTCCGGCGTCCTCCGTGACGTGGAAGAGGTCGAGCGGACGCGGCGCGGGGCCGCCCAGCACGACGGCGGTGTTCTTGTGGAAGAGCGACCCGTGGCACGGGCAGTGGAACTGGTCCTCGGAAGGGGTCCACGGCACCGAGCAGCCGAGGTGGGTGCAGCGCCGGTAGGCCGCGGCGACCGCGCCGGGCGCGTGGATCAGGAAGAACTTCGCCGCGGTGTAGAGCTGCGGCTCGTCGTTGGTGGCCTGGAACTTGGAGAGGATGTCGCTCTTCTTGCCCACCGCGACCTTCGCGCCGAGGCCGGTGATCTTGTTGACCCAGAGGAACGGCAGGAGGATCGCGGTGAGCTCGCCGACCGCGAGCAGCGTCCCGCCCAGGAAGCCCATGCGCAGGAGATGCCGGCGCTTGATGCGGGCGACGAGCCCGCCCGCGCGGATGCTGGTCTCGTCGTGCGGGCGGATCACGGCTGCCTCACTCGATCGTGGTCGGCAGGTTCCAAGGCGCGTAGAGGTCCATGCCCGGTCCGCGCATTGACGTGCCGACGAAGACGAGCACGAGGAACGCGAAGACGAACCCGGTGAAGAGGGCGTTCACCCAGCCCCGCGTATCGGCACCGAAGAGCTTCTTCACGAGGACCACGAGCAGCACGGAGAGGCCGGTCATGACCGTGATCGGGATGACGTAGTCGGGGATGAGGACCTTGCCGCCCGGGAGGTTCTGGCTCGCCCACTCGATGTAGCCGGCGCTCTTCGCGGCGGCGTCGATGAAGATCAGCGCGAACGTGAGCACCGTCGTGTAGACCGCCGAGAACAGGAAGATCTTCTTCCCGGTGCTGTTCGTGAACCACGTGCCCACGCCCTCGCGGCTCCGATCGACGTACGGGATGATCGGCAGGAGGAAGAAGATCCAGACGCTCGGCACGATGACGCCCGCGAGGCCCTTGTCCATGTGGAGGAGCAGCTCCTGGAGCTGCAGCAGGTACCAGGGCGCCTTCGACGGGTTCGGCGTGCGGTCGGGGTTGGCGTGGTCCTGCAGCGGCGCGTTGAAGAGCGCCGAGATCACGAAGAGCGCGACGAGCCAGAGCATCGCGACGATGAACTCGATGACCAGGAGGTGCGGCCAGACCATGGCCGTGTCCTCCACGCGCTTGTCCACTCGGACGACGGAGTCCTGCCGGACGAACGCGAGCAGGCGGAGGCGCTTCTCCTGGCCTGGGTACGGTTGAGGACCTCTTTGGAGCGTCACTAGAGGGGCCCTGAGATCCCGCCGTCCTTCCGGATCCGCCAGAAGTGGATGGCGATGAGGAAGGCGGTGATGAGCGGCAGGCCCACGACGTGGAGCACGTAGAAGCGGAGGAGCGCGTTCGGCCCGAGCTCGAACCCGCCGAAGAGCAGGAAGGCGACCTCGTTCCCGATGACCGGCGTCGCTGCGGCGATGTTGTAGCCGACGGTGACGGCCCAGAACGCGAGCTGGTCCCACGGGAGGAGGTAGCCGGTGTACGAGAGCATGATCGTGAGGAAGAAGAGCAGGGTCCCGACGACCCAGTTGAACTCGCGCGGCGGCTTGTACGAGCCGGTGTAGAAGACGCGGACCATGTGCAGGAACACGGTGATGACCATCCCGTGCGCGGCCCACCGATGCATGTTCCGCAAGAGCTGGCCGAACACGACGACCGTCTCCATGTCCTTGATGTCCGAGTAGGCCCACTCCGTCGTGGGCCGGTAATAGAACATGAGCAGCGTCCCGGTCAGCGTGAGGACAAGGAAGAGGAAGAACGAGAGGCCGCCCATGCACCACGTGTAGGGGATCGCAAGGGCGTGGCGCCGCACCTTGACGGGGTGCAGGTGCAGGAAGACGTTCGTGAAGACCGCGAGCGACTGGTTCTTCCGCGAGTCGGGATAGCCGTGCCGGAAGAGCGAGCGCCAGATGTAGTTGCGGCGGACCTTCTCCCAGATCTGGGCGGGTATCTCGAGCACCCTCTGGACCTCTCCTTAGTGCTTGCTAGCCACGACGTCGCGTTCGCCCGCGCCCGCCGGGCCGCTGCCGTTCGCAGCGGCCTTCCCGTTGCCGTTCCCGTTCAGGGATTTGTGCCCGGCCGCCAGGCGCGGATCGTACATGGGCAGCGGGCGGATCGCCTTGCCGGCCCCGACCGTGAGGTCGAGGTGGATCTCGTCGTCCAGGGACTCCTTCGGCAGCGTGCGGCCGATCGACGGCATGACCGCGCCGTAGCGGTTCATGGTGATGGCGTCGGTCGGGCACCGAATGATGCAGAGCGCGCAGCGGATGCAGGCGGTCTCGTCGAGGAAGAAGGCCACGCCGTTCTGCCACTTCTTGGCCTCGCCGACCGCCGGGATGGCACCGTCGTCCACGACGTCGCCCATGTCGACCATGTGGATGACGTCCATCGGGCACACGTCGACGCAGCCGCCGCAGATGATGCACAGCTCGCCGACGATCTCGATGTTGAAGTTGCACTTCAGGCAGCGGTCCGACTCGGCGACCGCCTGCGCGTGGCTGTAGCCCTGGTTCGTCTCGAGGAACAGCCCGCGGCGGTCGTGCTTCGTGAGCTTCGGCATCTCCTGCCGCGGGATCCGGTCGTAGTCGGCGGACATGTTGTGGTAGACGCGGGCGAGCTCGGCCTCCCCGGCGATGATGCCGACGTTGTCCGGCGTGCTCGACCGGCGCAGCGTCACCACCTCGTGGTATTCGGGGACGTTGACGGTGTGCGCGTTCTCGTCGAGGAACCACGCGATCTGCTGGGCGGCGGAACGGCCCTCCGCCACCGCCTCGATGATCGTGCTCGGCCCGGTGCGGTAGTCCCCGGCCACGAAGATCTTGCGCACCTTCGTCTGAAGCGTGTCGGGGTCGATCTCGAGGTCGCGGACCCGCTTCACGCGGAACTCCGGGACGTCGGCGAGCCAGGTAGCGTCGGGCGCCTGGCCCAGCGCGAGCAGCACGGTGTCGCACTCGATGACGAACTCGGAGCCCTCGATGGGCTCCGGCGAGCGCCGGCCGCTCTTGTCGGGAGCGCCGAGCTTGTTGCGCACGAACTTCACCCCGGAGACGTGCCCGTGATCGTCGGCCAGGAACTCGACCGGCGAGGCGAGGTAGACGAAGCGGATGTCCTCCCGCTGCGTCTCGGTGAGCTCCTCCTCGTCTACGACCATCTCCTCGCGGCTGCGGCGGTACACGACGTAGATCTCTTCCGCGCCGAGACGCCAGGAGGTCGAGCTGCAGTCCATCGCGGTGTAGCCGCCGCCGAGGACCACGACGCGCCGGCCGACCTCGACCGGGCGCCCGCGGTAGGCGCGCTCGAGGAACACGATGCCGCCGTAAATCCCGTCGGCGTCCTCGTTGGGGAGGCGCGGGTAGTTCGGCTCGAAGCAGCCGCCCGAGATGAGGACCGCGTCGTACTCGTCGCGGAGGGCCGAGAGCTTGACGTCGCGACCGACGTAGGTCTCGAGACGCAGCTCGACGTTGTCGTTGACGAT
>MGON01000074.1:11079-13363 GCA_001795345.1 Chloroflexi bacterium RIFCSPLOWO2_02_FULL_71_16 | reverse complement strand
GCGCGGCAGGCGGAAGGGCGGGACACCCGCGAGCGCGGTCCCGCCAGCCTGGTCGAGCGCGTCGAAGATCGTGACCCCGAAGCCGAGCTTCGCCAGGTCGCTCGCCGCGGAGAGGCCGGCGCAGCCCGCACCGACGATCGCGACGCGCTTCGCCGGCATCCCGTAGACCGGGGGCGGTGGCTGGGTATAGCGCTGGCCGTCGTTCCGGACGTTCGCGTGCGTCCAGTCGGAGAGGAACTTCTTCACGTAGCGGATCGAGAGGGGCTTGTCGACCTCCTTGCGGCGGCAGGCCGTCTCGCAGGGCGCGGCGCAGACGGAGCCGCAGATGGAAGCGAGCGGGTTGGGGTCGAGCGCCAGCTCCCAGGCCTTCTCGAACTCGCCCGCCGCGGTGAGATTCAGGTACCCGCGGCAGTTGGTCCGGACGGGGCAGGCCTCTTGGCAGGGAATGTTGTCCTGGTACCAGGACGGTCCCACCTCGACCACCTGGTAAAGCTCCTTCACGCGTGGTTGATGCTACAAGCGAGCGAGGCCGGATGCCGAGCCGCAGCTCGGGCAGACGGACGAGCGAGTGAGTACGTGAGTACAAGCGAGCGAGGCCGGATGCCGAGCCGCAGCTCGGGCAGACGGACGAGCGAGTGGGTACGGAGTACAGACGCGTAGTGGATGGTCGACCGGCGCCGGTGATCACGGAGCGAAAGATCCGCCTGGACGGGTCGCACGAGGACTTCATGTGCGAGCCCCTGCTGGTGCGGCCGGGCGAGCGGGCCATTTTGCGCTACCGCGTCGATCGCGAATGGCGGGTCGCAGGCGGCGCGCTCGTCGTGCCTGCGGGCAGCGTGAACCTCGCGCATTACTGGATGGACCGGCCGTACAACGTCTACCACTTCGTCGAGGGCCGGCGGACGATCGCCCTTTACTGCAACGTCGCGGAGCCGACCGCGATCCGCGAGGACCTGGTCGAGTACGTAGACCTCGCGGTCGACGTGCTCATCGACCCGAAGGGGACCGCGACCGTCCTCGACGAGGACGAGCTGCCCGCCGACCTGTCACCGGCGCGCCGCAAGCACATCGCCAGGGCTCTCGAGGAGCTCATGAGCCATCCTCGCCGCCTCGCGGCCCACATAGAAGAGGAGAGCCGGCGTTATGACATAGGCTCCTAACCGACAGTGAACATGGTCAAGCAGTGCGCGTGAGCGCATTAGAGAGGCCCAGGAGTGCGCGTTGAGCGCCTTAAGTAGGCGCGCGTGAGCGCCTAAAGAAATGAAGCTGCACGAGTACCAGGCGAAGGCGCTCCTGGATCGCGCCGGCATCCCGGTCCCACCCGGCATGGTGGCCGCCACGCCTGACGAGGCCGAGGCCGCCGCGCGCGGGATCGCCCCCGTCGCTGTAAAGGCGCAGGTCCATGTCGGCGGCCGCGGGAAGGCCGGCGGGATCAAGCTCGCCCGGACGCCCGAGGAGGCGCGCGATGCCGCGCGGGCGATCCTGGGCATGGACATCAAGGGCCTGCGCGTCGAGAAGGTGTACGTCGAGCGCGCCGCGCAGGTCGAGAGCGAGCTCTACCTCGGGATAACGATCGACCGCGACCGTCGCCGGCCCGTCGTGATGCTCTCGACGGTCGGGGGCGTGGACATCGAAGAGGTCGCCGCGCGGTCGCCGGAGAAGATCGCGCGCGGATGGCCGGACCCGCGCCTGGGCCTCCTGCCGTTCGAAGCACGGCGTCTCTCCTTCGAGGCGGGCGTCCCCAAGGAGCTGGCCATGCCTGTCGCGGTGATCGCCGAGAAGCTGTACCGCGTGTTCACCGAGACGGACGCGATGCTCCTCGAGATCAACCCGCTGTTCGTCCAGCCGGACGGCACGCTCGTGGCCGGCGACGCGAAGCTGGACGTCGACGACAACGCCCTCTACCGCCGCCCCGAGCTGGCCGCTTGGAAGGAGACGACCCCCGACGAGCTGGTGGAGGAGCGGGCGCGCGAGCTCGGCTTCAGCTACGTGCAGCTCGACGGCGACGTGGGGATCATCGGGAACGGCGCGGGCCTCGTCATGAGCACGCTCGACGCGGTCCGCAATGCGGGCGGCCGCGCCGCGAACTTCCTCGACGTGGGCGGCGGCGCCAAGGAGGCTGTCGTGAAGGCGGCGCTCGAGATCGTGCTCTCGAACCCGCGGGTGCGCTGCGTGCTCATCAACATCTTCGGGGGCATCACCCGCGGCGACGAAGTGGCCAAGGGGATCATCGACGTGATCCGCGAGCACCCTCCGCGCGTCCCTCTCGTGATCCGCCTGTCCG
>MGON01000074.1:5184-11073 GCA_001795345.1 Chloroflexi bacterium RIFCSPLOWO2_02_FULL_71_16 | reverse complement strand
AGGCCGAGGAGGGCCGACGGATCCTCAAGGGCGCTCCGCTGGTCACGCGCCAGACGATGGACGAGGCGGCGGTGGAGGCGGTGCGCCTGGCACGCGCATCCCGCGAGCCCGCGGCGGCGAAGCGGTCGTGAGCATCCTTCTCGGCGCTTCGACCACGGTGATCGTCCAGGGCATGGGCCGCGAGGGCCGCTTCCACGCGGCACGCATGAAGGAGTACGGGACCAAGGTCGTCGGCGGGGTCGGCCCCGGCACGGGCGGCACCGAGCGCGACGGGTTCCCGATGTTCGACACGGTCGCCGCGGCGGTCGACGCGACCGGCGCGAATGCCTCGCTCATCTTCGTTCCCGCGCCCGGCGCCGCGGACGCGATCCTCGAGGCCGTCGACTCCGAGCTCGGCCTCGTCGTTTGCATCACCGAGGGCATACCGGTGCACGACATGCTTCGCGTGGCGGCGGTCCTGGCCGAGACGTCCACCACGCTCATCGGCCCCAACTGCCCGGGCGCCATCACGCCGGGCCAGTGCAAGATCGGGATCATGCCCGGCGAGAACTTCTCGCCCGGACCGGTCGGGTTCGTGTCGCGCAGCGGCACCCTCACCTACGAGATCGCCGACGCGCTGACGCGCGAGGGCCTCGGCCAGTCGACCTGCATCGGCATCGGCGGCGACCCGGTGATCGGCCTGCCGACGCCCGACGCCGTACGGCTATTGAACGAGGACCCCGCGACCTCGGTCATCGTCATCGTCGGCGAGATCGGCGGGAGCGCCGAGGAGCGCGCGGCCGAGTACATGCGCGCCTTCGGCAAGAAGCCGGCAGTGGCGTTCATCGCCGGCCGCTCGGCGCCGCCCGGCAAGCGCATGGGCCACGCTGGCGCGATCGTCACGGGCAACCAGGGCACCGCGGAATCGAAGGTGCGGGCGTTCGAGGAAGCCGGCATCCCGGTGGCGAACGCACCCAGCGAGATCCCGAAGCTGGTGCGGGAGGCGCTCGGCAGCGCCGCCTGAGGGCGGTGTCCGATCTGGGACCAGGGCTTCGGCATCGATCTGATGCCGAACGGCATCATTTTGATGCCAAGACCCACGGACCCCGCACGACTCTCCTGCCGCGGCCCCGGCACGTGGTGGGCATGCCTGCGTTGGTAACCTCGAAGATGTTGCTTAGGGCTCAGCCAGGGTTGAAGCGAACGATCGGCCTCTCCCTCTTCCTTGTCGTCCTTCTTTCCGCCTGCGGCGGGCCGTCCGCGCCGCCTGTGGGGGCGACCCCGACCTCGCCGGTGGCGACGGCTTCGGTCTCGGTGAACCTTCCGACACCGAGCCCCACGGTCGTGCAGAGCCCGACGGCCACGCCCGCCCCGGTGCTCTGGCCGCTCACCGGAGTCGTCGCGGAGGACCCGGCGGCCGTCAAGCGCCGGCCGCTCAACGTGCGGCTCCCGAACGACCGCGCCGCCCGCCCCCACGTCGGCCTGGCCAAGGCCGACATCGTCTTCGAGATGATCGTCGAGGGCGGGATCACGCGCCTGGCCGCCGTCTATCACTCGCAGGACGTCGAGGCCGTCGGCCCGGTCAGGAGCTACCGCTTCAGCGACCTGCACATCACGCAGATGCTGCGCGGCGCGCTCGTCGCCTCCGGGGCGACGATCGAGGAGCGCGACGCGGTCACGCAGTCCGTCCGCGACGGGAACATGATCAGCGTCGACGCCCAGCGCGGGTTCGACTTCTACTACCGGGTCCCCGGCCGGCCCGGTCCCAACAACCTGTTCGCCGACCTGAACGGTGCCCGCGAGGCGGTGAACCAGGCCGGCGGCAAGGACCCCGTCGACGTGCCGGCGCTCCGGTTCCTGGCGAGCGCCGACCACGAGCCGACCGCCGGAGGGTTCGGGACGAGCCAAGCGGCCTCCACGCTGGTCATCCCGTTCAAGTCCGATCCCGTCACCTTCACCTGGGACGAGGGCTCGAAGGGCTACCGCCGCTCGCAGGCCGGCGTGCGGACGGTGGACCCGGACGGCGGCGTCGCGATCAACGCCCGGAACGTCATCGTTCTCTGGACCGACATCTGGGAGACGGCGGTCGTCCAGGACATCTTCGGCTCCAAGGGCCTCGACTACCGGATGACCGGAGGGGGCAAGGCCTCTATCTTCCGGGACGGCCGCCGCGTGGATGGGGCGTGGAAGCGCGACTCCGTCCTCGACATGTTCACCTTCTACGACGGAACGGGTGCGCCGGTGCTCCTCTCGCCCGGCCAGAGCTGGCTCCACTTCGTCTATCAGGACTGGGTCGTGACATCCGAGCCTTAGGCTCGTTCCCGAATAGGGTGCAGATCGGAAGGGCGCGCGGCGGCTGGGCGATCGTAACGGCGCTCGCCGTCGCGATCTCCATCGCCGTCCCCGAGTCCGGCGAGGCGCGCGGCACGACCCGCAGCGACGCCGCTGCCACGCCAGCACAGACCGCCACGTGCGTGGGCTCCGTCGGTCCCGGGATCCCGCCGCCGGCATCCGTGCCGTCGGGCATCCCGGGCTTCCACGCCCACTGGTACGGCCAGAGCGGCTACCCGACGCTCTGCCCGGGCGAGCGGTCCACCGCGACGGTCGCGTACTACAACACCGGCACCGACGGCTGGCACCAGGCCGTCATGGGGAAGTCCGCCTACCTGGGCACCTGGGGGCCGGAGCCGGGGCAGGACCGGATCAGCCCCCTGGGCGGCGATGGATCGAACGGCTCGCTCGCCACCGGCTGGCCCGCTCACAACAGGATCGCCATCCAGCCGGCCGAATGGGTCGGGCCGGACCAGGTCGCCTGGTTCCAGTTCACCATCCAGGCGCCCCGGACGCCCGGGTACTACCAGCTCTACCTGCGGCCGCTGATCGAAGGCGCCACCTGGCTCGAGGACTTCGGCGTGTACTGGTCCGTCACGGTCCTGAACCCCGACGGCACGCTTCCGCCGCCTCCGCCCATCGGCTGTGCCGCCGACTGCTGGCCGCTGAACGGGCGGGCGCTGAGCGGCGGTCCGGTGGGCCGGCGGGCGCTCAATGCGCGCATCGACAACTCCCCCGCCGCGCGCCCGCACTACGGCATCAGCGAGGCGGACATGATCTTCGAGCTCCTGGTGGAGGGGCAGATCACGCGCCTGGCGGCCCTCTTCCACAGCGCCGACCCCGGCACCATCGGCTCCATCCGCTCGGCGCGGCTCTCCGACCGCTACATCACTCCGATGATCCGCGGCGCGCTCGTCTACTCCGGCGCGACGGTGGAAGAGACCGACGCCATCAGGCGCGACGCCGCGACCGGCGCCTACTACGACCTCAACGCTTCGTACGTGGCCGCTGGCTACTACCGCGTCAGCACGCGGCCGAGCCCGTACAACATGTTCACCTCGTCGAGCGCGGTGCGCGAGGCGGTGAACCGCCTCGGCGGCGGCGGCGGCGTGGCGATCCCGCGGTGGGACTTCATCCGCCGCGCCGACCACGCCGCGACGGAGGGCGGGTTCGGAGCGGCCCAGGCCGCGACGGCCCTCACCATCCCGTACCGCACCAACGCGACGGTGCGCTACGAGTACGACGCCGCGTCGCGCACCTACGCGCGCTGGCAGGACACGCGCGGCACGATGGTGCGCGAGATCGACGCGGCGAACGGCGTGGCCATCCGCGCGAGCAACGTCGTGATCATCCACACCGAGATCTGGGAGACGAGCATCATCGAGGACATCTTCAGCTCGAGAGGCCTCGACATGAATCTGGTCGGCGAAGGCCCGGCCACGATCTTCCGCGACGGCCTCCGCCTCGACGGGCGTTGGGGTCGAGCCTCGATCTACGACGCCTTCTCTTTCTACACGACGGTGGGCGAGCGCATCTACCTCTCACCCGGCCAGACCTGGGTCCACCCCATCCCCCACAGCTGGGTGGTCATCTCCAGCTAGTCCCCCGCTCCGGGCGCCGTCAGCGTGAGCGCCTCCGCTTCGGCCTCTCGTCCCGAAGGCGATCGAGCCCGTCGAGAATGAGGTCGAGCCCGAGGTCGAACGGATGTTTGTCACCCTTCGTCGCGCCTCCGAGGTGCTGCTGCGCGTGCTCGTGGAAGTACGGGAACTGCGCTACGGGCACGCGCTCGAGAACGGTCCGCGCGAGGTCGGGCAGCTTGCCCTTCGAAAGCGCGGCGGCGATGCCCGCTTCCCACTGCGACGATCCGACGACGTGGCTGTCGAGGATGTGATAGGCGTGGTGGGTCATGCGTGGCGAGAAGCCTCCGCGACGCAGCGTGCGCAGCACCCACTCCATGTAGGCCAGTGTCCCTGGCCCGACGCGCGTCGGGACGGCGGCAAGGCCGTGGGACCAGGAGTGCCGCCGCAGCGCGGCGTGGTACGAGACCGCCATCCGCCTCACCGCGGTCTTCCACTCGCTCGGACGGGTCTCCGGAAGCTCGATCTCCCGCATGACCATGTCGCCGAGCGCCGCCAGCAGGTCCTCTTTGCCCTCCACGTAGTGGTAGAGCGACATCGCCTCGACCCCGAGGTCGCGCGCGAGGTTCCGCATCGAGAGCGCGGCGATGCCCTCGCGGTCGGCCAGGTCCATGGCGGCGCGCAGCACGCGCTCCCGGCTCAGCGGATCCCTACGCTCCACGACCGCTTCCGCGCGTCTTGCCATTTCTGTCTCCCAGTGGCCTTGACAGCCTTACGCTGTACGTTATCTTACAGCGTATGGTCGGACGAGGCAAATCGTCCGGCGTATTAGGGGGAGGGCAAGGTGAGCAGTGCGATGGGAGTGAGTGAGATGGCCGATCAGGCGGCGAACCGGGGCAAGACGATGAGGGCGCTCGTTCAGGAAGGACGCGGCTCCGCCGACGTTCTCCACCTCCGCGATGTCCCGGTCCCTGAGGTAACGGAGGGCCGGGTCCTCGTGCGGATGCGCGCCGCGTCGGTCAACGCGCTCGACTGGCACAGCACGCACGGCGGCCTGATCCTGGAGATCGCCGCGAAGGTAATGCGGAGCAAGGACGAGCCGGTCCGCGGCGTCGACCTTGCGGGGACCGTTGAAGCGGTCGGTCCTGGTGTCACGCGGTTCAAGCCCGGCGACGAGGTCTTCGGCGGGTCGATCGCGACCTTCGCCGAGTACGTCCGCGCACGTGAAGACAGGCTGCTCCCGAAGCCCCCCGAGCTGCCGTTCGAGCAGGCCGCGACGCTCAACGTCGCGGGCCACACCGCGCTCCAGGCGCTACGGGACCACGCGAAGGTCCAGCCTGGACAGCGCGTGCTCATCCACGGAGCGGGCGGCGGCGTAGGCACGTTCGCAGTGCAGATCGCGAAGGCGCTCGGAGCGCAGGTCACTGCCGTGACCGGCCCGCGCAACGTCGACGTGGTGCGGTCGCTTGGCGCCGACCTGGTCATCGACGACTCGAAGGAGAGAGTCTCGCGCCGCCCCGAGCGGTATGACGCCGTGATCGACATCGCTGCCACGCGGTCCATCTCCGAGCTGCGGCGTGTGCTCAAGCCGGATGGCATCTTCATCCAGGTCGGCGCGGCGAAGCACGGCGGGTGGATCGGGATCTTCGGACGGATCATCGCTTTGGCCGTGCGGAAGCGCATGGGCCAGCGGGTCAAGTTCTTCGTCGCGAAGAGCGGGACCAGCGACCTCGAGTTCCTGCTCGACCTGATCGCGGCCGGGAAGCTCCGGCCCGCCATCGACCGGACCTATCCGCTCGCCGAGGCTCGCGAGGCGGTGCGCTACGTCGGGACGGGCCAAGCACGAGCCAAGATCGTCATCACCGCTGAATAACTGAGCGACCTGCACCCCGGTCGCACTCGCGTGAGACCGGCACAGGTCGCTCGGCCGCCGATATCAGCAAAGGCCGTGCCAGCCGCCTAGGTCTCGTGGCCCGCCGCGGCGAGGAGCTCGCGGAGACGT
>MGON01000074.1:0-5178 GCA_001795345.1 Chloroflexi bacterium RIFCSPLOWO2_02_FULL_71_16 | reverse complement strand
CCGAGGCCCATCTCGCCGTCCTCGTCGTGGCGGAAGTACACGTACGCATCGTGGCCGGCAGCGAGGTGCTCCCCCACCACGGTGGCCCAGCGGCCGAGGGCCGCCTCGTCGTAGGGGGTCTCCGAGCGCAGCCGGAGGTAGACGAACGGCGCGGTGGCCCCGGCACTATCCAGCGGCGAAGGCGCGTGTCCCTCGCCGTCGTCGTGCACCAGTGCGACACCTCGCGAGGCCAGCAGCTCGTACACCGGCGGCTCGTACCAGGAGGGATGCCGCACCTCGAGGGCGAAGCGCTGCTCCGACGGGAGAGACGCAAGGAATGCCGCGAGCCGGTCGTCGTCGCGCTTCAGCGTCGGCGGGGTCTGGAAGAGGATGGGCCCGAGCCGCTCGCCCACGAGCGCCGCGCGCTCGAGGAAGAGCGGAAGCGTCTCGGCCGGCTCCCGCAGGCGCTTCACGTGCGTGATCCGCTCGGACGCCTTGAGCGCGAAGACGAACCCTGGCGGCGTCGCCTCGAGCCACGCCGCGGCGGTCTTCTCCGTGGGCAGGTGGCGGAACGTGTAGTTGACCTCGGTCGTCGGCAGGCGCGTCGCGTAGTGGCGGAGGAAGCCGGCGGTCTTGACCTCGGGCGGGTAGAACTTCGGCTTCCAGCTCGCGTACGCCCACCCGGACGTGCCGACGAAGGCGCGCGCCACGCTAGCTCGCGGCTTCGCCCGGAAGGTCCGTCTCGGGCAGGTGGCGCCCGAGCACCGCGTACGCGATGCCGGTCGCGAACGAGTTGACCTGGCGCAGGCCGAGCAGCACGTCGAGGTGGATGCTCGAGGTGTCGATCGACTCCTTGAGGCCGGCGCGCAGCCGGTCCATGTGCGACTGGCGGTAGCGGCGCTCGAGCTCGCTGATCGGCGACTTGTGCCGAAGCACCTTCTCGGCGATGGAGCGGTCGCCCGCCGCCAGCGCCGCGATGGCCAGCTCGAGGTTCTCGGTGACCTTGGCATGGAGGTCCTCGATCTCGCGCGAGCCCTGCTCGCTGAAGCTGTGGTGGCCCCGGATCTTCTTTTCGGCCAGCTCCATCAGCTGCTTGTCGATGACGTCGCCGATGGCCTCGAAGTCGACCACGACGAAGAGGAGCGCGGTCTCGCGCTCCGCCTGCTCCTCCGTGAGCGACTGCGCGCGGAGCTGCGTGAGGTAGTTCTTCACGTCCTCCTCCAGCCGGTCGATCTGGTCGTCGCGCCGCCGGATGGCCCGCAGGAGATCGGAGTCGTCCTTCTCGAGCACCCGGAGGGCGTCCTTCAGCGACGCGACCACGAGGTCCGCCATGCGCAGGACCTCGCGCAGCGCCTGGCCGAGCGCGAGCGCGGGCGTGTCGAGCGCCCGCGGGTCGAGGTAGATGGCGCCCTCCTTCCGCTCGGCGCGCTCGGGGATGAGCCGCGTGATGACGTCGGCCGCGTACGACGCGAAGGGCAGGAAGAGCAGCGCCAGCGCGACGTTGAAGACGGTGTGCGCGTTCGCGATCTGGCGCGGGACGTCGCCCGGCGCGCTCACCGCCACCAGTCCGGCGAACGCCTCCATGACCGGCAGGAACACCGCGGCACCGCCGACCTTGAACAGCGCGTGCGCCACGGCGACGCGCCGCGCTTCGACGTTCGCGCCCGCCGAGGCCAGGAGGGCCGTCGCGGCGGTGCCTACGTTCGCGCCCAGGATCACCGGGATGGCGCCCTCGAGGGGCATGAGCCCCGCCGTCGCCAGCGAGATCGCGATGCCGAGAGTGGCCGCGCTCGAGTGGACGAGCGCGGTGAAGGCCGCGGCGATGACGAGCAGGACGAGGTCCTGGTCGATGAGCGCCGTCAGCACCTCGCGGAAGAGCTCGTTCTCGCGCAGCGGCGCGGTCCCTTCGGCGATGAGGCGGATCCCGAGGAAGAGCAGCCCGAACCCGAGGACGGCGCGACCGATGTAGGCGACCGTGCCCCGCCCGACCGCGCCTAGGAGCCACCCGCCGAATACGATCAGCGGCGACACCCTGGTCAGGTCGAACGCGATGAGCTGGACCGTGACGGTCGTGCCGATGTCGGCCCCGAGGATCACGCCGATCGTCTGGCGGAGCGAGAGCAGGCCCGCTGAGGCGAACCCCACGAGCATGACCGTGGTCGCGCTGGAGGACTGGAGCACCGCGGTCACGCCGGCCCCGACGAGGAGCGCGCGCAGGCGGTTCCCGCTGAGCGTCTGGAGGATGTGGCGCAGCCGCGTGCCCGCCGCGCGCTGCAGCCCCTCGCCGACCAGGCGGACGCCATATAGAAGGAGAGCCGTGCCGCCCAGGAGCGCGACGATCAGCGCGCTGCCGTCGTCCATCGCGCGATCTTAGTCCGCGGTGATGTCAGGGACGCGCGGTCGGAGGAGGCGTTGGCTTCGCGACGGTCAGCGTCGCGCGCGCGGACGTTCCGCCGGCGAGCACGACGACCGCCGCGTCCTCGACCTCGTGGTTCGGCGCCGCGAAGCCGACGCGCGCCATGCCGGTGGAGTCCGTGCGGTACGTGCCGATGGTGACGACGCCCACCTGCAGCGTCACGGCGAGGTCCGGCTTCAGCTGCCCGTCCTGGATCGCGTGGATCTCGGCGACGACGGTCTCGCCGGGCTTCACCAGCGCGCGGTCGAGCGAGATCGCCAGCGCCAGCCCCGTGGTAGGCGCCCGCACCTCGGAGACGATCACGCCGAGCTCCGTCTTGGTCTCGTTGCCGGCCTTGTCCTTCACCAGGATGGCGATCACGAGCGGTCCCGACGGCGCGAGGATGCGCTCGGTGAAGGTTCCGTCCGGGTTCGGCCGCACGGCGCGGTCGTTCACGATCACGTCGGCCGCGGCCTCGGTGCGCCCCTCCACGATCACCTCGCCCTCGACCGTCGCACCGGCCGCCGGCCTCACGATCTTCAGCTCCGGCGCGGTACGGTCGACGGTCACCGTGTGCGAGGTGGCGGCGATCTCGGTCGTCCCTTCGACCAGCGTCGCCTCGATGGTGTTCGCGCCGTCGACGAGCGTCAGCGGGACGCCGCCGAAGCGGCCGTCGGGCTGGATCGCGAGCGTCGACACGAGCTTGCCGTTCAGCGTGATGGCGACGGCGCTGTCCTCGCGGATCGCGAACGACGGGATGCGGCCCTCGAAGAAGAGCTCGTTCGACTTGGTGAACTCGGGCAGCGTGTCGAGGATGGGCGCGGTGCTCACGACGACCGGCTGCTCGCCCAGCACGAGGTCCGAATCGAGCCCGGTGGGAAGCGTGTCGGCGATGGACCGGCTGAGGTCCTGCACGCCCGCCCCGATGCCGACGCCGACCGCCTGCGCGAAGAGCGCGCCGGCCACGGCGAGCACGATCGAACCCGCGATCGTCGCGGCGAGCGGGTGCCTGCGGCGGGCGAGCCTGTGCTCGGCGTGGCGAACGTATGCGACATAGCGCTGCCACGGGACCGGCTTGCGCCGAGGGTAGAGGGACGGCTGTCGGACGAGCATCTCTTCTATTAAGTCTGGGACGTCCTGACCGGTACGTCCTGAAAGCGAAAGGCCGACGGTGCTCAGGGCACCTTCGGCCTCCGCTGGTGGGTGGGATGAGGGGCTATCTGTTCAGTGTCCCGGTACCGCGACTGAGGCGACTATACCGTCGGCCGGGAGGCCGTCAAGGCCATTGCGAGCCCGTGGACGCGGTGCGCGGTCGCCTGCGACCTATGCGACACTTTGCGCATGGTGGGATCAGCCGCACCGCAGGCGAGGCCGCCACGGGGGCTCGAGGGCGTCGTCGCCACAACGACCGCGATGAGCCTGGTCGAGGACAACAAGCTCGTCTACCGCGGCTACGACATCGACGAGCTCGTCGAGCACGCGGAGTACGAGGAGGTCGCCTACCTGCTCCTGAACGGCGAGCTGCCGGACAAGACGCAGCTGCGGGACTTCAAGCAGGAGCTGACGCGGCACCGGGCGATCTCGCCGTTCATCCGAGAGCTCCTGGCGCAGATGAGCGAGAACGCCACCGCCATGGACGTCCTGCGCACCGCGGCCTCAGCATCGGCGAGCGAGGACCCAGCGGAGGGCGACAACTCGCAGGACGCCGAATACCGCAAGGCCATCCGCCTCACCGCGAAGCTCCCGACGATCCTCGCCGCCTACATCCGGCGTCGCCGCGGCGAGCAGCCCATCCCGCCCGACCCCGCCCTCGGC
This sequence comes from Chloroflexi bacterium RIFCSPLOWO2_02_FULL_71_16, assembly GCA_001795345.1. Taxonomy (GTDB): domain Bacteria; phylum Chloroflexota; class Limnocylindria; order P2-11E; family P2-11E; genus GWC2-70-10. Next base: position 989 of record MGON01000074.1, on the reverse strand, counting down.
CATGCCGAGAACTTCGCGCGCATGACGTGGGGCACCAAGATGCATCCGCGTGCCGTCGAGGTGCTGAACGCGGCATTCATCCTCCAGGCCGAGCACGGCATGAACGCATCTACGTTCGCGGCACGCATCACCGCCGGGACCGGTGCGGACATGCACGCGGCCGTCACCGCGGCGTTCGGCGCGCTCAAGGGACCGCTGCACGGCGGCGCGACGGACGGGACGATGCGCATGCTCGACGAGATCGGCTCGCCGGACCACGTCGAAGCGTTCGTCGACAAGGCCATCGAGCGCAAGTACAAGTTCTCCGGCTTCGGCCACCGCGTCTACAGGACGGAGGACCCGCGCGCGAAGCACCTGCGCCGCTTCGCGAGCGAGCTCTCGCGCACCTGGCAGGGTCCGCCGTACTTCGAGATCCAGGACCGGCTCGCGCGCGCCATCGCGGAGCGCCGTCCGAAGATGTCGCCCGCCGCGGCGGAGAAGGTCAACGTGGTGAACGTGGACTACTTCGCCGCGACGACGTACACGTTCCTGGGCATCCCGGCCGACCTAGGCACGTCGATCTTCGCCCTCGGCCGCATCGCCGGCTGGTGCGGCCACATCATGGAGCAGCACGCGGACAACAGGCTCATCCGACCGGAGTCCGAGTACACGGGTCCCGTCGGCAAGCGGTGGGTCCCGGTCGCGGAGCGCTAGGCGGTCAGCGGCTCGGTCTAGCGGTCGGGCGAGCCGAGCGAGTCGATCTTGGGCGGCGGGTAGGTCACCAGCACACGGCCGATGATCGCGATCTGGTGGCGCGCCATCGCCGCGAGCCAGTCCAGCGAAAGCCGATCGGTCATCTCCGCGCGGCGCGGCTGCGCCCCGACGACGATCCCCACGTTCCGGTAGCCGGTCATGTGGTACAGGACGCGCAGCCCGTCGGTGAACTCGTACCGGCAGGCGCGGGCGCCGTCGCCGCTGGGGCTGGCGTCCACCTCGCGCACGTCAGGCCG
>MGON01000073.1:25012-29998 GCA_001795345.1 Chloroflexi bacterium RIFCSPLOWO2_02_FULL_71_16 | reverse complement strand
TTCGCCGGTGCCAACTTCGGCTACCCGAACACCCGTGGCTCGGACGGGCCAGGCGGGTATGCCGACCCGGCGTGGTCGTCCGGCGACACCGTGATCGCGCCCTCGGGCGCGGACTTCGTCACCGGCAGCGCGTGGGGGAGCTGGTCGGGCTCGCTGTTCGTCGCGCAGCTCCGCGAGGCGGACCTGCGACGCTTCGAGATCGCCGGCGCGACGGCCATCCAGCGCGAGGTCCTGCTGAACGGGACCTATGGCCGGCTGCGCACCGCGCGCCTCGGCCCCGACGGCGCGCTGTACCTCACGACGAGCAACGGCTCCGGCGACCGCGTGATCCGCCTCACGCCGACGCTGCCCTAGAGCCGCGCAAAGCGGCCGTCTCCTGTCGCAGCGATCCGGCCGGCGAGGAGCATGTCCGCGATCAAGGTCGTCGCCTCGGCAACTGGCAGGCCGAGAGACGCAGCGATGGCATCGGCATCAGCGGCGCCGGAAGCCAGGAGATCGAGCGCGCGATCGATCGCCTCGGACTCCACCGGCCGCGGAAGGGCCTTGGGTACCGCAAGACCGAATGGGGAGAGCACGTCGGAAGCTGAGACGAGCAAGTGTGCCTTCCGCTTCGCGATGTAGCGGTTCGACCCCTCCCAGGTCGATGCTCCAAGAGGTCCGGGCACCGCGAAGACCGGCCGACCCAGTTCGATCGCGCGGTCGGCCGTGATCAGGGCACCGGAGCCGACCGGTGCCTCGATCACTACCACCGCATCAGCAAGGGCGGCGATCGTCAGGTTACGGCGGGGGAACGTCCAGGTCTGTGCGCCGAAGTCAAGGCCGTACTCCGACACGAGCGCGCCCCGCTCGCGGATCGCTCGTGCCAGTCGACGACGCTTGAGCGGCCCGCTCTGCTCGAAGGCGAGGAGGCCCTCGCCGAGCACGGCGATGCTTCGCCCACCAGCGTCGAGCGCAGCTTGGTGCGCGACGCTATCGATGCCCTGCGCTAGGCCCGAGACCACGACGGCGCCTGCGGACACGATCCCGCCGGAGACCTCGCGAGCGATCCTGTTCCCATACGGAGTCATTCGCCTCGTACCGACGACCGCAACGCAGCGAGTGCGTTCCTCGGGGAGCGTCCCGGAGAGCCAGAGCGGGTCGGGAGGAGCGCGGAGACGCATCAGCCGCCGTGGATATCCAGGCTCCTTGGGCCGCAGTTCGATCAGGGCTTCCAGACCTTTGGTACCGAGCGGGTCGTTCACATTTGGCCCCGTAGGAGGAGCGCAAGGGCGACGTGCTCATAGGTGATCCGCTCCTCACCAGACAAGTCCGCGACGGTCCGCGCGACACGGAGGACACGGTGATAGCCGCGAGCCGACATGCGTGAAGCGGTCACCGCGGCCGAAAAGAGATCCTCGGTCCGCCCGTCGAGCTCGCAATACTTCTCCACCTCGCGCTTCGTCATCTCCGCGTTGCATCGGCGTGGCGTGCCATGAAAACGTTCACGCATCGCCGCGCGTGCCCGGACCACACGCCTCCTCACTTCAGTGGATCGCTCGCGCGGCCTGTGGTCGCCGATCTGCTTGTATGAGATCCGCGGAACACCAACACGCATGTCGATCCGGTCGAGCACGGGTCCCGAGACGCGAGCGCGATAGCGCGCGATCGCATCAGGCAAACACTCGCACTGTGCTTCCGGATCGCCGGAGCGTCCGCAGGGGCACGGGTTCTGCGCGGCGATCAACGTGAATCTTGCCGGGTAGGTGGCGACGGAGCCAGCGCGCGAGATGGTTATCGCGCCTTCCTCCAAGGGCTCGCGAAGGGTCTCGAGCACCCGCGTTGGGAACTCGGCGACCTCGTCGAGGAACAGAGCGCCGCCGTGAGCGAGGCTGACCTCGCCCGGACGCGGCGGGACCCCGCCGCCTACGAGCGCCAGCCGTGAAGCGGTGTGGTGTGGGGACCGGAATGGGCGTGCGGTGAGGAGCGGCCGGTGGGGATCCGTTAGGCCCGCAACGCTGTGGATCGAGCTCACCGCGAGGACCTCGTCGGGTTCGAGCGGTGGAAGTATCGAAGGGAAGGCACGTGCAAGCATCGTCTTGCCCGTGCCGGGGGGTCCGATCAGGAGCAGGTTGTGGCCGCCTGCCGCCGCGATCTCCAGAGCGCGCTTCGGGGTCTCCTGGCCCGCGATGTCCGCGAGGTCCACCTCGTACTCCGGATCGCCGGCAGCCGCTGGTATCGGAGCCGGCGGTATCCGGACACGTCGGTCGAGGTGTTCAACGGCTTCACTCAGACTCGAGAGCGGGATCGAATCGCATCCGAGGGCTGCCGCCTCGGGAGCGTTCTCGGCGGGGAGCAACGCGCTTCGGATCCCGTGATCTCTCGCGTGAAGGACCCGAAGCATGACCCCTCGTATCGGGCGGAGTGTTCCGTCGAGCGAGAGCTCTCCGAGGCAGAGGCCATCTACATTGGTCTTCAGCTGACCGCTCGCTCGAAGGATCGCGAGGGCGATGGCAAGGTCGAAGCCCGTGCCCTCTTTGCGTCGCTCGGCGGGCGCGAGATTCACAACGATGCGACGTAGGGGGAACTCGAAGCCGGAGTTCCGGACGGCCGCGCGCACGCGTTCACGAGCTTCGCTGACCGCCGTGTCGGGCAGGCCGACGACGGAGAACGTCGGCATGCCGTTCGCGACATCTGCTTCGACGGAGATGAGTGCGGCCTCGAGTCCCCAGACGGCGCAAGCCTGGACACGCGCGATCTCCTGCTTCCTGTGGGGCTCGACCTGCTCGATGAGAAGGACACTGTCCTGGACCGCCTGGCTGGCCACAGCGTTCATGTCGACATCCCAGAAGAGCCTGCGACGGGATCCCAGTCCTCGTCCCACTCGTCCGAGAGCTCTTCACGCCAGTCTTGGAGGGCTATGCGTAGAGTCCGAGTGGACTGGAGTTGTGAGCGCTCGCGCTCGACCAGCTCTCCCCAGCTGCCGATGATCCACTGCTTGCGTCCGCGGCGCAGACGTCGAAGCGTGAGGTCCCCCTTGTCCAGACGCGTGATCCACTCACGTAGGGACATGCAGTGGACCTTGGTCTGAGGCTCGAGGGCGCCTTCCAGTTGGATCTTGACCAGGGACCTGGGCGCTGAAGTAAGAGTGATGAGGGCCGACCGAGCCGAGGGTGCCGGCGGATCCATGAGCGCCGCGGTCGAGCTGGTCAGCCAGGCCAGGACTGGTGAGCGAAGTGCCCCTAACGCCTTCCGGATCGCGGGTACGGCGCCACGTGTCTGCCGGACGAAGCGCGCGAGATCTCGGGCTACCGGATCGAGTGGCTCAGCGGAGTACAGCCTCTTGTGGTCGGCTGGCACCGCCCGGATCAGCCCGCTGGCGCGGAGCCGCCGGAGTTCGCGCTCTACGACGTACGTGCGTCGCCTCATCGCGGCCGCGATCTGCATGGCGGTCCAGACCTTCGTCGGATCGCTGTGAAGGACCGCGAGCACGTCCGCCCGGACCCGGGAGCCTATGACCGCGGAGAGAATGTCGATGTGCACCATATCGGTGCCGGATTGCACCGATGTGGTGCAGTTCACGAGGAGGCCCGGAGGAGGCCCGGAGGAGGCCCGGAGGAGGCCCGGAGGAGGCCCGGAGGAGGCCCGGAGGAGGCCGTCCTAGCCCTCGACGTCCAAGAGTTCAGCCGTCGCTCGGCCGCCGCTGACCGTCAGCGCCAGGACCGCCAGCCGCCAGTTGGCGGAGCGCGATCCGTGGAGCGCTAGCCACGCCTCGGCAAGATGGGTCAAGCGCGTCAGCTTGAGGCCATCGACCGCCTCGAGGGCCGAGACAAAGCTCGACGCCCGTCGCGTCTTGACCTCGACGAAGACGAAGCCACGTCCGTCGTGGCAGATGAGGTCGATCTCGCCGTAACGGGTCCTCGCATTGCGCGCGAGCACGCGCATCCCGCGGCGGACGAGCTCGTGCTCGGCCGCGCGCTCACCAGCGTCACCGAACAGGCGTCTGTCGTGGGGCACCAGCCCCCGCTCGGCCGGGCCTTGCCGAGCCCGCGGCCCTGGCGAGTAGCGGAGGGAAGGTGTCGAGTGTGCGGCCGACCGCGCTCGAGCCTCGATCGCAGCTACTGCGAGGAGCACCGGCGCCAAGTGTTGGAGCGCCCGGTGCCTAAGGCTGCGTGGCGGTGATCCGGATGATCCGGTCGCCCTGTCCGTTGCTGGTCGTGACGTAGAGCGCGCCGTCGGGCCCCAGCACCGGCGTCCGGAGGCGGCCGTACTTCTTGTCGTATAGGACCTCGGCCGGAGCGACCGTCGTGCCGTTCACGGTGAACCGGCGCAGGTCGCTCTCCTTGAGCGTCGCGACCATCAGCGAGCCGGCCCACGTACCCCAGCGCTCGCCGACGAGGAACGTGCCGCCGGACGTCGCGAGGGTCACGCCGCCGGATGACCAGAGCGGATCGGTGAAGCGGCGCTCGGGGTCGGGGCCCTCGGCGGTCGGCCAGCCATAGTTGGCACCGGCCTCGATGAGGTTGATCTCGTCATGCGTGTTCGCGCCGTGCTCCACGACGAAGACGCGGCCGGTGCCGGGCTCGAAAGCGATGCCCTGCGGGTTGCGGTGCCCCCAGCTGTACACGGCGCTGCGCGGGCCGCCCGCGATCACTGGGTTGTCGTCCGGGAAGGACCCGTCGGTGGTGACGCGGAGGATCTTGCCGTTCAGCCGGCGCGGATCCTGAGCGAGCGCGCCTGTCCCGGACTCGCCCATGGAGACCCAGAGCTTGCCGTCGGGCCCGAAGCGGAGGGTGCAGCCGTCGTGGATGCGGTTCGCGCGCATCCCTTCGCCGAGGACGATCCCGTCGAATGCGATCTCGCTCCCGGTGGCCTTCAGGCGTAGGACCTGATTGCGCCACTCGCCGCCGACCATCCGCGAGGCGCACACGTAGAGGAGGCCGTTCTCGGCGAAGGCCGGGTCGAGAGCGAGGCCCATGAGCCCCGACTCGCCGACGGCCCGCATGTCCG
>MGON01000073.1:22922-24953 GCA_001795345.1 Chloroflexi bacterium RIFCSPLOWO2_02_FULL_71_16 | reverse complement strand
TTCCCCGGCCGCTCGGTCACGAACATGCGGCCGTCGGGCGCGAACGCGAGGTCCCATGGCACCCGGAGTCCCGTTTGGACCAGCTCGTCGGCGAGGACGGGTGGCTTCGGGACCGGTGTCGGCGAGGCTCTCGTCCCTCCGCCCGGCGGCACCACGATGGGTCCCGTGCCGGGACCGCATGCGGCCAGGACGGCGGCGAGGATCACGCCCACTGCGGGTCGCATCTCTATGAACGGTACGTGCGGCGGCGCCGGCTAGATCGAGGCGACCAGGATGCGCTCCGGCGCGGCGTCGAGGCCGATCACGTGGACGATGGCCAGATCGATCGTCCGCACTACGGCGATCCCGAGCCGCGCACCCGCGAGCGCCACGTAGAGCTCGTCGCCGTTCGGCGAGACCGCGGCGTCGACCGCGCGGCCGGGTAGTGGCGTGCGGGCGGACACCCGCTTCCCGGGAAGATCGATCAGGAGCACGCCGTCGGCGATGGTGAGGTAGAGGCTCGCTTCATCCGGACCGACCGCCATTGCGGTCGCCTCGGCGCCGACGCTGAAGCGATCGATCACGACGAGCTGCTCGGTGTCCACGACCTGCACGACGTCCGTGCCGCGCGTCATCGCGTAGATCCGCGTGCCGGAGCCGCTCATGGCCATGGCCACCGGTGTCCCGCCGAGGGGGATCGTGTAGGGCACGTGGCCGCCGCGCGTGTAGCTGGTGCCGGACCGGACGTACAGCATGTCGATGCCGTCGCGCGTGGCGATGAACATCTGGTTGTGCTTGTACGACGCGGCGATGGCGCTCGGCGCTCCCTCGTACGGGAAGCGGGTGCTCGTCCCGGCGCGCACGTCGATCTGCTCGGCGGCCGCGGGCCCGATGACGAAGGCGTTCCGGCCGTCGCGGTTCGCGACGACCTGGAGCGCGTCGACGGTGAGCTCGAGCCGCGGGCTCGCCGCGCCGGTGCCCGCGTCGACGGCGACCAGCGAGCGTCCGTCGAGGGCATACACGGTGCGCGCGTCGTTCGCGAGCGCGGCATGCGTGGCGCCGACGCCCAGCGGCGTCGCACGGCCGTCCCGCGGCGACGCCGCGACGAGCTTCCCGCCGGAGACGGCGACGACGCGCACGTCCCGGGCGGCCCGCGGAGGCGGCGGCCGGTAGTGGTCGACGGTCAAGCCGGTCTTCTTGGTCCAGCCGTCGCGCTCCATGAAGGGGTAGGGGTCCACGGTGTTGCCGGCGCCGAGGATCGCATAGGGCGTGTCGGAGATGCCGTCACTGTCGCCGTCCCTACCGACGTGGTCGGCCCACCAGTTGCCTTCCTTCGTCTCCGGGTCATGCCACAGGTTGTCGGTCCGGCTGTCGGAGACCTGCGGCCGGTTGCCGATGACGTTGTTGTGGAAGAAGACGTTCTCGCGCGAGCTCGAGTACCAGACGCCCCAGTTCACGTTGTTCTCGATCGTGTTGCGCATCACGCGGTTGGCGCGGCCCTGGTAGAAGTAGATCCCGTACCCGCCGGGGCTGTTGTAGGTCTGGCGAGAGAGGTCGTTCTCCTCGATGAGCGACTCGCTCGTGTCCTGCAGGTGCAGCCCGTAGATGTTCCGCTCGACGACGTTGCGGCGGATCGTGGCGCGCTCGGACTCGTGGACGTATAGCCCGTAGCGGCCCTTCGAGGCGGTCACCCCCTCGATCGTGCCGCCGCTCACGCGGACGAAGTACACCGCTGTCGAGAAATCCGTGATCCGTCCGTTCCGCACGGTCACGCCCTTGCGTCCGTCCACACGCACGCCGACGCTGTCGAGCTGCGGCTGCGGCCACGTCTGCGGTCCCATCCCGGGGCCGGTGAGGAGCTTCCCGTTGAGGTCGACGGTCACGCCGTCGGCGACCACCACCAGCGCGTCGCCCGCGCAGGTGAGGTCATTCCCCAGCACGAAGTCGCGGTCGATGGTCTGCCCGCACCCCGCGGTCGAGCCCGGCCGGGCCGGCGTGGGCGAGGGATCCGGCGAGCTGGAGGGCTGAGCGAGCGGTGCCTGGCACGCCGCG
>MGON01000073.1:19282-22894 GCA_001795345.1 Chloroflexi bacterium RIFCSPLOWO2_02_FULL_71_16 | reverse complement strand
TCGTCCAGCTCGCTTTCGCCTCGCTGGCGCAGGGGCAGGGGCCCCTGTGCCCGTAGGGCCCGCCTCGCTCCGCTCGATCAGCTCTGGACTCGCTCGGCCCGGCAGAGCCGGATCCTCGCTCGCTCACTCTTACAAGCGTCCGGGCCAGCCGGTTCCGTGCGAGGCTGTGAGGGATGCCGTCCCTGCGGGAGTACGCCAGGAAGCGCCGTTTCGACCGGACCGCCGAGCCGAGAGGCGCGGTCGCGCGCGAGGGCCCCGCGCCCGAGCGCCTCTTCGTCGTGCAGAAGCACCGGGCGACCGCGCTCCACTACGACTTCCGGCTCGAGAGCGCGGGCGTCCTGCGCAGCTGGGCGGTCCCCAAGGGCCCATCGCTCGACCCCTCGGTCAAGCGGCTCGCGATGCAGGTCGAGGATCACCCCATGGACTACGCGCGGTTCGAGGGGATCATCCCCGCGGGCGAGTACGGCGGCGGGACGGTGATGGTGTGGGACATCGGCACCTGGTCGCCCGGCGAAGAGGGCGATCCCGAGGGCGCGTTCCGCGCCGGCGCGATCCGCTTCACGCTTGCCGGGCGCAAGCTGAAGGGGTCCTGGCGCCTCATCCGCACGCGCGGCCGCCAGTGGCTCCTCATCAAGTCGCGCGACGGCGCCGCATCCACCGACGACGTCACGCTCGCGAAGCCGCGCTCCGTGCTCACGCGCCGCCTCATGGCCGGCATCGCCCGCGACGCCGGAGGGGACCTCAAGACCGCCGCGACCGCGGACCCGTGATGCCGCATGCGTGAGGAGCTCCAGCGGATCGCCGGCCGTCTCGAGGGCACCCTGCGCATCCCGGACGCGACCCCGACGGCGATCGTGGTGATCGCGCATCCGCTCCCGACGCACGGCGGGAGCATGCGGAACCCGCTCATCGCCAGGCTGGCGCGCGCGGCGGCCGAGCGCGGCTGGTACGCGCTGCGCTTCAACTTCCGCGGGGTCGGCAACAGCGCGGGAGAGTGGTCGGGCGGCCGCGAGGAGCACGCTGACCTGGCGGACGCGGTCGCGCACGCCCGCGCGCTCGCGCCGGGCCTGCCGGTGGGCGTGATCGGCTTCAGCTTCGGAGCCGTGACCGTCCTCCGCTGGATGGCGACCGGCGGCCGGCCCGAGGCCTTCGCGCTCCTCGGCCTGCCGGTCCGGTCGATGTCGCAGACGGCCCGCGAGCTGCCTCCGGTCCCGCCGGGGGCCCTCGTCGTGAACGGCGAGCACGACGAGTTCGGCACCGCGGAGGAGCTGCGCCGGGCCCATCCCAAGGCGCGGGTGCTCGAGATCAAGGGATCGGACCACTTCTTCACCGGGAAGCGCGACGAGGTCGCGCGGGTCGTGACCGATACCATGCCCCTTCCATGACCACCGAGACGACCGTGCCGCGCCCCGCGGCCGCACCACCGAAGACGCGGAAGCGGATCCTGACGGGCGACCGCCCGACGGGCCGCCTGCACCTGGGGCACTACGTCGGCACGCTCGAGAACCGCGTCAAGCTGCAGACCGTCTACGACACCTTCCTGCTCGTGGCCGACTACCACATGCTCACGACGCGCCTCGAGGGGCTCGACGAGATCGGAGGCCACGTCCGGAACGTCGTGCTCGACAACCTGTCCGTCGGGATCGACCCCGAGCGCGTCACGATCTACCTCCAGTCGCTGGTGCCGGAGACGGCCGAGATCCACCTCTACTTCTCGATGCTGGTCACCGTCCCGCGGGCGCAGCGGATCCCGACGCTCAAGGACCAGATGCGCGACCACGACATCGCGCAGCCCTCCTACGGCCTCCTGGGCTATCCCATCCTCCAGGCGGCGGACATCCTGTGCGTCAAGGGCGACCTCGTGCCGGTCGGGCGCGACCAGGAGTCGCACATCGAGCTGACCCGCGAGATCGCGCGCCGCTTCAACGAGCTGTTCGCCCCGGTCTTCCCGGTGCCCGACGCGCTCATACCGGACGAGCGTCTCCTCCCCGGCACCGACGGGAGCTCGAAGATGAGCAAGAGCCTCGACAACGCCATCGACCTCGCCGACGAGCCGGAGACCGTGAGGCTGAAGGTCAAGAGCATGTACACCGACCCCGGCCGCATCCGCGCCACGGATCCCGGGCGGGTCGAGGGCAACCCCGTCTTCATCTATCACGACGCCTTCAACGACGACTCCGCGCAGGTCGAGGACCTCAAGGCTCGCTACCGCACCGGGAAGGTCGGCGACGTCGAGGTCAAGCAGCGCCTGTACGAGGCCCTGGAGCGCTTCCTCGCACCCATCCGCGAGCGGCGCGCGCGCTACGAGCGCGACCCGAAGCTCGTCGAGGAGATCATCGCCGCGGGGAGCGAGCGTGCCCGGTCGGAGGCCCGCCGGACGCTCCACGAGATGCGGGCCGCGATGCGCCTCGACTACTTCGGCGAGTGAGCTGCGCCGGCCGGCACCAGCGCTAGGGACCGTCCTGCCCCGTCTATACGCGCTCATCCTCTCGGGCGGCGCCGGGACCAGGCTGTGGCCACGCTCGCGGGCGGCGAAGCCGAAGCAGTTCCTGGAGGGCCTGACGGGTCCCCGCACGCTGCTGCAGGAGACGCTCGCGCGCATCTCCGAGACGATCCCGCGCGAGCGCATCTTCTTCGTGGCGCCGCCGGAGCACCGCGAGCTCATCCATGCCCAGGTCGACGATCTCGCCGCCGACCACATCGTCGTCGAGCCCTACCCGCGCGGGAACGCCGCGGCGATCGGCCTCGCCATGGCCGCGCTCCACGCCTTCGATCCCGAGGCGATCGTGGCGGTCCTTCCGTCGGACCACGTGGTCGAGCGCCCGGACAGCTTCCGGCAGGTGCTGATCGCCGCGACGACCGCGGCGGAGCGCGGCCATCTCGTGACCCTCGGGATCCGGCCGACCCGCCCGGATACGGGGTTCGGGTACATCGAGGCCGGCGATCGTCTCGACCTCGGCACCAAGGCCGAGGTCCGCGCCGTCCGTCGTTTCATCGAGAAGCCCGACCGCGCCGCAGCGGAGCGGATGCTCGCCGCCGGCGACCACTACTGGAACGCGGGCATGTTCGTATGGCGGGTCGCCACGGTCCTGGAGGCGTACCGGGAGCACCTGCCCCGGACCGCGAAGGCGCTCGATGCGCTGGCAAGCGTGCTGAGCTCGGAGCGGTACGAGGCGGTCCTGGCCGAGGTGTGGGAGGAGACCGACCGCACGACCATCGACTACGGCATCGCGGAGAAGGCCCGCAACGTCGCGGTCGTCCCGGCCGACATCGGCTGGCACGACGTGGGGAGCTGGGAGCGCCTCGCGGACATCGTCGCCGGCGACCGCAGCTGGTCGAGCGGCGACCAGGTCGAGATCGGCTCGAGCCGGGTCTACAGCTGGGCACCCGGTAAGCTGGTGGCGCTCATCGGGGTCTCCGACCTGGTCGTCGTGGACACTCCGGACGCCCTGCTCATCACCGCCCGCGACAGCACGGAGGAGGTCAAGGGCGTGGTCGAGCGGCTGCGTGAGGACGGCCGGGAGGATCTTCTTTAATGCCTTAACGGCTTTCTCTGCGGCGGTAATTGGCCCTCAGAGAGCCCCGACCCAGCCTTTCTCGCGTGTCACCGCA
>MGON01000073.1:15895-19230 GCA_001795345.1 Chloroflexi bacterium RIFCSPLOWO2_02_FULL_71_16 | reverse complement strand
CCCCCCGAGACTGAAGATGGAGCATGGATGCCAGCTAAAGCGAACACACGTACGAAGAAGGCGGCAAGCGGCCGGGGCGACCTGGTCGTCGTCGAGTCCCCGACGAAAGCCCGGACGCTCGAGCGGATGCTCGGCGCGGGGTACACGGTCGAGGCCTCCTACGGCCACATCCGGGACCTGCCGAAGTCGAAGCTCGGGATCGACACCGAGACGTTCACGCCCGACTACGTCGTGCCCGACGACTCGGAGAAGGTCGCCCGCCAGCTCCGCAAGGGAGCCAAGGCGGCGGCGCGCATCTGGCTGGCGACCGACCTCGACCGCGAGGGTGAGGCCATCGCCTGGCACGTTGCCGACGTCATCGCCGCTCCGAAGGACAAGCTCCGGCGCGTGACGTTCCACGAGATCACGCCCGAGGCCATCGCCGAGGCCTTCAAGAGGCCGCGCGAGATCGACATGGACCTGGTGAACGCGCAGCAGGCGCGCCGGGTCGTCGACCGTCTCGTCGGGTACAAGCTCTCGCCGCTGTTGTGGAAGAAGATCCGCTACGGCCTCTCGGCCGGGCGCGTCCAATCGGTCGCGCTCCGCCTGATCGTCGACCGCGAGCGCGAGATCAAGGCGTTCAAGGCGGTCGAGTACTGGAGCATCGACGCGCTGCTCCAGACCGCTCTGGGCGAGGTCTTCTCGGCCGAGGTCGCGACGCACAAGGGCCACAAGCTCCACATCGGCGACGCTGCGGCCGCGGACCGGCACCGCGCCGCGCTCGCGGACGCCGTCTACCGCGTCGCCAAGATCGAGCGCAAGGAGACGTCGCGGAACCCCGCGCCGCCCTTCACCACGTCCACGCTCCAGCAGGAAGCCTCGCGGAAGCTCGGCTTCGGCCTCCGGCGGACGATGGTCCTCGCGCAGCAGCTCTACGAAGGGGTCTCACTGGGCGAGGGCCCGGTCGGGCTGATCACGTACATGCGCACCGACTCGCTCCACGTCGCCGAGGGCGCGCTGCGCCAGGCGCAGGCCGTGCTCCGGCGCGAGTTCGGCGACGGCTACGCGCTCGAGAAGCCGCGGCACTACCGCACGCGCAGCAAGGGAGCGCAGGAGGCCCACGAGGCGATCCGGCCGACGGACGTCTCCCGGACGCCGGCGATGGTCCGCAAGTACCTCCGGCCCGACCAGCTGAAGCTCTACACGCTCATCTGGCGCCGGACGCTCGCGTCGCAGATGCCGCCGGCCCGCTACGAGGCGACGCGCATCGACATCGAGGCCGACGGATACGTCGTGCGGGCGAACGGGCGGCGCCTCCTGTTCGACGGGTACCTCCGCGCGTACCAGGAGGGCACCGACGAGCCCGAGCGCGAGGTCGCGCCGCTGCCGGACGTGAAGGAAGGCGAGGAGCTGAAGGTCGTCGGCATCGACGCGAACCAGCACTTCACAGAGCCGCCGCCGCGCTTCACCGAGGCTTCGCTCGTGAAGATCCTCGAGGAGCACGGCATCGGCCGGCCGTCGACCTACGCCCCGACCGTCTCGACGCTGATCGAGCGCAAGTACGTGCGGCGCGAGCAGCGTGCCCTCGTCCCGGAGGACGTGGCCTTCACCGTCATCGACTTCCTGAAGGAGCACTTCGCCGACATCGTGGACACGGGGTTCACCGCGCGCATCGAGGAGGACCTCGACCGCATCGCTCGAGGCGAGACGGAGTGGGTGCCCATCGTGAAGGCCTTCTTCGACCCGTTCATCGCGACGGTCGAGGAGAAGTCCGAGTCGGTGAAGAAGTCGGACGTGACGGAAGAGGCCACCGACAAGACCTGCCCGAAGTGCGGCCGGCCCGTGATCATCAAGCTCGGCCGCTTCGGCCGCTTCTACTCCTGCACCGGATTCGTGCGCGGGAAGAAGGGCCAGCCCCTGCCGCCGGGCGCGTGCGACTACTCGGCGCCGCTCGAAGGCGAGAAGGGGCCGCAGATGGAGATCCTCGAGGGCGAGTTCTGCCCGGAGTGCGGCAAGCCGCTGGCCAAGCGGATGGGGCGCTTCGGTCCGTTCATCGGCTGCACCGGATACCCCGAGTGCAAGTACATCAAGAAGACCCAGGTCCGGACCGGCGTCACCTGTCCGCAGTGCGGGGAGGGCGAGCTGCTGCAGCGGCGCGGGAAGTGGAAGAGCACCTTCTACGGGTGCGAGCGCTATCCCGAGTGCAAGTTCACCGCGAAGCAGCTGCCCACGACCGAGCGTTCGCCCGAGCCGGTCGGGAGCTGACCAGCGCCCGGATCGCCACCACCGGCGAGGACGCGGCCTGGGACGACCTCGTCCAGGCCACCGGCCGCGCTCACATCCTGCAGACCAAGGGCTGGGCGCACGCCAAGGCGCTCACCGGCTGGCGCGCGGAGCGCTACGTGCTGGGCGGCGGCGGCGTGGCGCAGGTGCTCATACGGCCGCTGCGCTTCGGCCTCGTATTCGCCTACTGCCCGCGCGGGCCTCTCGCGACCGGCCCCCTCGCCGACGCGATCGCCGCCCTCCGCGTCGCGCTGGCCCGCTACCGCTGCGTCGCGCTCCTCTGCGATCCCGAGGTGCCCGACTCCGCCGACCTCCTGCGCGCCGTCGGCCATGCCGGCGCGCGCCTGGCGCCCGTGTACGTGCAGCCGCGGCGTACCCTGCTGCTGAACGCGCAGATCGACCCGGATCTCCTGCTGGCCGCGATGCGCAAGAAGACGCGCCAGTACATCCGCAAGGCGGAGCGGGCCGGGGTCGTGACCGAGGAGACCGACGACCTCGCGCGCTTCCACCGGCTCCTGCGCGTGGTGGGGGAGCGTGACCGATTCGCGGTGCATTCGCTCGAGTACCTGGAGCGGCTCCGCGAGGGGCTCGGCGACCGCCTTCACGTGCTGATGGCGCGGATCGGGAGCGAGGACGTCGGGGCCCTCATGCTGGCGCGCATGGGCGAGCGGGCATGGGAGCTCTACGGAGGCTGGAGCGGGACGCACGCCGAGGAGCGTCCCTTCTATCTCCTCAAGTGGCGGGCGATCCAGCGGATGCGGGCGCTCGGAGTGGAGCGGTACGACATGTGGGGGCTTTCTGATCCCCCTCGGTCGGGCGAAGCCCTCCCTCGTGGCCAGGTGCTCGACCTCGTCGCTTCGCGCCTCGGTCTGCGCGCCCGGGGTACGGTCGACCCTCTTGCTGGCGTGACCGAGTTCAAGCTCGGGTTCGGCGGTGACGTCGTGACGTGGATGGGCGCGCTCGAGGTGCCCGTGCGCCGCCTGCTCTATCCGCTGTGGCAGCTGGCCGGGCGGCGCCGCCTCGCGCGCTCCGCGGCATGAGCGGCGGCGCGCCGGCGGGCTGGGACGACGCTG
>MGON01000073.1:13023-15880 GCA_001795345.1 Chloroflexi bacterium RIFCSPLOWO2_02_FULL_71_16 | reverse complement strand
GTCCCAGGGCTGGGACGGCGAGTTCGTGCGGATCGGCGATCCGCTGCCGGTGGCCCTCGTGCTCTGGCGGCGCCTCCCGGTCTTCGGCCCGATGGCCTACGTCCCGCGCGGGCCGGTCGTCGCGCCCGGCGACCGGGACGGGCTCGCCCACGCGCTCGAAGCGCTAGCGGAGCTCGCGCGGGAGCGCCGGGCCGTCCTGCTCAAGGTCGACCCCGAGCTCACGCCCGAGGAAGCGGCCGCGCAGCTCGACCACGCCGGGTACCGCCGCGGGCCGGACATCCAGCCGGTGCTCGCGACGCTCGTCATCGACCTCGCGCCCGACCTGGACGCGGTGCTCGCCGGCCTGGAGAAGGACACCCGGTGGAGCGTGCGCCAGAGCGCCAAGCGCGGCGTCGTCATCCGCGAGGCGGGCGACGAGGCGGCGCTCCGCTCCTTCTATGAGCTCTACCGGACGACGGGCGGGCGTGCCGGGTTCATCACGCGGACCTGGGAGTACTACGCCCTCGTGTGGCGGACCCTCATCGGCGACGGTCTCGCCCGGCTGCGCCTCGCCTATCTCGGAGAGCGCGCGGTGGCCGCCGCCATGACGTGGCGGTGCGGCGGGCGCGAGCTCTACATGTACGGCGCGAGCAGCGACGAGGGCCGCAGGTGCTACGCGTCCTACGGCCTGCAGTGGGAGTGCATCGCGGGCGCGAAGGCGAGCGGAGCGCACACCTATGATCTCGGGGGCATCCCCCTCGACCCCTCGCGGAAGGACGACCCGATGTACGGACCGTACCTGTTCAAGAAGGGCTTCGGCGGGAGCGCGCGCGCCTACGTCGGCGCGCACGACGCCGTCCCGCGCGAGCTCGCGTACCGCTCGTTCCTGGCGGCCGAGCCGCTGTACACGAGAGCCCTCCAGCTCCTCGGGCGCGGGGCGCGTTGAAGCTCGGCCAGCTGCTCGCCGCCGCCGGGGCCGCGGTCACCGCCGAGGCGGAGGACATCGAGGTCCGGCAGCTCGTCTACGACTCGCGGCGCGCCGCTCCGGGGTCGCTGTTCGTGGCGATCGCGGGATTCCACCGCGATGGCCATGACCACGCGGCCGAGGCGGTCGCCAAAGGCGCGGTCGCCGTGGTGGCGCAGCGCCCGCTCGAAGTGGGTGTTCCCGTCGCGGTCGTCGGCGATACCCGTGCAGCGCTCGCGGACCTCGCCGCGGAGATCCACGACCACCCCACGCGACGCCTGAAGCTCGTTGGCGTGACCGGCACCGATGGCAAGACGACGACGGTGCACCTGGTCTCGGACGTGCTCGAGGCGGCGGGCGAGCGCACCGGCTTCGCCACGACCGTCGACTTCAAGATCCTCGGCCACGTCTGGCCGAACGAGACCCGGCAGACGACGCAGGAGGCGGTGGAGGTCCAGGAGTTCTTCGCCGAGCTCGTGGTGGCCGGCGGCACGTGGGGAGTGCTCGAGGCGACGAGCCATTCGCTGGCGCTGCGCAAGCTCCGTGGCTGCGAGGTCGACGTCGCGGTCTTCACCAACATCTCGGCCGAGCATCTCGACTTCCACGGCACGCTCCAGGCTTACCTGGACGCGAAGGCGATCCTGTTCGAAGAGCTGCTGGGCGGCGAGGACAAGGGCGTCCACAAGACCGCCGTGCTGAACGCGGACGACCCGCACTGGAGCTACCTCGCCGGCCGCGCCAGCTCCGCCCGCGTGCTGACGTACGGGATCGACGCGCTCGCCGACGTGCAGGGCGCGATGCTGCGTGAGGACGCGACCGGAAGTCGCATCCAGATCGCCGCGCTGGGCACAGAGGTCGAGCTCGAGCTGCCGCTGGTCGGCCGCTTCAACGCGCAGAACGCGCTCGCCGCGGTCGCCGCGGGGCTGGCCGCCGGCGTCACGCTCGAGCAGGCCCGGGACGCGCTGGCGCGGGCGACGCCGGTGCCCGGCCGCATGGAGCGCATCGCGGGCGATCAGCCGTTCACGGTGATCGTCGACTACGCGCACACGCCGGCCTCGC
The DNA here is from genome assembly GCA_001795345.1 of Chloroflexi bacterium RIFCSPLOWO2_02_FULL_71_16. Classification (GTDB taxonomy): domain Bacteria; phylum Chloroflexota; class Limnocylindria; order P2-11E; family P2-11E; genus GWC2-70-10. The sequence continues at coordinate 13,878 of MGON01000073.1, read as the reverse complement.
TCGAGAAGGTCCTCGCGCTGCTCCGGCCTCTCACCAGCGGGAGGCTGATCGCGGTCTTCGGCAGCGCCGGCGAGCGCGATCGGTCGAAGCGACCCAAGCTGGCGGACGTCGCGGCGCGGTGGTGCGACCTCTTCGTGATCACTCAGGAGGACCCGCGGCTCGAGGACCGCGCCGAGCTGCTGCGTGAGATCGAGGCGGGCGCGATCGGCGCGGGCAAGAGGAGCGGCGCGGACTACCTGGTCATCGACGATCGGAACGCGGCCATCGCGGCGGCGATCGAGCGGGCCGAGGCCGGCGACACCGTCGTTCTGTGCGGCAAGGGCCACGAGAGGTCGATCATCGAGGGGGAGGAGAAGCGGCCGTGGAACGAGGCCGAGGCCGCCCGGACGGCCCTCCGGACCCGGGGCTTCGCGGCATGAGGCAGCGCGTCCGGGCGTCGTCCGCCGCCACGCGAACGCAGACACGGACGCTCGCGGCGCACGCGGACGACGTCGTCGGCGGCCTCCTGGGCGAGATCCCGCTCCCGGCGCGGCCCCACGGCAGGCCCGCCGTCGCGATGCTCATGGGCTACCCCGGGGTGGGGAAGACGCACTGCGCACGGCTCCTCGCGGCGCGGCTCGGGGCGGCCCACGTCGCGAGCGATCAGCTGCGCAGCCGCCTCTTCCTCGCCGCCTCCTACGCCGACGCCGAGAACGCGGCCGTGTTCCGGATCGTCGACGCGCTCGTCGAGCGGCTGCTCGATGAGGGCCATCGCGTGATCGTCGACGCGACGAACCTCCGGGCGCGGGGTCGCGCGAGCATCGAGAGCGTCGCGCGCGGCCGCGCGGCTCCGTGCGCGCACATCCTCGTGACGTC
>MGON01000073.1:8002-13001 GCA_001795345.1 Chloroflexi bacterium RIFCSPLOWO2_02_FULL_71_16 | reverse complement strand
GCGCGGCGGCAGGCGCGCGCCGCCCACGACCGCTCCGACGCTGACGAGCGGATCTACCGGGCGATGCGCGAGCGTGGCTTCGAGCCGCCCGAGGGCCCCCTCATCACCGTGCGCAACGGTGCCGACCTCGCGGGCGAGATCGAGCGAGCAGCGAGCGAGCTGGAGGCGCGGTGGCCCGCAAGCTGATCTTCGGCGCCATCGCCGCCCTGCTGCTGGTCTCCTACGCGTGGGTCGCGGCGCAGCTCACGAGCGTGGCCGGGCCGGCCCAGGGCGGCGAGCCGACGCCTCCGCCGACCCAGCCGCCCGAGGTCACCGGCGCCCCGCGCGTGCCCGGCGCGATCGCGTTCGTGCTCCGCGGCGACGTGTACCTGCTGCGAGATGGGCGCTACGCGCCGCTGACGGCGGACGGCCGCAGCTCCGAGCCGCACCTGAGCGACGACGGCGCGACCCTGTACTTCGTGCGCCGCGAGACGATCGAGGGTCGCAGCATCGTCGACGGGCAGGTCGTCAACGCGCGTCTCGGCTACACGGTCGTGGGCCGGAAGCCGAGCGGCGGCGGCCGGGAGGATCTGGTGCTCGACGGCCTGCGCCGGCGGAGCAGTGACGGCTTCCACGACGTGCGGTGGTACGCGGGTCCCGCGCTCGACCCGGACGGGCAGCGCCTGGCGGTCGTGGCCGCGGGTATCGCGACCGCCGCCGACCTACACGTAGTCACGCTCCCCCGGGCGGCGGGCCGGCAGCCGGCGGTGCTGCCGCTCTCGCAGGGCGCCGAGCTCGCGGACCCGGCGTGGTCGCCGGACGGGACGACCATCGCCGTCACGACCTACAACACCGGCGTTCCGGGGATCCTGCTGTGGAGGGCCGACCGTCCGGGGGTCGCGGAGCGCATCGAGACGCTGCCGGACGGCGATGCGTACCGGCCGTCATTCTCGCCGGACGGCAAGTGGATCGTGTACACGCTCCGGCGCGACGGCGCGAACGACGTGCACGCTTACGAGATCGCGACCGAGCGCGACGTCGCCCTGACCAGCGACGGGAGGAGCTGGAACGGGGTGATGTCGCCGGACGGGACGTGGCTGGCGTTCCTCAAGGAGCAGGGCGGGACCGTCGACCTCTACGCGATGGAGCTGGGCGACGCGCTCGCCGGCGGGGCGCCGAAGGAGCCCGTGAAGCTCACGCAGGGCGAGGGCATCGACGGCGAGAGCCGGCCGTCCTGGTCGAGATAGGGCCTATACGAGCCGCTTGCGGAGCTGCGCCGAGATGAAGTCCATCGCGGCGACCGTGAGCACGATGAGCAGGATGATCACGCCGACGTCGCCGTAGCGGAAGAGCGAGATCCGCTCGAAGAGCATCACGCCGACGCCGCCCCCGCCCACGAGGCCTACCACCGGAGCCAGCCGGATGTTCGTGTCCAGGCGGTAGATGGTGAACGAGATGAAGGGGTTCACGATCTGCGGCAGGACGGCGGCCCAGGTCACCTGGAAGGGGTTCGCGCCCGTCGCGGTTATCGCCTCCATCGGGCCGGGATCGATCCCCTCGATGGCCTCCGAGTACAGCTTCCCGACGACGCCGACGTTGTGGAACGCGATGGCGAATACGCCGGCCGCGTTCCCGGGCCCGAACAGGACGATCAGCAGGATGACGACGATCAGGACGTCGATCGACCGCACGATCGTGAAGATGACCCGCATCACGCTGTAGATCGCTGTCGTCGCCGGGTGGCCGGTCATGAGGTTCCGCGCCGCCAGGAAGGACAGCGGCAGCGCGACGACCACCGAGAAGGCGGTGGCGACCACGGCCAGGAAGATCGTGACGATCATGAGCCCGAGCGCTCCGTCCCAGAAGGTCTCGAACTCGTTCTGCGGGTAGATCACGTCCCAGTTGAGGTCGAGCAGCTGGCCGAAGATCTTGCCCATGTAGGCGAGGTTCGCGCGGCCGGTGTCGATGTCCGTGATCACCAGGCCGATCCAGAGGATGCCGATCACGGCTGCGATGCCCAGAAGGCGCCGGAAGTCGAGATACCAGGGTCGGATCTCCTCCGGTACCGGGAGCCCTCTTGCGCGGAAGTAGTCGGCCATCAGCGCTCCGGCGGGACGTCGGGGCTGATGGCCGCGGGGTCGGCCGCGGCTCCGGCGTGGATCGCCTCGGCCTCGTCCTGGGTCTGCCCTGGTCCTATCTCCACCTCGACGGCGTCCTCGCCGTAGATCTCGCGGAAGCGGCGCTGGTCTATCTCGGCGGGCTTGCCGTCGAACGCGATGCGGCCGGCCTTCAGCGCGATCACGCGCGTGCCGTAGCGCCGGGCGAGCGACAGGAAGTGGAGCGAGCACATCACCGTGATGCCGTCCCCGCGGTTGATCTCCTCGAGGTACTTCATGACCGAGTGGCTCGTCGCCGGGTCCAGGCTGGCGACGGGCTCGTCCGCGAGCATCAGCCGGGGGCGCTGCATCAGGGCCCGCGCGATGCCTACCCGCTGCTGCTGGCCGCCCGACAGCGCGTCCGCGCGCTGGTACGCCTTGTCCAGGATCCCCACGCGAACCAGGTTCTCGAAGGCGAGCTCGACGTCCTCGCGCCCGGCTTGGCCGGCGATCGTCCGCCAGGTGGACCGGTAGCCGAGCCTTCCCGCGAGGACGTTGGCGAAGACGGAGCTTCGCTTGACGAGGTTGAACTGCTGGAAGATCATGCCCATCTGCCGGCGTATCCGGCGGAGCTCCGTGCCCTCCGCCGCGGTCACGTCCTGGTCCTCGAAGACGATGCGGCCGGACGTCGGCTCGACCAGCCGGTTCACGCAGCGCAGCAGCGTCGACTTGCCGGACCCGGAGAGCCCGATCAGGACGACGAACTCGCCAGGCTCGACGTCCAGCGAGACCTCGTCGAGCGCACGTGTGCCGTTGGGATAGACCTTGGTGAGACGATCGATGGAGAGGATCGGGGGCACCGCGCCGAGGATATCCGTGAACGAGGAGGGCCGCCCCCTTCGGAGCGGCCCTCGATCGTCACGATGGATGACGTGCTCTACGGGGACTTGGTCGGGCTCGGCGCCGGCGTCGCGACCGGGCGCGCGGTCTTCTTCGCCTCGCCTTCGAGGTCCAGGCCCGCGATCTTGGCCGCCTCGAGCACCGAGTCGAACACCTTCGCGTCGACCTTGTCGAGGCCGTCGATGCTGTAGAGGCTCTTGAGCGCGGTCTGGCCCGCGGTCGACTTGGCGTAGTCGATGAGGGCCTGCTGGATCTTGGTCGTGAGCTCGGCGGGGAAGTTCTTCCGCACCGAGACGGTGTCGTTCGGGATCGGACCGGCCGTCGAGATGCGCTTGGTCTTCTCCATGATGTCCGGGAACGTCTTGACGAGGTTCGTTCGGACGTCGATGAAGGAGGCGGCGCCGTCGACGGTGCCCTGGTACAGGGCGATGACGGCCTTGTCGTGGCCGCCGGCGAAGATGGTCTCCGAGAAGAAGGTCTTGGGGTCCTCGCCGGTCTCGTTCTTGACGGTGATGGTCGGGAAGAGGCGCCCTGACGTCGACAGTGGGTCGCTGAAGGCGAACTTCTTGCCCTTGAGGCCCTTGATGTCGTTGATCCCGCTGTCGGTGCGGACGAGGATCTGGCTGTTGTAGGTGGTGCTCAGCTTGCCGCTCTCGTCCTTGCGCAGGGTGCCGAGCATCACGTCGGCGCAGTTCCGCTGCTTCGCGAGGGCGAAGCTGAGCGGTGCGAGCCAGGCGATGTCGATCTGCCCGGCGCACATGCCCTCGATGGTCGCCGCGTAGCTGGTCGGGACGGTGACGTCCCACTTGAGCCCGGTGCTCGTCTCGAGCGAAGCGGCGATCGCCTTGCCGCTGGCGGTGACGCGGGCGGTGTCCTGGGACGGCACGAACGCCATCACGATGGGTCGGTCGGCTGTCCCGAGGGCCTGCGTCGGTGCGGCCGTCGGTGCCGTCGTCGGAGCGGTGGTCGGTGCGCCGGGCTGGGACGCGCCGCCGCAGGCGGACACGATCAGCGCGGCGACCGTCACGACCCCGATCAGGGCGCGCGGTCTGCGAAGCATCAGGTGTTCCCCTCCACACGTTTCGATCTTCGGAAGCGAACGTATGATAGCCGCGACCCGATGTCGTTCTTGACGAAGCTCGCCGATGCGTCGCGAGCTCGGGACACGATCCTCTGCGTCGGCCTCGACCCCGAACCCGACCGGATCCCGGATCACCTTGGTAGCGGCGCACAGGCAGCCGTCCGCTTCTTACGGCGCATCGTCCGCGCCACTTCGGACCACGTCTGCGCGTACAAGCCGAACCTCGCTTTCTATGAGCAGTACGGTCAGGCTGGAATGGATGTGCTCACGCTCACCCTCGGCGCCATCCCGGACGGGATCCCGATCGTCCTCGACGCCAAGCGCGGGGACGTGCCGAACACCTCGGCGGCCTACGCGCGCGCTCTGTTCGAGCGCCTGCGCGCGGACGCGGTCACCGTGACGCCCTATGTCGGTCTCGACGGCGTCGCGCCGTTCTGCGAGCTCGGATACGCCCTCGTGCTCGCCCGGACGAGCAACCCGGGCGCCCGCGACCTCCAGGATCTCCTGGTCGACGGGCGTCCTCTGTACGAGCGGGTGGTGGAGCGCTGCGTGGAGGCTTTCCCGGCGGACCGCTGCGGGTTCGTCGTGGGCGCCACGTATCCGGAGGAGGCGCGGCGCCTTCGGGCCCTCGCGCCCGACCGGCTCTTCCTCATGCCCGGCGTCGGCGCGCAGGGTGGGGGCGCGGACGACGCGGTGCGGGCCGCGCTCGACGCGCGCGGCGGCGGCGTGCTTCCGGCGGCGTCGCGATCGGTGCTCTACGCATCCGACGGCGCGGACTTCGACCTCGCGGCCGGGCGCGCGGCCCGTGAGCTGAAGGACGCCGCGAACGCCGCACGCGCGGCCGGGGCGCGCTGATGTTCGGCATCGGCACCGGCGAGCTCCTGCTGCTGCTCGTCCTCGCGCTGCTGGTCCTCGGCCCGGAGCGGATGCCCAAGCTCGCGCG
>MGON01000073.1:5412-7973 GCA_001795345.1 Chloroflexi bacterium RIFCSPLOWO2_02_FULL_71_16 | reverse complement strand
AGTCGCTCCGGGACCTGAAGGATCCGAGCCGGCTCCTCGACGTCGCCTCGCGCGCGGCCACGAGGTCGGAGACGGGCAAGGCGGCCGAGATGGGCGCGACCGCGGGGACGCCCGAGGCGCCGGCACCCGCTCCGGGGACGGCTGAGCCTCCGGACGCCGGGGCGACGCAGGCCGAGGTCACGACGGAGCCCGAGGCCGCGACCGCTGCCGAGCCGGCGCCCTCCACGGGCGACCACGGCGAGACCGAGTTCGATCGCGAGGCACGGCTAGCGCGCGAGCGCCTGGAGGATCCGGAGCGGGCCCGCGAGAACGAGGAGCGCGCGAAGGCCGAGGGCTGGACAGTGCCGACCGACGAGGCCGGCACGAGCCCGCGCGAGGGATAGGACCTAGACTGAGCGTCTAGCGGCGCCGCTCGAGCGGCGCTCTTTTCTCGTCGGAGGCAGGATCTTCCCAATGTCGGCTCTCTGGCCCTGGATCGTCGGGCTCATCGCGGTCATCGCGATCTGGGTGGACATCCCGAAGCACCAGATCGACTTCCCGTTCGGCTGCCCGGGGATCTGCCTGCGGATCGGCGACCGCTTCTACAACCAGGAGATCAAGACCCACCTGGGGCTCGACCTGCAGGGCGGCACGCAGCTCATCCTCCAGCTCCGCACCGACCAGCTCCCGCCCGGCGTCACGACGCCGCTATCGACGCTCAACGAGCAGGTCCGCGAGACCATCGACCGCCGGATCAACGCCCTCGGCGTCGCCGAACCGCTCATCCAGGCGGCCGGCGACGACAAGGTCCTCCTCGAGCTGCCGGGGGTCTCGGACCTGGAGCGGGCGCAGGAGCTCGCCACGCAGCAGGCGTTCCTCGAGATCAAGGTGCCGGTCGACGAAACGACGAACACTGAGTTCAAGTCGCTCGAGCCGCCGCTCACCGGCGCGAACCTGAAGCCGACCTTCGTGACGTTCGAGGGGCAGGGGCAGGGCGCACCCGTGGTCAACTTCGAGTTCGGCGGCGCGGACGGCGACCGCTGGGTCAAGCTCAGCCAGGATTACCTGGAGCGACCGGTGCAGATCACGCTCGACGGCCGCGAGATCTCGGCGCCGGTGATCCAGGAGGTCTTCAGTTCCGGCTCTGGCGTCATCCGCGGGAGATTCACGACCGCCGAGGCCAAGGAGCTCAGCCTCCTGCTCAACTCGGGCGCGCTGCCGGTCCCTCTCGAGGTGATCCAGTCGACGCGCATCGAGCCGACCCTCGGCGCCGAGTCCGTCCGCCAGAGCCTCGTCGCGGGCGCCATCGGCCTCGGCCTCGTTGCCCTCTTCATGATCTCCTACTACCGCGTGCCGGGCATCCTGGCCGTGATCGCGCTGCTCTACTACACGGCGCTCACGTACGCGATCTTCCGGCTCATCCCGGTCACGCTCACCCTCGCGGGCATCGCCGGCTTCATCCTGTCGATCGGCATGGCCGTGGACGCCAACGTGCTGACGTTCGAGCGCCTCAAGGAGGAGCTCCGCACCGGCAAGTCGCTGCGGGCCGCGGTGGAGGAGGGGCGGAAGCGGGCATTCCCGTCCATCGCGTACTCGAACGCGGCGACGATCATCACGTCCGCGATCCTCTTCTACTTCGGGACCGGCAGCGTGAAGGGTTTCGCGCTCACGCTCGGGATCGGCGTGGCGGTCTCCTTCTTCACGGCGGTCGTCGTGACCCAGATGCTGCTGCGCGGCGTCATCGAGATCCCGAGGCTGCGTACCCGCGCGCTCTTCGGCGTCGAGGAGCGCGCGACCGACGCCCGGCGCGCCGAGCCGCGGCCGGCGGGGGCATAGCGATGCTCTTCAGGGTCGTCGAGCGCAAGTGGTGGTACTTCCTCTTCAGCGGGCTGGTCATCGTCCCAGGTGTCGTCTTCCTGCTCCTCGGGGGCCTGCGGCTGGGCATCGAGTTCCGCGGAGGGACGCTGCTCGACGTGACCTTCGCGACTGCTCCGGCCGCGGCTGAGGTGCGTGAGGTCATGGTCTCGCTCGGGCACACCGACGCCATCCCTCAGGGCGCGGAGGGCGACCGGATGCTCATCCGGACGAGGGCGCTCGATGGCGCCGAGCAGGCCGCGGTCGAGGCGGCGCTCGAGTCACGCTTCGGTCAGGACGTCCAGCAAAGCTCGTCCACCGTCAGCCCATCGTTCAGCGTCGAGCTCATCCAGAACGCCATCAAGGCGGTCGTGCTCGCGTCCGCCCTGATCGTGCTGCTCATAGCCTGGGCCTTCAAGGACTACGGCTGGAAGGCCTTCCGCTACGGGCTGGCGGCCATCGTGGCCGTGCTCCACGACGCCTTCCTGGTGCTCGGGGTCTTCGCCATCCTCGGCTACTTCCTGAGCGTGGAGATCGACAGCCTGTTCGTGACGGCGATCCTCACCATCATCGGCTTCTCGGTGCACGACACGATCGTCGTGTTCGACCGCATCCGCGAGAACCTCCACGTGAGCGCCGGCGAGCCGCTCAACCCGATCATCAACTTCTCGGTGATGCAGACGATGGTCCGTTCGCTGATCACCTCGTTGACGACGCTCCTGCCGCTC
>MGON01000073.1:2567-5342 GCA_001795345.1 Chloroflexi bacterium RIFCSPLOWO2_02_FULL_71_16 | reverse complement strand
ACGCGGCTCAGGTCGTGTCGCTCTGGCAGGAGATCGAGGACAGGCTGCGCTACCGCGCGGAGGCCGCCCCCGCGTAGCCTCAGCCTCGTGCGGCTGCTCGAGCGATCACGCCCCTACCGCGCGCGACTGCTCGACCGCTCCCGGCGCGACCGCGCGCGCCTCGGGCTCGCCGCCGCCCTCGTTCTCGCCGGCGTGCTGTGGCAGCCGATCCTCTATCCCGCGGGGAAGGCCGTGGTCCTGCTCCTCGACGTGTACTCGCCGTCGCTGCTCGGCGCGAACCTGGCGGCGGCCATCACGCCGGAGCCGCGGGTGAGCGAGACGCGCGAGACGATCGGCGGGGTCGAGATGCGCGTGACCTGGTGGCGCCCGGGGTGGGGCGACCGCCACCCAGGGATCCTCATCGTGAACGGCGCGACACCCGTGGGGAACGACAACGTCGCGACGCGCCAGTTCGGCACCACGCTGGCGCGGGCCGGCTACCTCGTCATGCTCCCAGAGTTCCCGTTCCTGAAGGAGGGCCGGCTCGACACCGACGCGCCGCACGTGGTCGACGCGGCTTTCGCGCACCTGCGATCGCTGCCCGACACGGAAGGGCGCCCCGCGGGCGCCTTCGGGGCGTCCGTCGGTGCGGGCCTCATGCTCGTCGCGGCCGGCACGTACTCCGCGCTCGGCGACGCGGACCACCTCACGATCCTCGGCGGCTACTTCGACATGGACACGTACGTTGCCGCTGTCGCGACGCGCTCGAGCGGCGACGCCACCTGGGAGCCCAGCGCCGAGGCCAGCGAGCGGCTCCCACCGGCGGTCGAGGCGGCGATGCCGAACGAGACCGACCGCACGCGCGTGCGCCGCGCGTTCACCGCGCCGAGCTACGCCGCCGCGCTCGGGGAACTGGCCGATCTCTCGGCGGAGGGCCGCTGGGTGGTCGACCGCCTCTCGCCCGCGACGGTTTGGTCGCGCGTCGATCCCCCGGTGTTCTGGATCCACGACCCCGAGGACACCTACGAACCGGTCTCGGAGGCGTACGCCGCGCAGGCGGCGTCGAAGCCGGGCCGGATGGTCCTCGTCGTGCCACGTCTCGTCCAGCACGCCGAGGTCGGGGCCGGCGCGACCGCGCGCGGCCCGCTCTTCGTCCTTGGGGAGCTGTGGTCGCTGCTGACGTTCACGCTCGAGGTGCTGCGGATCGCGGGCTAGCCTTCTGTGTCGGCGCACCGCGGTACCCGACGCGGCTCGCGGCGCGCGCCCGCTCGGCTTGAGGAACCCCCCGCAAGGCACGCGCTTCGCGCGTGCCACATGCGGTCCCCACCCCTCAGTCGCCTTCGCGTGCGCGCATCCGCATTCGCCGCGTCATCCGCGGTGCGCCTCGCAGATACTGGGCGGATGAAGCCACGCATCGTCGTGACCCGCGGTCGTCTTCCCGCACGTGCGTACGCGGAGCGTCTGCGTGAGGCCGGTGCGGATCCCATCGAGGTCGGGCCGGGCGATCCGATACCCACCGAGTTCGATGCGCTCTGTCTCTCGGGTGGCCCGGACGTCGACCCGAAGCGATACGAGCAGGACGTTGCGGGCTCGGAAGAGCCCGACCGAGCGAGGGACGCACTCGAGCTGGATGAGTTGCTTCCGCGCGCGTTCGCGGAGGGCAAGCCCGTGCTCGCGATCTGCCGCGGGCTGCAGGTGCTCAACGTCTTCCGCTGCGGCACGCTGATCCAGGACATCGGAGATGATCACCGTGCGAAGCATGACGACGTCAAGTCGCATCCCGTGCGGATCGAGCCGGGCACTCGGCTCGCCGAGGTATGCGGTACGTCACTCGTCGTGAACTCGCGCCATCACCAGGTGCTCGATCGACTTGGTCAGGGACTGAAGTCATCAGCCTGGGCGGGCGATGTCATCGAAGCGGCCGAGCTGAGCGGTGGCGCCTGGGTCGTTGGCGTCCAGTGGCATCCCGAGCGCGTGCAGGACGGCCTCTCCGACAACGGGATCCGCATCTTCGATGCGTTCGTGGAGGCGGCGAGGCGGGTCCCGGCGCGGTGACAGCGGGCGACGTGACGACGCTCGTCGACGTCGCGCACGAGGGCCGCTGGCGCAGATGGGCCATCGCGGACGCGCCGACGCCGGTCGAATGGCGGACCGATGCGGGCGAGGACGCGCTCTCGGTGGGACCGGGCACCCCGGTCCGTGTGGCCATCCTGGGCCCGCAGGCCGGACAGCTCGACCACGCGACGCGCCGCGTGACCCTCGCCGCGGGCGTGGAGGTCGTCCTCGACCTGCGCCCGACGGACGACCGCCCGTTCGGCGAGCGCGCGCAGGCGCTTCGCTCGGCCCACCCGAACATCGTCCTCGTGCCGCTGGCGGACCGCGACGGCGCGGAGCGGCTGGCGATCCTCGCGGAGGCCCTGCGGTTCGGCTGCTCGGCGCAGCGGCCGCGCCCGCGCGTGCTCCTCGCCACCGCGGACGAGACCGCCATCGACCGCGCGAGCCTGCTGCTCTCGCCATTCCCGGTCGAGGTGCTGCCCGACATCCGCCGCGACGAGGGCCGCGAGCGCGCGGTGACGCGGCTGCGCGATGCCCGCCGGGACCGGGGCGTCCTTCGCGACCAGGCGCTCGAGGCGATCGCCCGGGCGATCGCCCTGGCCCAGCGGGCCGCCGCGCTGGTCGTCGACGTCACCGGCGGCTCCACCTCCATCGTCCGGGCCGATCCCATCGGCCATGTCGCCGCCGTCCACGTCCGGCCGCTCGGCGTGGGTCGCGGCGCGGACCACGTCGTGGCGCGCG
>MGON01000073.1:2369-2554 GCA_001795345.1 Chloroflexi bacterium RIFCSPLOWO2_02_FULL_71_16 | reverse complement strand
GGTCCGCCGCTGGATACCGTGGACCGTGGACGCGCCGACGCTCCTCGAGCGCGTGTTCAACCGCGCGCGCTGGCCCGACGCGGTCTCCGCCGAGCGCGAGACGCTGGCGCTCGAGATCGCGCTGGCTCATGAGGCGATCGGCCACGCGCTCGCGGACGCGGCCGCGGCGGGCATCGGGCCCGAGC
>MGON01000073.1:1501-2345 GCA_001795345.1 Chloroflexi bacterium RIFCSPLOWO2_02_FULL_71_16 | reverse complement strand
GTCGCGCTCGCCGGAGTAGTGCCGGTGCCGGGGCCGAAGCGCTCCCTGGTGCGGATCCTCGCCGGCGCCGAGGTCCGCGACGAGACCGTCCAGCCCGGCGCGTTCTACGTCGTTCCGGTGCGCGGAGAGGTCGATGTCGGCGTGGCCGGCGCGCCCCCGGCGCGGGTCGCGGCGGGCTCGCTCGGGGTCATCGTCGACGCGAGGCGCCGCCCGCTGTCATTGCCGGTGCGCGATGCCGAGCGGGTACCCGCGGTCGCCGGCTGGTACGACGCCCTGGGGGCGATGCCGGCGCCGGCCACCGTCGCATGAGCTGGCGTCACGGCACGTGGTCGGTCGAGCACCCTCTGCCGGTCGGGGCGGCGTTCCGTGAGCACGTCGGCGCCACGGTCCGGGCGGGCGACGTGATCGCGACGGGTGGCCTCGTCGGGCCGGTCAATGTCGTGGAGGGCGCCCGCCGCGTGGGCGTGAGCCCCCCGGACCTCGACCGTGTGGGCCGCGTACGGCCGATCGCCGACGTTCGGCGCGGGACGGTCCTCGCGCGGACCGGCCGCCGGTTCGCGCGCGCCGCCGTCTCCCCGATCGATGGCCGCCTGCTGCACGTCACGGCCGACGGCGACTACTGCATCGCGCCGGTCACCGCGGACTGGTCGGTGCGGTCGGCCATGGACGGCGTGGTCGTGCGCTCGGACGCCGCTGCCGTAACGGTCGAGGGCGAGTGCTGGGCCCTCGGCGGTCTCGCGGCGTATGGCCCGGACGCGATCGGCGAGCTCGCGCTCGGGGTGGATGCGGCGGACGAGGCTCTGTCCCCGGTGCGCGTGGACGTCCGCTCCCGCGGGCGGATCGT
>MGON01000073.1:0-1402 GCA_001795345.1 Chloroflexi bacterium RIFCSPLOWO2_02_FULL_71_16 | reverse complement strand
TGCGTGGTCGGGTTCGGCAGCGGACCGCTGCCCGCGGAGGTGTGGGAGCCGCTCGCGAGCCTCGCCGGCGAGCGGGCCTCGATCCACACGGCGACCGCGCGGCTCTTCGTCTTCGCCCCCCGGGACCGCCTGCCGGAGCCGCAGCCGGCGCCGCCCCTCGTCCTGAGCGACGACCACTCCTCGGTCCGGCCGCTGGCGGCAGGGGAAGAAGAGGGCCCGAACGTACTTGCGTTCGATGCCCGGCGCTGACGAGCCGGGCGACGCGAGGGTGTGACCCCGACGAGATCGTCGGCTGCGGTGCCGAAGGCGAGCAGACCGCTCTGATCGGGGAGGGGTCGCCCCGAGAAGGAGCCCGGCGAGCAGTGCTCGCGGGGCTGGCAGGATGAGCACATGGCAGGAAGGCGAAGGCGCCGCGAGCGTCGCGGGCGCCACGCTCAGACCGATCGCCCGTCGCCCCACCCCGCCGGGGAGCGCGCCGGCGCGAAGGCGGAGTCGCGCCGCCGCGAGTCGCTCGAGGTGCGACATGCGCGGCTCCGCCGGATCCGCACGATCATCGGCGCGGTCGGCTTCGTGCCGCTGGTCGGCTCGCTGCTCTGCAACTTCGGCGTCGAGCCGTTCTGCGTGATCCCGCGCGAGATCTACCTGGGCATCTGGGCCGCGCTCTTCGGAACGTTCCTCGGCCTCACCGTGCGCATGTGGCGCGAGCGCCGCGCCGCTGGACGGGGTGCGGTCCCCCGATGACGGGGACCCATCTCGTGACGCGGTCGCGCGAGGAGACGGAGGCGCTCGGCGAGCGCATCGGCCGCTCCGCTCGGGCGGGCGACGTCATCGCGCTCTGGGGAGAGCTAGGCGCCGGAAAGACGGTCATCGCGCGTGGCGTCGCGAAGGGGCTCGATGTGGGTCAGGCCGAGGTCACGAGCCCGACCTTCGTGATCCTCCACGAGCATCTGGATGGGCGCCTCCCTTTCTTCCACGTGGACCTCTACCGGATCTCGCCCGATCAGGCGGAGTCGACGGGGTGGCGCGAGGCGCTCGAGGGCGGCGGTGTCACGGCGATCGAGTGGCCGGACCGCATCGACGCCGATCTCCCGGGCGACCGCCTGGACATCCGGATCGAGCACGCCGGCGTCGACGAGCGGCGGATCCGCCTGGAGCCGACGGGTCCGCGCTCGGCCGCCCTCGCTCGGGTGGCCGCATGACGCTCATGGCGATCGACACGTCCACGTCGTGGGGGTCGCTCGCCCTGTACGACGGCACGACCGTGCTGGCCGAGGAGACGTGGCACCTCCAGCGACGGCACGACGACGCGCTGTTCGGTGCCGTCGAGCGGCTGCTCGCCCTCACCGGTCTCACGGTCCGCGACGTCGACCGGGTCGCCGTCGCGATCGGCCCCGGGTCGTTC
>MGON01000072.1:14084-21986 GCA_001795345.1 Chloroflexi bacterium RIFCSPLOWO2_02_FULL_71_16 | reverse complement strand
AAGCCGCCCTGGTCGTTCAAGTCGGTCGCACGGGCGGCGCTTCGCCAGGCGGACCGTGCACTCGACCTTGGGACCGGTGGTGGCGAGGTGCTCGCCGCGTTACACGACGCGTTCCCGCGGGTGATGGTCGCGACAGAGGCGCACCCGCCGAACGTTGCGGTCGCGCATCGGCGACTGGCTCCGCTCGGTGCGACGCTCGTCGCGTACGGCGTTGAGCCGGGCAAGGTTCCCGTCAGCCGCGTGCAGGACACAGGTCCGTGCCTGCCGTTCCGGGACGGTTCCTTCGATCTGATCCTTGACCGGCACGAGGCGTACGACGCCCCGGAGCTGGCGCGGGTGCTCGCGTCGGGCGGCGTGTTCCTGACTCAACAGCTCGACGGCCGGAGCCATGCGGAACTTCTGCAGCGCTTCAGCGTCGCTCCCCAGTGGCCCGGAGTCACCCAGGACAACTTGGTCGTCGAGCTCCGCGAGGCCGGACTGACCATCGAGGACGCCCGTTCGTCGTGGGGCACGCTCGCCTTCAGCGACATCGGCGCGCTCGTCTATTACCTCAAGGCGGTCCCCTGGCTGGTTCCCGGATTCTCGGTCGCCCGTTTCGAGGCAGTCCTTCTGCAGCTCCACGAAGAGCTGGAGGCGGCTGGCGAGCTTCGGGTCGCGGAGGGCGCGTTCCTGATCCGCGCTCGGAAGCGCTGATCCACCGACCGACCCCGAGACCTGCAGACCAGCCACCGCCCCCTGAAACGCCCGCATTGCGCCAGCAGCGGCTCTGAGGCTCGGATCCGCCGACTTGGAGGGGAACCGACCGACCTAAACGTGGACTTGGAATTCCGACCTGGAAGGTAGAAAATAGGTCCATGGCAGTCGATCCGAAGGTCCAAGACCAGGTCCCCGGCGCGTACCAGTACGGCTGGTACGACGAAGCGAAGTACATCAACCCGCTCAAGAAGGGCCTCGACGAAAGCGTCGTCCGCGAGATCAGCCAGACCTACAAGCACGAGCCCGACTGGATGCTGCAGCGCCGGCTGAAGGCGCTCCGCCACTACCGCACCCGCCAGATGCCGACGTGGGGCGCGGACCTCTCGGCGATCGACCTCGAAGACATCTACTACTACCTGCGCGCGACCGATAAGAGCGTGAAGAACTGGGAGGATGTCCCGGACTACATCAAGAAGACATTCGACAAGCTCGGGATCCCGCAGGCGGAGCAGAAGTACCTCGCGGGTGCGGGCGCCCAGTTCGATAGCGAGTCGGTTTACCACAACATCCGCAAGGATCTCGCGGCGCAGGGTGTCATCTTCATGGATACAGACACCGCGCTTCGCGAGCACGAGGACATCGTCAAGGAATACTTTGGCACGGTCATCCCGGCGAACGACAACAAGCTCGCCGCGCTCAACACCGCGGTGTGGTCGGGCGGATCGTTCGTGTGGGTCCCCGCCGGAGTGAAGGTCGAGATCCCTCTCCAGGCCTACTTCCGCATCAACAGCGAGAACGCCGGCCAGTTCGAGCGCACGCTGATCATCGCGGAGCCCGGCTCGAGCGTTCACTACGTCGAGGGATGCACCGCTCCGATCTTCACCACGAACACCCTTCACTCGGCGGTCGTCGAGATCATCGTCAAGGAAGGCGCCGACGTCCGATACACGACGATCCAGAACTGGAGCCACAACGTCTACAACCTCGTGACGAAGCGCGCGGTCGTGCACAAGGACGGCCGCATGAGCTGGATCGACGCGAACCTCGGCAGCAAGGTCACGATGAAGTACCCCTCGGTCTACCTCGTCGGCGAGCGCGCGCACGGCGAGGTGCTCTCGGTCGCCTTCGCGGGCAGCGACCAGCACCAGGACGCCGGAGCGAAGATGGTCCACGCTGCGCCGAACACGACCAGCCTCATCACGAGCAAGGGCATCAGCAAGGGCACGGGCAAGCAGACCTACCGCGGGCTCGTGAAGATCTACCCCGGGTGCAAGGGCGCCAAGAGCACGGTCCGCTGCGACGCCCTCATCCTCGATGAGACCGCGCGCAGCGACACGTACCCGTACATGGAGATCGACGAGGACGACGTCACCATCGGACACGAGGCCTCGGTCTCGAAGGTCGGCGAGGAGCAGCTCTTCTACCTCATGAGCCGCGGCCTCTCTGAGGGTGACGCGACCGCGATGGTCGTGAACGGATTCATCGAGCCGATCGTGAAGACGCTCCCGATGGACTACGCGATCGAGATGAACCGGCTGATCCAGCTGCAGATGGTCGGCGCGATCGGGTGAGCCCGGCCGCGACCCTTCCGAAGGTCCGCGAGCCGCTCGACCCCGACGTGGTCGAGCGGTCCGGTGTCGGGGAGGGTGAACCCGACCTCCTCCGCGCGTCACGGCGTCGCGCCGCGGAGCTCGGGGCGCAGGAGCCGTGGCCCACCGGCGCCGAGGAGGAGTGGCGCCGCTTTCCGCCCGCCCAGATCCCCGCGAGCCCCCTCGTCGGCGCGACATCCACCGCCACGTACACCCGCGACCGGCTTCCGAAGGGCGTATGGGTCGGCGACCTCGCCGCCGCGGCCCGCGAGCGACCGGAGCTCGTGGAGGCCTGGATCGACCGGGGGGGCCGGATCCCGACGCACGCCGGGATCGTCGCCGTCGCCGACGCGCTCTGGTCCGCGGGCACCTTCGTGTATGTCCCCCCGGGCGTCGCCCTCGAGCAGCCGATCGTCTTGGAGCGGACCTGGGCCGCGGGCGAGGCGGCCTGCCTCTCGCGGACCATCGTCGTGGCCGACCGCGGGAGCGCCGTCACGCTCGTCGAGGACGTCACCTCGGTCTCCGGCGGGGCTGGGCGCCTCGCGATCCCGCACCTCGAGGTCCACGCCGGTGACGAGGCCAACGTGCGCTACGTGCACCTGCAGCGGTACGGCGAGGACGTGTGGGATGTCGGGGCTCAGTGGTACGGATCGGAGCGCGGCAGCACGCTCGCGACCTTCAACGTCCTGCTTGGCAGCCTGCGGACGAAGCTCGGGATCCTCTCGGACATCCGGGGCGACGGTGCCGAGGTGAAGCTCTACGGCCTCGTCGCCGCCGCGGACTCGCAGCGCATCGACGTGAACTCGTTCCAGCGCCTCGACTGCAAGGCCTCGCAGAGCGATCTTCTCTACCTCTCGGCCCTCTACGAGAGCGCGAAGGCGGTCTTCTACGGCCTCATCCGGGTGGAGCCGACGAGCAGCATGACCGGCTCCTACCAGGAGTGCCGCAATCTCCTGCTCTCGGACAAGGCCGGCGCGGATCCCATCCCCGTCCTCGAGATCCTCACGAATGACGTCGCGCGCTGCGGCCACGGCGCGACCGCCGGGCGGATCCAGGAGGAAGAGGTCTTCTACGTCATGACGAGGGGCATCGATCGCCGCACGGCGGAGGAGCTCCTGGTCCGCGGCTCGTTCGCGCGGGTCCTCGACCGGATCCCCGACGCGGCCATCCGCGCGCGGGTCCTGGAGGCGCTGCGCCCGCGGATCGGGGGCGTGGCCGAGATCGAGCTCGTGGCATGACGAGCGAGGGCGGCGCACAGGGCTTCGTCACCGTCGCTCGCGTGGACGACATCGCCCCGGGCGAGGTCCAGGTCGTCGACGTCGACGGCAGGAGCCTCTGCGTGGGCCACATGGAGGACGGCTCGTTCGGCGCCATCGACAACGTGTGCACTCACGACGGCGGCGTGCTCGGCGAGGGTGAGCTCGAGGGCTCCTGCGTCGAGTGCCCGCGGCACGGGGCCCGCTTCGACCTGGTGACCGGCGAGGTCAAGGCGCTTCCGGCGGTGTTCCCGGTGAACGCTTACCCCGTGCGGGTCGTGGACGGCCGCGTCGAGGTGGACCTCGCCGTGGCCACCCGCGAGCTGGAGATCGGCGGCTAGACCGTCCCTCTCATATGATCGGGCGCAGCCAGCGCTTCGGAGGGGGTTCGTGATCAGCAGCGCCGCGCGGGACCGCGTGAAGCTCTCCATCGACCAGCTCGAAGAGCTCTTCCACAAGCACGATGAGCGCGCCTCTGAGGACGTGAACGACTCCTATGCGGCCGCCCTCGACCGCGGCAAGGCGATAGCGTTCCAGGAGGCCGCCCACCTGGTGAAGTCCGCGCTGCACGACATCGACGTGAAAGCCCTCTAGGAAAGAAAGGCGCGAGCGAGCGTCCGGCTCCGCCCGCGCGAGCGAGATCGACGAGCGGCGTCGAGGCGGCGAGGCCGCAGGCCGAGCGCGAAACATAGACTGGCCCCATGCGCGCCGTCGTGATGGCCGGCGGCGAGGGGAGCCGCCTCAGACCACTGACCATCGGCCGACCGAAGCCGATGGTCCCGATCGTGGACAAGCCCTGCATTGGGCACATCTTCGACCTGCTGAAGCGCCACGGCATCACCGACGCGTTCGTGACCCTCCAGTACATGGCCAGCGTGATCCAGGACGCGTACGGCGACGGCGGCTCGGTCGGGATGCGGCTGCGCTACAGCGTCGAGGAGACCCCGCTCGGGACGGGCGGATCCGTGCGCCAGCTCGGAAAGGCGCTGGACGCGCCGTTCCTGGTCATCTCCGGTGACGCTCTGACCGACATCGACCTCGCGAGAGTGATCGCCTTCCACGAGGAGAAGAAGGCGGCCGTGACGCTCACGCTCGTGCACGTCCCCGATCCGCTCGAGTACGGCGTGGTCATCACCGACGGCGAGGGCCGGGTCACGAAGTTCCTCGAGAAGCCGTCGTGGGGCGAGGTGTTCTCGGACACCATCAACACCGGCATCTACGTGATCGATCCGCGCGTGATGGAGCGCTATCCGGTCGGGGCGGCCTTCGACTTCAGCAAGGATCTGTTCCCGCAGCTCCTAGCTGAGGGCGAGCCGCTCTACGGCTGCGTCGCCGAGGGGTCCTACTGGACCGACGTCGGGAACATCGCGGAGTACGCCCGCGCCAACGCCGACGCCCTCGAGGGCAAGGTCAAGGTCGAGCCGTTCGGGCGCGAGCTGCTCCCGGGGGTCTGGACCGGCGGCGACGTCGAGATCCACCCGAGCGCGCTCCTTCACGGAGCGATCTTCCTGGGCACCGGCACGAAGATCGGGCCCGAGGCGCAGATCTTGGGCCCCACGGTCCTCCGCGACTACGTCGTCGTCGAGTCGGGTGCCGTGATCGACCGGTCGATCATCTGGCGGAACACGTACGTCGGCGAGCGCTCCGAGGTGCACGGCGCGATCGTCGGGCGGCAGTGCGCGCTCAAGGCCCGCGTCGCCCTCGAGGAGGGCAGCGTGGTCGCCGACCACTCCATCGTCGGCGAGGGGGCGCGCGTGCGCGCGCAGGTGAAGATCTGGCCCGACAAGCAGATCGAGAGCGGCGCCGTCGTGCACACCAGCCTCATCTGGGGAGCGCAGGGCCGGCGCGCGCTCTTCGGGCGCTTCGGCGTGACGGGCCTCGTCAACGTCGACCTCACGCCGGAGTTCGCCGCGCAGCTCGGCGCCGCGTACGCATCGACGCTCCCGCCCGACGCGACGGTGACCATGAACCGCGACCAGCACCGCGCCAGCCGCATGCTGAAGCGCGCGCTCATGAGCGGCATCGTCGGCAGCGGCGTGGCCGTCGCGGACGTCGACCAGCTGCCCATCCCCATCGCGCGCTTCGAGACGCGGCGGATCGGCGCGGCCGGCGGGATCCACGTCCGCGTCTCGCCCTTCGACGACCGTGTCTGCGACCTGAAGTTCTTCGATCAGGCGGCGCTCGACATGGGGAAGGCCGCCGAGCGGAAGGTCGAGAACGTCTTCTTCCGGGAGGACTTCCGGCGCGTCACCTACGACCGGGTCGGTCAGATCTACGACGTCCCGCGCGTCGGCGAGGCCTACGGCGAGGCGTTCCTCGCCGAGGTCGTCCACCGCCGCGAGATCGAGGCCGCGCGCTTCAAGATCGTCGTGAACTACTCGCACGGCACCGGCGCGCAGTTCCTGCCCCAGCTGCTCAGCGCCCTCGGAGTGGACGTCATCGCCATCAACGCCGTCGTGTCCGAGAACGTCGGCTCCCGGTCCATCGAGGAGTTCCAGCAGGAGATGCAGGAGCTAGCGGCGATCACCTCGACGCTCCGCGCCAGCTTCGGGGTCACCATCGACGCGGGCGGGGAGAAGATCTTCGTCGTGGACGATCGCGGCCGCGTCGCCGAGGACCGGCACTTCCTCACGGCGTTCGCGTCGGTCATCGCGCGCACGACACCCGGCGTGATCGCGGTGCCGCCCTTCGGGCCCAGCTCCATCGAGGAGCTCGTCGGCGCCGCCGGCGGGCGCGTGCTGCGCGTGCGCGCTTCGGCGGAGGCGCAGATGCGCTTCGCCGCGCGCGAGCATCCGCTGCTGGTCGCGGACGGCCTCGGCGGCTTCATCTTCCCGCGCTTCCACCCGTCGTTCGACGGGCTGTTCGCCGTGGCGAAGCTGCTCGAGGTGCTCGCGGTGCGCGGGGTCGGCCTGACGCAGGTCCTCGACGAGACGCCGACGCCGCAGATGGCCCGGCTGAAGGTCGCCTGCCCGCTCGAGAGCCGCGGCCTGGTCATGCGCATGCTCGCCCAGGAGCCCGCCACCGAGCGGACGCGCCAGGTGGACGGCGTGAAGCACGTGCAGGACGGCGAGTGGGTGCTCGTCCTGCCCGATATCGATCAGCCGATGTTCACGATCTGGGCCGAGGCGGCCGACGAGGGCCGCGCGTGGGCGCTCGCGCACCAGTACGCGGAGCGGGTCGGGACGCTCCGGAGCGCCTCATGACCGTCCGCATCGCGATCGCCCAGGTGGCCCCGGCCCTCGGCGCGTTCGAGCGGAACCGCGCGATGCACCTCGACCGGATCGACCGCGCGCGGGCCGCGGGGGCCCGCCTCATCGTGTTCCCGGAGCTGTCGCTCACGGGCTACTACCTGAAGGACCTCGCCAACGACCTGGCCATGTCGCCCGACGACGAGCGGCTTCGCCCGATCGCGGAGGCGTCGCGGGACATCGACGTCATGG
Source organism: Chloroflexi bacterium RIFCSPLOWO2_02_FULL_71_16 (assembly GCA_001795345.1). GTDB lineage: Bacteria > Chloroflexota > Limnocylindria > P2-11E > P2-11E > GWC2-70-10. Next base: position 15,005 of record MGON01000072.1, on the reverse strand, counting down.
CCGGCTTCGTGGAGCGCACGCCGGAGGCGCGGATCCACATCGCGCAGGCGTACTGGTCGGCGGGACGCGTCGTGCACGTCCACCGAAAGGTCTACCTGCCGACCTACGGCATCTTCGACGACGGCCGCTACTTCGGCCCAGGTGAGCGGTTCGACGTGTTCCCGAGCGCTCTCGGCACCGCGGGCATCGCGATCTGCGAGGACATCTGGCACGTCTCGGTGCCGTACGTCTACGCGGTCGAGGGCGCGCTCGTCGTGTTCTCCCCTTCGGCCAGCCCCGGGCGCGGCGTGGCTGAGGGCGGCGACCTCGGGACGGCCGAGTCGTGCCGGCTGATGGACCGTTTCTACGCCCAGTACCTCACCGTCTACGTCGTGTACGTGAACCGCGTCGGACACGAGGACGGCATCGCCTTCTGGGGCGGTTCGGAGGTCGTGGCGCCGGACGGGACCGTGGTGGCGCGGGCCGCCGAGTTCGACGAGGAGCTGCTGCTCGCGGAGATAGACCCGGCGCTCGCCGCGCGCGAGCGCGCGCGGAACCCGCTGCTGCGGGACGAGCGCGTGGACCTCGTCCTGCGCCACCTCGGGGAGCGCACGGGGGCGCTACCGGCGCCGGCCGCCGCCCCGGAGCCGATGCCGCGGCCGAAGGCGGTGGGAGGCTGAGCGCGCCCGAGACGGCACCGTTCCTCGCGCAGCGCGTCGGCGCGATCCGGCCCGACCCGTCGGACCTCTCGCCGCTGCGCATCGACGAGGGCCTCGTGCGCCGGATGCTGGTGGCCTTCCTCCGTGAGGAGACCGCCAAGGTGGGATCGCTGCGGCGAGCGGTCGTCGGCCTCTCCGGCGGCATCGACAGCGCCGCGGTCGCGGCGCTCGCGGCTGAGGCTTTCGGTCCCCCGAACGTGCTCGCCGTCCACACCCCGTACCG
>MGON01000072.1:3789-14021 GCA_001795345.1 Chloroflexi bacterium RIFCSPLOWO2_02_FULL_71_16 | reverse complement strand
CCGCGTCATTCCGATCACCGCGCAGGTCGACGCCTACCGGGAGCTCGTCGGGGGCGACGTCCACCAGGTGCGCCTGGGCAACAAGATGGCGCGCGAGCGCAAGTCGATCGAGTTCGACCTCGCGTGGCCCGACGGCGCCGTGCTCGGGACGAGCAACAAGACGGAGCTCCTGCTGGGCTACGGGACCTGGTTCGGAGACATGGCGAGCTCGCTGAACCCGGTCGGCGACCTCTACAAGACGCAGCTGCGCGAGCTCGCGGTCCTCCTGGGCATCCCGGGGCGCATCGTGCGCAAGGCGCCGACCGCGGAGCTCTGGCCAGGGCAGACGGACGAGGAGGAGCTCGGGTTCACCTACGCCCAGGCCGACCTCGTCCTGTACCACATGGTCGACCGCCGCCTGCGCCCGGACGAGCTGGTCCAGGCGGGCTTCGACGCCGCGCTCGTCCACCGGATCCGCGAGATGGTCCGGAAGAGCCACTTCAAGCGCGTCATGCCGCTCATCGCGAAGGTCAGCCTGCGCACCGTGGGCCACGACTTCCTCTACCCGAGGGACTGGGAGGCCGACTGAGCGGACGGGACGCGCGGGCGGCAGCGAGCGTCACGTCCGCCGAGGCCATCGCCGCGAAGGCGCGCGCGGCCGACCCGCTGCGCCTCGCGCTCGGCTACGGCGCGTCGCTGCTCGCCGCCGCGCTGTTCGCGTTCGGCGGGATCTTCGCGAAGGGCATCTTCCGTTCGGGTATCCAGCCCTCCGAGCTGGCCGAGCTGCGGATCCTGTTCGGGTTCCTCGTGTTCTTCATCGCCGTGGCGGTCTTCCGGCGCTCCGACCTGCGCGTCGACCGGCGCGACCTTCCGCTCATCTCGTTCTTCGGCGTGTTCGCGCTCGCCGGCGTGCAGTGGGCGTACTACGAGTCGATCCAGCGGCTGCCGCTCGGCGTGGCGCTGGTCATCCAGTACACCGGGCCGCTCGTGATGCTGGCCTACGCGAGGTGGCGCGGGCTCCGGGTCGGCGGCCGCCTCTGGCTCGCGGGCGCGCTGACGCTCGCGGGTTCCTTCCTGGTCGTCGGCGCGTACGACGCCGACCTCCTCTCGCTCAACCTCGCGGGGATCCCTTACGCGGTCCTATCGATGGTCATCTTCGTCGTGTACTTCCTGCTCGCGGAGCGGATCCTCGCGCGGTACGCCGTCTGGACCCTCTTGGTCTACGGCTTCGGGTCGGCGCTCGTGGCCTGGACGATCGTTCGGCCGATCTGGCTATTGCCGTGGACGGTCGTCGCGGAGCCGGTGAACACGGCGCTCCTCGCGGGGGTGATCGTGTTCGGGACCACCCTGCCGTTCGCGCTCATCTTCCTGTCGGTGAGCCTCATCCCGGCGGCCCGCACCGGCCTCACCTCCACGGCGGAGCCGGTCGTCGCGGTCGTCGCGGCCTGGCTGCTCCTGTCGGAGATGCTCGCGGTGCCGCAGTTGATCGGCGGCGCGGTCGTGCTCGTGGGCATCGCCGTCGCTCAGAGTCTTCGGCCGAGCGCCGGGAGCGTTTAGCTAGGTCGAGCGAGCGTCCGGCTTTGCCGGCGCTCGAGGATCAGGGCACGCTCTCGCAGCAGCGGTCGAGGTGCGCCTCGTAGAACGCGCGGATGCGCGCTTCGTCGTAGCCCGCGAGCCGGTCCATGCGCGCCCAGGCCGTGAGCACGATCTCGCCGGCGGCGAGCCGGTCGTCGGGATGGATGACGAGCTTCACCCGGTTCCCGTAGCGGCTCCGCGGGAACGTCGTGAGCAGCCCGTCGAGCTGCTTGACCGTGGCCTCGTCGATCCCGTCGTACGCGATGGCGATGCCCCCGTGCTCGAGGTTGTGCACCACGACGGGGTCCTCGATCCGCGCGGTGTAGGAGCCCCAGGGCGCGACCTTGGCGGCGTAGTGCGAGCCGGAGGTGGGCGGGACGCTGTCGTACGTGATGGCCGACCCCTCGGGCACGTGCCCGCGGCCGAGGTCAGGCATGACGACGCCGGCCGACGGCCGCAGCAGCCCGGCCGCGTTCGCGAGGAGCAGCACGCCGACGACGAGCCCGGCCACCACCGCGACGCGCAGCCCGATCGGCTGCCACTTCGAGCGCCGCTGGTAGCCGCGCCGCCGCGCGGCCGCGGCGCTCCGCTCAGGGACGGCCGGCCGCCTCTCCGCCGCCGGCTTCTTTCGGGAGCCGCGTCCAGGTGCCACGCGAGCAGTGTCGCCGATACTCCGGGCCAGTGGGGAAGCTCTACCTCGTCGCGACGCCCATCGGGAACCTCGAGGACGTCTCCGCGCGCGCGCTGCGCGTCCTCCAGGAGGCGCACATGGTCGCGTGCGAGGACACGCGACACACGCAGCTGCTCCTGCGGCGCCACGAGATCCGAGCGAAACATCTCACCTCCTACAACGACTTCAACCACCGGAAGAAGGTCGCCGAGCTGATCGGGCAGCTCGACCGGGGCTGGGACGTCGCGCTCGTGTCCGACGCCGGCACGCCCGCGCTCTCGGACCCGGGCGAGGCCCTCGTCGCCGCGGCCATCGCGGCCGGTCACGAGGTGGTGCCGATACCCGGACCGGCCGCGGCCATCGCGGCGCTGGTCGCGTCCGGCCTGCCCACGCGGGAGTTCACCTTCGTCGGGTTCCTGCCGAAGAAGAGCGGCGCTCGCCGGAAGCTGCTGCGAAGGCTGCTCGACGAGGGCCGCACGGCCGTGCTCTACGAGAGCCCGTACCGCGTCGGCGATCTGCTCGCGGACCTCGCCGCGGTCGAGCCCGGCGCGCGCGTCGCGGTCGCGCGCGAGATGACGAAGGTGCACGAGGAGATGGTCCGAGGGACGGCCACGGACCTCGCCTCTCGCTATGCTGCCGCTCGTCCGAAGGGCGAGGTCACGGTGGTGATCGCGCCGGCTCGCGAAGGGGAGACGAGCTGATGCACCGCCAGCACCGAAAGTGGTGGAGCCCGGCCCTCGAGCGCGACATGGAGCTGCTCGTCTTCGGCGACCGCGGGACGCCCGTCCTCGTCTTCCCGACCTCCCGGGGCCGCTTCTACCAGTGGGAGGACTTCGGTCTCGTCGCGCACATGGCCCCGCGCATCGACGGCGGCTGGCTCCAGCTCTGGTGCGTGGACAGCGTGGATGCCGAGTCGTTCTACGCGAAGGACCGCTCTCCGGACCAGCGCGCGGCGCGGCACCTCGCGTACGAGCGCTACCTTCTCGACGAGGTCGTCCCGGCGATCCGCGCCGAGAACGACGTGCCCTTCCTCATCGCGGCGGGGACCTCGTTCGGCGCGACGCACGCGGCGATGCTGGTCACGCGCCACCCCGGCGTGGCGCGGAAGGCGGTGTGCCTCTCGGGCGCGTACGCCGTGTCGCGCTGGCTGGACGGCAGCGCGGACGCCTACTTCCTGGACCCGCTGGCGTTCCTTCCCGGGCTGACCGAGGAGCGCTACCTAGCGCCGCTGCGCGAGACCGAGATCGTCATCGCGACGGGCGAGCTCGACCCGAACGTGGAGGAGTCCAAGCGCCTCGCGGCCGTCCTCCAGGAGAAGGGCGTTCCCGCCGACCTCCACCTGTGGCAGGGCTGGGCGCACGACTGGCCGTTCTGGAAGGAGATGGTGGACGTCTTCCTGTGAAAGACCGGATCGTCGGCCTGCTCGTCGGGCGTGAGGACACCTTCCCGAAGCCGTTCCTCGAGACGGTCGAGCGCAAGGGCGCTGCGTTCGGCATCCGTGCCGAGATGGCGCTCCTGGGCGGCGCGAAGCTCGACGACGACCCTCGCTACGCCGTCATCGTCGACCGCATCAGCCACGAGGTGCCGTACTACCGTGCGCACCTGAAGGGGGCGGCGCTCCAGGGCACGGTCGTGGTGAACGACCCCTTCTGGTGGGAGGCCGACGAGAAGTACTTCGAGTGCGTGCTCGCGCGCCGCCTGGGCGTCGCCGTGCCCAAGACCGTCGTCCTGCCGAACAAGTCCCACATCCCCGACATCAACGAGGGCTCGCTCCGGAACCTGCAGTACCCGCTCGACTGGCAGGGGATCGTCTCCTACGTCGGGCTCCCGGCGATCCTCAAGCCGAACACCGGCGGCGGATGGAAGGACGTCTACCGCGTCGACACGATGGAGGAGCTCATCTGGGCCTACGACCAGACCGGATCGGCCGCGTTCGGGTACCGGCCGAAGACGATGATCCTCCAGGAGTTCATCAAGTGGGACGATTACGTCCGGTGCATCTGCATCGGGCGCAAGCACGTCCGCCCGATGCGCTACGACCCGACCGCGCCGTTCGCCGAGCGGTACGTGGTCGGGCGACCGGTAGAGGGGGAGCTGCTGGAGCGCGCCGTCCGCGACGCCACGACGCTCGTCGACGCGCTGGGCTACGACATGGACACCGTCGAGTTCGCGGTGCGCGAGGGGACCCTCTACGCGATCGACTTCCTCAACCCCGCGCCGGACTTCGACAGCTTCTCCATCAAGGAGGAGGCGTTCGCCTGGGTGCTCGAGCACATGAGCGACCTGGTCATCGACTACGCGCTCGGCCGGGCGGAGCCGCCGTGGCGCGGCGAGATGCGCTGGTCGCGGTTCGTACGGTGAGCCCACCCCAGCGCGCGGGCCGCGCCGCGCGGGCCCCCGCCGACCCGCCATACGTGCGCGATCATCACGCGCTCCTCGAGGATCCCGACCTTGCCGTCGCGAGCGCGGCGGCGCTCGCGGAAGGCCAGCGTGCCCGCCGGCTCGTCTTCGGCGAGCGGCCCCTCTGCGCGTCGCTGCGGCCCAACCTCGTGCCCAAAGGGGCGTACGAGCGGATCCGGCGCGTCGCGGAGACGCTGTACGGCGCGCTGGGGCGGCTCGAGCGCGCTCTCCTGGAGGAGGAGGTCCTCCGGCGCGAGCTCGACCTCGATCCGGAGGAGGAGCGCCTTGCTCTCGCGGACCCCGGCTTCAAGGCGTCGTCGCCGGCCGCGCGCCTCGACGGCTTCGTAGGCGCCGACGGTGTCATCCGCTTCGTCGAGTACAACGCGGAGTCGCCCGCCGGGATGGCCTACAACGACGAGCTGGTCGCGGTCTTCGATGGCCTGCCGGTCACGGCCGCGTTCCGTCGCCGCTGGCGGATCCGCGCCGTCCCGCTCCGCCGCCATCAGCTCGCCGTGATGCTCCGCGCCTACGCCGGCCGCACGCCCGAACGGCCGGCGATCGCCATCGTCGACTGGCACGGGCTGCCGACGCTCACCGAGTTCGAGATGTTCCAGCGCTCGTTCGAAGAGTCCGGCATGCGGACGGTGATCTGCGCGCCGCAGGAGCTCGAGCTGCGGCGGGACCGGCTCTACGCCCGCGGCGAGCGCGTGCACCTGGTGTACCGGCGCGTCCTGACGAGCGAGCTCCTGGCGCGGCCCGACATCGCGGCGCCGCTCGTGAACGCGTACCTCAAGGGCGCGGTCGCGGTGGTGAACAGCTTCCGGGCGAAGCTCCTGCACAAGAAGATGAGCCTCGCGCTGCTGTCCGACGACCGCTACGAGCGGCTGTACACGGCCGCGCAGCGCGCGGCCATCGCGACGCACATCCCATGGACGCGCAAGGTCCGCGAGGGCCATACGACGTACCGGGGGAAGCTGGCCGACCTCGCCGATCTCGTCCTGCGGCACCGCGAGAGCTTCGTACTGAAGCCGAACGACGAGTACGGGGGCAAGGGCGTCGTGCTCGGCTGGACGGTGGACGCGCGCGAGTGGGAGCAGACGTTCCTGGCGGCGCTCACGAGCTCTTACGTCGTCCAGGAGCGCGTCGACGTGCAGCGCCAGGCCTTCCCCGTGCTCCTCGAGAGCGTGCACTTCCTCGACCTGGCGGTCGACCACGACCCCTACCTCTTCTGGGGCCGCGCGCGCGGCAACCTCTGCCGGCTCTCCTCGAGCGCGCTCCTCAACGTGACCGCGGGCGACGGCAGCGTCGTCCCCACGTACCTCGTGGAGGGCCGCGCGTGAGGGGGGTGCAGCGGCTGACGATCGGCATCGAGGAAGAGTTCCAGATCGTCGACGAGCAGGGGCAGCTCAAGAGCCACATCGCAGCCCTGCTGAAGGTCGCCTCGCCCCGGCTCGGCGATCAGGTGAAGCCGGAGATGCTGCAGTCGGTCGTCGAGATCGGCACCAAGATCTGCCGCGACATCAGCGAGGCACGCGAGGAGATCACCCGTCTGCGCGGGACGCTCGCGGCCCTCCTGCGGCCGGCCGGGCTGCGCCTCGCGTCGGCCGGCACCCACCCCTTCTCCCACTGGCAGGAGCAGGAGGTGACGGAGCACGAGCGCTACAAGATGCTCGAGGACGAGCTCCAGGACGTGATCCGCGAGCTGCTCATCTTCGGCATGCACGTCCACGTCGGCATCCCGGACCGAGACGGCCGCATCGAGGTGATGAACGAGGCCCGCTACTTCCTCCCGCACCTGCTCGCCGTCTCGACGTCGAGCCCGTTCTGGCTGACGCGCAACACCGGGCTCAAGTCGTACCGGCAGGTCATCTGGGGGCGCTTCCCGCGCACCGGCATCCCACCCGACTTCTCGTCGTGGGACGAGTTCGAGAACTACGTGGAGGTGCTCGTCCGGACGGGCAGCATCGACGACGGCAAGAAGATCTGGTGGGACCTGCGGCCGCACGCCTTCTACCCGACGCTGGAGTTCCGCATCTGCGACGCGGCGACCACGGTCGAGGAGACGCTCTGCCTCGCGGCGCTCGCGCAGGCGTTCTGCGCGAAGCTGCTGGTCCTCCGGGAGCGCAACCTCGGCTTCCGGAAGTACATGCCCAACCTCATCCAGGAGAACAAGTGGCGGGCGCTGCGGGCCGGCATGGACGCGAAGCTCATCGACCTCGGGAAGCAGGCCGAGGTCCCGATGAAGGAGCTGGCCGTCGAGATCCTCGAGTTCGTCGACGACGTCGTGGACACGCTCGGCTCGAGGCGGGAGTGCGAGCACATCCTCACCGTCGCGCGGGAGGGCACCAGCGCCGACCGGCAGATCCGCGTGTGGAAGGAGACGGGACATCTGCACAAGGTCGTGGACTCGGTGTGCGAGGAGACGGTGCGCGGGGTGCCCGAGGTGGTCCTGGACTAGCGGCCGGCGGCCATCTCCAGCGTCATGAGCGCGGCTACGCGGCCGATCGTCCGAAGGCTCTCCGCCGTGATCCGCGCGACCGTGTCCGCGGTGGTGTGGATCGGCCCGATGGTGGACCAGTTGAGGAGCGTGGCGTGGATCCCGCGGCGCGAGAAGCTCACCTGGTCGCTCGAGCCGGCGCCCTCGCTCCCGAACGGCGCGCCGATCTTCTCCGCCGCGTCGCGGGCGCGGGCGACCATCGCGGTGCTCTCGTTCGAGGCGCTCACGGTCCCGCCGCAGCAGCCGACGACGTCGAGGTTCACGTAGCCGATGAGGCTCTCGCGCCGCCCGGGGAGCGCCGCGAACTGCTCGACGAAGGCCTCCGATCCGAAGAAGCCCTGCTCCTCCGCGGCGAACGCGACGAAGATCACTGAATGGACGAGCTCCGCACGTCTCTGCGCCAGCGCGCGCGCGACCTCGACCGTCACCGCGGGACCCGAGGCGTTGTCGTTGGCGGCCTCGAAGACGGTGCCGTCGGGGTCGGTGCCGACGCCGTCCAGGTGCCCGCCCACGACCACCGCGCGCTTCGCTGCCTCCGGGTCGCTCCCGCGCAGGAGGCCGACGACGTTCACGGTCTCCACGTCGCGCACCGGGGTCAGGGGCACGGCCACGCGCAGGCGCGTGGCGAGCTCGAACGCCGGCGACGGGCCTCCGCTCCGCGACTGCGCGTCCACGGCCGCGGCCAGCTCGGAGACGCTGCGTCCCGACGGCGCGAGCAGCTCGTTCGCGACGGCCGTCGTCACGACGACCGCGGGCAGCGCGGCCGGGTCGAAGCGGGGCAGGTACGAGAACTTGAGGATGCTGCTGGACACGTAGATGAGCGCGACCGCACCCCGTGCGGCGAGCGTGCGGGCGGGGTCCGCGCGGCCCGCCAGGACGACCACGGCGACCTTGCCGCGTACCTCGACCTTCGCCAGGTCGTCGGCCGAGCCGCTTCCCACGAACGCGAGCTGGCCCTGGGCGTCGCCCGATCCGAACATACCGCCCACGCGCTCGGTGAAGTCGACGCGGTGCTGGTACTCCCGGTCGCCGCCGGTGTCCTCTAGGACCGGCGTCGCGGCCAGATCCACGAGCGGCATCCGGAAGCTCTGGAAGAACGACCCGCCGTCGCCCCAGGGCTCGAGGCCGGCCTCCGCGAAGCGGTCGGCGACGTATCCGGCCGCATCCTCGTAGCCGCTCGACGCGGTGTACCGCCCGCCGCGAGCGGGATCGGCGAGGTACCGCACGTGCTCCAGCGCCCGGACGCCGTCGACCTCCGGGTACTCCGTGGTCGGGGTCGTCTCGGGCCCGGTGGTGGGCGAGACATCGGCGGTGGCCGCCGGCGAGGCGGTCCGCGTGGGCGGTATCGGACCGCCCGGCCCCGCCGCCAGCGTGAACGCGACGACCGCGGCGAAGACGACGCCGCCGATGGTGGCGATGGCGACCAGCGCCGCGCGGGTCCGGATAGAGGTCATCACCTCGTCAGACGCTACGTTACGTGGCGCGCTTCCGTAACATCTGAGAATGACGGCCGAGAAGTTCTACGTCACGACGGCGATCGTGTACGTCAATGACGCGCCCGGTCTGCATTACCTCTATGAGCAGATCGGTGCGGACGCGCTCGCGCGCTTCCAGCGTCAGCGCGGACGTGACGTCTTCTTCCTGACGGGTACCGACGAGAACGCCACGACGGTCGACCGGGCCGCCAAGGCGAAGGGCGAGGACACCCGTGTGTTCGTCGACCGGCTCGCCGAGCTCTACAAGAGGGCGGCCAAGGTGTACGGGATCTCGTATGACCGCTTCATCCGTACTACGGACGCCGATCACGTGGAAGGCGTCCAGTGGTTCGTCCGCCGCTGGATCGAGAACGGCGACATCTACGAGTCCACGTACGAGGGTCTGTACTGCGTTTCATGTGAAGCGTTCTACGAGGAGGCCGACCTGGTCGAGGGGCGTTGCCCGTTCCACTCAGGCCGGGACACCATCGAGAAGCTGTCGGAGAAGAACTACTTCTTCCGGCTGTCGAAGTACCAGAAGGCGCTGGAGGATCTGTACGGCCAGCATCCGGAGTTCTGCGAGCCGCAGATCCGCCGGAACGAGGTGCTCGGCTGGATCGAGCGCGGGCTGAAGGACATCAGCGTGTCCCGCCGCGGATTGTCATGGGGGATCCCCTGGCCCGACGATCCTGAGCAGACCGTCTACGTCTGGTTCGACGCGCTCATCAACTACGTCACGGGTGTCGGCTTCGGCACGAACGACGCCCTGTTCCAGCGGTATTGGCCCGCCGACGTTCACGTCATCGGCAAGGACATCAGTCGGTTCCACTGCATCTACTGGCCGGCGATGCTGCTGTCGGCCGGCGTCGAGCTGCCGAAGCAGGTCTGGGTGCACGGGTTCCTCGATTACCAGGGTCAGCGTCTCTCGAAGACGAGCGGCAACATGATCGATCCCTTCGCCGCGGCGGAGGAGTGGGGCGCCGACGCTGTCCGCTACCTCGTGCTGCGGCAGGTCGGCTTCGCGACCGACGGCGACGTGTCCCCCGAGATCTTCAGCGCCCGCTTCAATGCCGACCTCGCCAACGGCCTCGGGAACCTCGTCTCACGGACGCTGGCGATGGTCGAGCGCTACTTCGGATCGCGCGTTCCGGATCCGGACCCGGCGGGTCCGTCGGAGGCGGCCGTCCGCGACGTCGCGGAGCGAGCGCTGCGCGACCACGACGCGGCGGCCGGGCAGCTCCGCTTCGCCGACGCGCTCGCCGCCGCCTTCACGCTCGTGGACGCGGCGAACAAGCACTACACGCGCACGCAGCCGTGGCAGCTGGCGCGCGACCCGGCGCGGCGGGCCGAGCTCGGCGCGTCGCTCTACGCGGGCGCCGAGGCGATCCGCCTGCTCGCGTACCTGCTCTGGCCCTACCTGCCCGCGACGTCGGAGCGGATCGCCGACCAGCTTCGCGTGCCCTCGCCCGCGACCGCGGATTGGGCAGAGGTCGCCCGGTGGGGCGCCCTGCCGCCCGGGACCGAGCTCCGGCCGGGCCCCGCGCTCTTCCCTCGGCTCGAAGCGAACAAGGTCACCTCAGCGCCCGCGTGACCCGCCGCGATCGGCCTCCCGGCCCGGCGCCCGCGATGCTCTGGC
>MGON01000072.1:403-3766 GCA_001795345.1 Chloroflexi bacterium RIFCSPLOWO2_02_FULL_71_16 | reverse complement strand
CCCCCGCCTGGCTCGTGATCGACGCGCACGCGCACCTCACCGACGAGCGCTTCCGGACCGACCTCGATGCCGTTCTCGCGCGCGCGGCGACCGCAGGGATCACGCGCGTGCTCACGTGCGGCGAGGACGTCGCGTCGAGCGAGCGCGCGGTCGCCCTGGCCGACGCGCATCCCGCCGTCCGCGTGGCCGTCGGCATCCACCCGCACCGGGCCGCCGAGCTGACCGAGCACGCGCTTGGCCGGCTTCGCTCCCTGGCCGGGCACGCGCGCGTCGTCGGGATCGGGGAGATCGGCATCGACCTCTCGGGGCGAAGCGCCCCGCGCGCGGTGCAGGAGGACACCTTCCGAGCGCAGGTGGAGCTGGCCGCCGAGCTGGACCTCCCGGTCACGATCCACGTGCGGGAGTCGGGGGAGGTCGTGCGCGAGCTGCTCGACCGGCTGCCGCGGGTGCGCGGGCACATCCACTGTTACAGCGAGGGCCCGGAAGCGGTGGACGGATGGATCAGGCGCGGCCTGCATCTCTCGTTCGCGGGCACGGTGACGTTCCCGCGGAGCATGGGCCTGCGCGCCGCGGCGGCACTCGTTCCCGCTGACCGGATCCTGCTCGAGACGGACGCGCCGTATCTCGCACCGCAGCCGAAGAGGGGCCAGCGCAACGAGCCCGCGTTCGTCACCGATACCTACGCGGCGGTCGCCGAAGCGCGCGGTGTCCCGGTCGTCGACCTCGCCGGGACCGTCGGCCACAATGCCGCGGCCCTGTTCGGAGGACGCTGGTGAGGCCACTGATCGCGTGCATCGTCGCGGCGCTGGTCCTGTCCGGGTGCCAGAGCGCGAGCGACGCGGGCAAGCGGCTCGACGAGGCGGTCGCCCGGATGGAGCGGACCGCGGCCCGCCTCGAGCTGAACGCGGTCGCCGAGATGAAGGGCTCGACCGCACTCGGCGGCGGGTTCGCGCAGACCATCCGCGCGGTGGGGGAGCTGGTCCCGCCCGATCGCCTCCATCTCCTGCTGGAGGGCGCGGGCGTCGATGAGCTCGTCCTGATCGGCCACCGCATGTGGGCCGACGGCGGAGACGGCCTCCGGCTGGCCTCGGGGATCCGGCTCGGTCCGCTCCGGGAGGCGCAGGCGCCGGTCGACTTCATCCGCGGCCCGGGTACCCCGGAATTCGATGGCCTCGGACTGGCGCGCGGTGTCCTCACTTACCGCGTGCGCCTCCGGCTTGACGCCTTCGACCTGCAGGAGCGCATGCGGAGCGACCAGCCCGTCGATCCCGAAACGCGCGGCGTGCTCGTGGTCGAGATCGGCCTGTTCGACGGGCTCATCCGCCGGCAGAGCCTCGAGGTCGTCGAGCCCACCGACGCGTTCAGCGGCAGCGGCCTCTCGACGGTGCGCACCGCCTACACCATCGAGTACTGGGACCACGGCAGCGATCTGGTGGTGGCCGAGCCCCACTAGGGCTTCCGGAACCTTTCGGAACCCCCGTCGTCTCCAAGGGCAAGCAGCCGAAGAGGTGATGGAGATGACTCGTACCCGGCGCGTGTTCTTGACGTTCCTGGCTCTCACCGCGGTCGTCCTGGCGGCCTGCGCCGCCGCGCAGCCCGCGTCGGCACCCCAGCCGGCCTCCGGGGGCACGGCCGCCGCACCCGAGGAGCTCCGCGGCGCATACGGGCTCGACAGCACCGTCGCCGTCGGCGCCCCGGCCCCCGTGGCCCCGGATCAGAAGGGCGGCGGTGTCCCCCAGACCGTTCCGCTCCCGCAGGTCTTCGACGGCGAGCGGGCGCTGATCCTCACCGGCAGCGTCTCGATGCGCGCGTCCGACCCCTGGTCGGTCTCCGACCGCGTGCAGGCTATCGCGGCCGGCGCGGGCGGCGACGTCATCTCGCTGTCGCAGTCCGGCTCCGCGGAGCAGCGGAGCGCCATGCTGACGATCAGGGTCCCGCAGGAGCGGTTCAACGACGCGCTCCGCCAGATCCGCGACATCGCGGACATCGAGGTCCTGTCCTCGAGCGTTGAAGGCAAGGACGTGACCGACCAGTTCGTCGACCTCGAAGCTCGGCTCAAGGCCAAGGTCGCCGAGGAGCAGCGCTACCTCGCGCTCCTGGCCCGGGCCGACAAGATCGAGGACATCCTGCGGATCGACCAGGTGCTCGCGCAGGTGCGCACCCAGGTCGAGCAGCTCACCGCGCAGCTCAACTCGATCAAGGCGCGGACGACCTTCTCCACGATCACCGTGCAGGTCATCCCGCTCCTCGCCGAGCCGCCGGTGGACCCGCTGGCGTACGACCCATCGCGCACCCTCGAGCGCGCCTTCGCCGCCCTCAGCTCGGTCCTGCGGGTCGCCGCCGACGCCTTCATCTGGGCCCTCGTGTTCGGATGGCTGCCGCTGACCCTGCTCGGGCTCGCGATGCTCGTCGCCCGCAGCCGCTCGCGCATCGTGCCCAGCGCCTAGGAAGTCCTTCCCACCCACCCCATGGAGCCGCCCGCGCCACGTGGCGCGGGCGGCTTCGGCCATCTGCTTTTCGCGCTCGTCCGGCTCGCTTCGCATCGCTGGTCCAGGGGCAGGGGCCCCTGTGCCCGTAGGGCCCGCCTCGCTCCGCTCGATCAGTAGCTGACTCGCTCGGACCAGCGGAGCCGGATCCTCGCTCGGACCTTCTGGCACACTCGGCCCGCGTGCTCGAAGACCAGCTCGACCGGGCGTTCCCCGACCTCGCCGAGATCCGCGACAAGCGGCTGCGCGGCCTGGTCGGCGAGCTCTGGCGGAGCGTGAGCGAGCGCAACCCCGTCCACACGGACATCGAGCGCATTCCGACGCACCCGCTCTTCCCGATCGAGCGCCACGGCAGCCTCGCCAACCACATCCGCGGGCAGATGGCCGTCTCGAAGACCCTCGTGCCCACCTACATGCGGGAGTGGCGCATCGAGCTGTCGCTCGACCACTTCCTCGCGACCGCCGCCATCCACGACGCGGCCAAGGTCGTCGAGTTCGTCGAGCAGGACGGCAAGCTCGTCGCGACGCCGGGGTTCGATCACGCGCTCGTCGCGGGTCGGCTGGCCCGTGACCTCGGCTTCCCGCCCGAGATCGCGCACATGGTCGCCGTGCACACCTACGTCGGTCCCATGCGGCTGCCACGGAGCCGGGCCGCTCAGCTGTTCCAGTACCTCGACCCGCTCTGCCTGCCGGTGTTCCCGGAGCACGGCAAGAGCTCGGTGGAGCGCCATCTCGAGGCGAACCACTGGAGCGTCGCGGCGCCGCCCGACGACGTCCCGTAGCCTTCGGTCATGGCCGAGGCGCGCATCCGCCCCCTTACCGAGCTCGACATCGATGCGATCACGCGCATCGACGAGCGGATCACCGGCCGCTACCG
>MGON01000072.1:0-341 GCA_001795345.1 Chloroflexi bacterium RIFCSPLOWO2_02_FULL_71_16 | reverse complement strand
TCGCCGAGCAGGACGGCAAGGTCGTCGGCTTCATGCTCGGCGAGGTCCGTGGCGGCGAGTTCGGGCTCGAGGAGCCGACCGGGTGGATCGAGTTCTTCGGCGTGGACCCGGATGCGCGCGGCGGCGGGACCGGAAGGCGGCTGACCGATGCGCTCCTCGATCACTTCCGCTCGCGCGGCGCGCGCATCGCGCGGACCATGGTCGCCGCGCGCGACGAGGAGATCGACCGGTTCCTGCGCGCGATGGGATTCCAGCCAGCGGCGCTGACGGCCCTCGAGCGGCCGCTCTAGCTCTTCGCGCGGTCGGCGGGGCCCTCGGCTGCCGCCTTCGGGCTCCGCTTC
>MGON01000071.1 GCA_001795345.1 Chloroflexi bacterium RIFCSPLOWO2_02_FULL_71_16 | reverse complement strand
ATCCAGATGTCCCAGAGCGAGTGGCTCACGATGAGCGCGCCCATCGGTACGCGCAGCGCCGCGAGCGCGCCCCAGTAGAGACCGGCCACGCTGGCCGCGCCGATGAGCGTCGTGTTCCCGGTGACGAGGTGCGCGCCGCCGTAGGCCGCGGCCGTGCCGAGCCAGCCGCCGACGCCACCCCACGCTCGCGAGAGGCGCCGCTGCAGCCAGCCCCGCCAGAAGAGCTCCTCGGCCGGCCCGATGACGGTCGCCAAGCGGACGGCGATCTCATCCCTCGGCGCGGCCTCGCGCAGTGCGTAGATGTCGCGGATCTCCTGGCCGCCGCGTGGCATCTTGGCGCGCGCGAAGCGGTCGCCCGCCTGGAATATCGCGAAGAGGCCCGCGGCGATCGCGAGGCCGAGCGGCAGGTCGCGCCAGCGCGGCCGCACGCGCTCCTCGTCCGCGAGGGCGAGCGCGCCCAGCGTGACCCCGGTCTCGGTCATGCGCTCCCAGAACCGCTCGCGCGGGCCCCCGAACGTGCGCGCGAAGTGCGCGTACGCGAGCGCGAGCGCGGCGAGCGTGGCCAGGGAAGGCGTGGTGGGTCGGATGAGGTGGATGCTAGATGCCTGCGCCTTTGCTCGATCGATACAAAACGAGGCCGAACGAGGATCCGGCTCCGGCCGGATCGAGTTGGGCAGGACCGCGCATCAGGACGCTGCCGGCGCGAGCCCTCCCGCGGTCGCGGGGAAGCGCAGCCGGAAGAGGGCGCCGCCGCCTTCGGCACGCTCCACGCCCACCGTTCCGCCGTGGGACCGCGCGACCTCGCGCACGATCGAGAGGCCCAGGCCCGATCCGGGCATGCGGCGCGCGTTCGGCGCGCGCCAGAACCGGTCGAACACGTGCGGCGCGTCGGCCTCGGACACGCCGGGGCCGTGGTCGCGTACCGCGACCTCGCCGGCGCGCACCGCGACCTCGATCTCGCCGCCGGGCGGGCTCCACTTGGCGGCGTTGTCGAGCAGGTTGCGGATGGCGCGCTCGATGCGGTCGGGGTCGCCCTTCACCCAGGTCGGCTCGGCCGTGAGCGAGAGCTCGACACCCGGCCACTCGGCCGCCGCGATGCCCACGGCGGCGCGCGCGACCTCGTCCAGGCGCACGTCGACGGCCGGCGCGGGCGGGCCCTCCTCCTCGCGCGCCAGGTCGATGAGCTCGGCGACGAGATGGCTCAGGCGTGCGAGCTCGCTCACAACGTCGCCGAGCACCCGCTCGCGCTCGTCCGGCTCGAGCATGCCGCGCTGGAGCAGCTCGAGGTTCGTGCGCACGCTGGTGATGGGCGTGCGCAGCTCGTGCGACGCGTCGGCCACGAGCTGCCGCTGCGACCGCAGCGAGGTGTCGAGCGCCGCCAGCAGGCTGTTGAAGCTGCCGGCGAGGCGCCCCAGCTCGTCGTGCCCGCCCGACTCGACCCGTCGCGTCAGGTCGCGCGTGCGGGTCAGCTCCTCGATGGTCCGCGTGAGGCGGTCGAGCGGCGTGAGGCTGGCGCGCGCCACGAGGCCGCCGACAGCCGCGGCGAGCACGACGCCGGCGACGAGCACCCCGAGGACCGTCAGCGTGAGCTGCTGGAGGATGGCATCGACCTCCGTGAGCGGCCGCGCGACCTGCAGCGCCAGGTCCTCCTGGAGCGGCACGGTCAGCACGCGGTAGCGGGTGCCCCCGGCCGTGACGTCGGTGAAGAACGCGGGCGCCCGTCCGGCGGCGACGTCGGCCGTCGCCTGATCGACCGGAAGGGCATCGATCTCGGCCATCGGCCCGCGCAGGATGCGGCCCTCGCCGTCCACGAACTGCATGAGCACGTCGAGCTTCGCGCCGGGGATATCGGTCCGCGTCGGCGGCGGGCCGACGACCACGCGCGGCGCGACCGGGCGCACCTGGGCCGCGCGGTCCGCGAGTACCGCGTCGGTCTCCTGGATCAGCGAGCGCTGCACCGAGAAGTACATGACGCCCGACGCGATGCCGATGGCGACCGCGACCGCTCCCGCTGCGGTGATGGCGAGGCGGAGGCCGAGGCTCATGCCGGCCTGAGGGCGTAGCCCACGCCACGGACGGTATGGACGATGCGCGGCTCTCCCCCCGCCTCGAGCTTGCGCCGGAGGTAGCCGACGTACACGTCGAGCGAGTTCGAGTCGGGCCCGAAGTCGTAGCCCCACACGTGCTCGAAGATGGCGCTGCGAGTCAGCACCGCGCGGGGGTTGCGCACGAACAGCTCGAGCAGCTGGTACTCGGTGCGCGTGAGCTCGATGCGCCGCTCGCCGCGGGTGACCTCCATCGTGCGAGGGTCGATGGTCACGTCCCCGGCTACGAGCTTGTCCCCCTGCTCGGCCTCGCGGATCGACGATCGCCGCAGCAGCGCGCGCACCCGCGCCAGCAGCTCGTCGAGCGCGAAGGGCTTGGTCAGGTAGTCGTCGGCCCCGGCGTCCAGGCCCGCGACGCGGTCCTCGACCGACGCGCGCGCCGTGAGCGCCAGCACGGGCGTCCGGCGGCCATCGGCGCGGATCTTCCGCATCACCTCGAGCCCGTCCATCGTGGGCAAGCCGAGGTCGAGCACGACCGCGTCGACACCGCCCTCGCGGACCGCCTCGAGCGCCGGCGGGCCGTCGCCGACGGCGCGCAGGTCGTAGCCGGCCCCGCGCAGCGCCCGCGTGACCGCGTCGCGCACGCCCGGATCGTCCTCCACGAGCAGGATCCGCATCTCGCCAAGATCCTATGTCGCGAGATCGTGAGCCGAGTAAGGATCGGCCAGGCCGACCTCCGTGCGTCCTACCCCGCGCGGACCAGCGCGGCCAGGATCAGACCCAGCACGAGCAGCGCTCCGAACGCGGCGTGCAGCTGGGCCGTCTGGAGGTCGATCATCGCGATCGCCCGCTGCTGGCCCTGGACGCCGAGCTCGCTTGCGCGGATGACGCGCACCAGGAGCGGCAGCGACAGCACCGCCAGCATCGTGTACGCGGGCAGCACCGCGAGCACGACCGCGACCGCGAGCGCCATGTACGCGCCCACCACGAGCGCGACGTAGGTCCAGTACGACGCGCGCCGGCCGAAGCGCGCCGCGAACGTGGCCTGGCCGGTGACGCGGACGTCCTCGGTGATGTCGCGCCACTCGTTCCCGTGCAGGATGGCGGTGACCAGGAGGCCGACCGGCAGGCTCACCCAGAAGACCTCGGGGGCGAGCGTCCCGGTGATCGCGTAGTAGGAGCCCGCGACCATCAGCGGACCCATCAGCGCGAACACGAGCGGCAGGCCGAGCGCGTGGAACTTGTACTCGAACGGCGGGGCCGTGTAGAAGTACCCGCCCACCAGGCCGAGCAGGCCGAGCGCGAGGATGGGCACGCCGCGCGCGGCCACCAGGCCGACCCCGACCAGGGTCGCGACGGCGAACGCGGTGAAGGCGAAGGCGAACGCCTCGCGCTCGGTGATGCGGCCCTTGAGCAGCGCCTGGCTCATGCGCGGGGACGTGATCTGGTCCACGCCCTTGCGGACGTCGAAGATCTCGTTGGTCACGTTGGTCCCGATGTGCAGAGCGACCGCGCCGATCAGGGCGGCCAGGAAGAGCGGCCACTCGAAGAGGCCATGGAGCGCCGCCATCGCGCCACCGGCGGCGACCGGGGTGGCCGATGCCGTGAACGCGAAGGGCCGGGCGATCTCCGTGTAGGCGGAGAAGCGCCGCGCGAACCGCGACGCGACGTCCATGCGCTGCTGCTCGAGCGCGACGCGCGAGACCTCACCGACCTGCGCCGCGCGCCCGTACTCGACCGCGGCGCGGATGGCGAGCTCGGTCTGGTCCTCGTCCTGGACGATGGGCTGGAGCAGCGGCACGCGCATGCCGGCGGCGTGGTAGGCGCCGGTGCGCGCGGCGACCTCATCCACGGTGCCGCAGAGGATGAACGCGTCGAGCAGCTCGTCGGGGATGAGCGAGCCCGCGCCGTGGAAGTCCTCGGCGCGCCACTTCGCGGCGATGGCGTCGCGCATCGCGGTCTCGAACCCGGCACGCTTGATCGTGACGTCCGAGAGGATCGACATCATGTAGATGACGAACGGCTCACGCTTCGCTCGATTCAGGGCGTCGCGGCGCGTCTTGTCGACGAGGGTCAGCAGGTAGCCGCTCGTCTCGATCTCGTTCGGGTCGCGACCCGCGGCCGTAGCCGCGCGATGCATCTTCCGCAGGAGGTACTTGAGCCCGGCAACGGACTCGGCGGGACGTGCGAGGTAGCCGTCTCCCTTGCGGCCCGCCAGCTCCATCATCGGCGTGCGGTAGCCGGCGACGAAGATCGGCACGCGGTGGACCGGCGCGAACATCGGCTGGAGCGGCGGCAGTCCCTGACGAGCCGGCGGGAGGCGCTCGCCCTTCCACAGCGATCGCACCGTGTCGATGGCCTGGCTCACCCGCTCCGCGGCCTCCGACGGGTCGTACGGGATGGCCATCTGGCCGAGCCGCAGCGGCAGCGCGCTCCCGAGCGCGAGCGAGATGCGCTCCGGCGCGATCTCATCGAGCGCGCTCACGGTCATCGCGATGAGCACGGGGTGGCGCGTGTACGGGTTGAGCGAGCCGAGCCCGACCCGGATGCCCTCGACGTGGGAGGCGACCGCGGTCGCATACGTCACCGCGTCGCGCTCGAAGTACGAGTCGTGGAACCAGATCGAGTCGAGGCCGCGGGTGCTCGCCTCGCGCGCCCATTCGATGGTGTCCTCGACGTCGCCACGCGCCGCCAGCCCCAGCCCGACGCGCCTCACGAGCTCAGCCATGCGCCACCTCCCGCGCTCCGAAGGCTACGGCCAGACCGCGTCGATCGCGCTTGCGGCGCGCGACCCGGGCCAAGTCAGAATAGATGGTCGAGCGTGGACCGACCGCGACGACAGTGACCATCCGCTTCGAGTAGCGGTAGACGACGCGCCAGCGTCCGACCCGCACGCACGAGAGACCGTCGAGTTCGTCGTGCAATGGGGATCCCAGCAGAGGGTCTTCCCGCAGGTCATCAAAGGCCGCTCGGACCTTGCGCTTGGTCTCGGGATGAAGCCCTTCCAGCTGAGCTGTG
>MGON01000070.1:5191-10176 GCA_001795345.1 Chloroflexi bacterium RIFCSPLOWO2_02_FULL_71_16 | reverse complement strand
CTCGCGGTGGGCTGGGAAGGCGAGCTCGTCGCCGGTGTCGAGACGCCGATCGAGGCGGCCATCGCGACGGCCGAGGCGACCACGATCGCGACAGAGGCGAGCGCGTACGGAAGCAGTGGCCTGGCGCGGCTCACACGATCCCTACCGGGAGGGTACTTGTCCGGTTCCGTGTCTTGGGGGCGTCGCCGTCCGGCTGAAGGCTACCCAGCAGGCGCACGCACGCATACGATGCGCGGACGGTGTCAGCCCCGGTGCACCTGCTCGAGGCAGGGGTCATCACCGAGCAGCGCTACCTCGGGATGGCCGAAGCTCCCGCGGCCCTGGCCCACGACGTCGCCGCGGCCGTCGGTCCGACGAAGCGCGTGCGGATCCCCTTCCTGCCCCGCGACCGCTACATCACCTCGGCCCGCGAGTCGTGCCGGACCCTCGCCGACGCCGTGACCGCCTCGCTGCGGGAGGGCGCGCGGCCGGTCGTGCTCGGGGGCGAGTGCACGATCGTCGCGGGTGCCGTTCCCGGCGCGCTCGTGGTCGAGCCCGATCTGGTCCTCGTGTACTTCGACGCGCACGGCGACTTCAACACGCTCGCGACCACGCCGTCGCACTTCGTCGGCGGGATGTGCCTGGCGCACGTGTGCGGGCGCAAGCTCGCGCCGCTCCTCTGGCCGGGCGTGCGCTCCATCGCGGACGACCACGTGGCGCTCGTCGGCGCGCGCGACCTCGATCCCGGCGAGGCCGGGAACCTCGCGACCTCCAAGGTCCGGCAGATCGCGTTCGATCCGGGCCACGCCGACGCGCCGGGCCTCCTCGCGTTCGTCCGGAAGAAGCCGGTGTGGCTGCACGTCGACATCGACGTCGTGGACCCGAGCGAGATCCCCGCGGTGAGCTTCCCGGTGCCGGGCGGGCCGTCGACGCGCGCGCTGTGCGACGTCCTGTCCGCGGTCTCGGCGATCGCGAGCGTCCGCGGCATCACGCTGTGCGCGTACGACCCGCGGAAGGACGTGGGCTCGGCCGTCCCCAGGCTGGTCGCGCGCATGGCCGCGACCGCGCTCTCCCTCTCGCCCGCCGCGGTCTGAATGACACCGGCCCCCGCTCCGAGATGGAGCGAGGGCCGGCACTGAACGCAGTGGGCTGCTTTAGCGCTACGCGGTCGCTGCCGCCATCTCGCGCGGCTTGCTCTTCGTGGCCGTCGCGGCGCTGCACACGGTCTCCGTGATCAGCCGCGTGACGACGTACGGGTCCATGTTCGCGTTCGGGCGGCGGTCTTCGAGGTAGCCCTTCTTGTCCTTCGCGACCTGCCATGGGATGCGGACCGACGCGCCGCGGTGCGACACGCCGAAGGTGAACTCCTTGTACGAGGCGGTCTCGTGGAGGCCGGTGAGCCGCTCCTCGATCCCGAATCCGTAGTTCTCGATGTGCAGCTCGTGCCTGCCCTTCAGGGCCTCGATGGCCGCCATGATCGGCTCATACCCGTCGCGCATCTGCTTCGTGGAGAAGTTCGTGTGGGCGCCCGCGCCGTTCCAGTCGCCGCGGACCGGCTTCGGGTACAGGGTGGCGGAGACGCCGAACGGCTCGCCCACGCGGTAGAGGAGCCAGCGTGCGAGCCACAGCTGGTCGGCGATCTGGGGCGGGTTCAGCGGGCCGACCTGGAACTCCCACTGCCCCGGCATGACCTCGGCGTTGATCCCTGAGATCTGAAGGCCCGCGCGAAGGCAGGCGTCCAGGTGCGCCTCGACGACCTCGCGCCCGAACACCTCGTCCGCGCCGACGCCGCAGTAGTAGCCGCCCTGCGGCGGGGGGAAGCCTCCGTCGGGGAAGCCGAGGGGCCGCGCGCCCTTGAAGAACGTGTACTCCTGCTCGATGCCGAACCACATGTCGAAGTCGGCGTAGCGCTTCGCCATGTCGGCGCAGGCGCGGCGCGTGTTCGAAGGGTGCGGCTCGCCGCTGACGAGCATGACCTCGCAGAGGACGAGCTTGTCGTCGCCTCCGCGGATCGGGTCGGAGCACACGAACACCGGCTGCAGCACGCAGTCGGATCGGTCTCCGGTCGCCTGCTGCGTGCTGGACCCGTCGAAGCCCCAGATGGGCGGCTCCTCGCCGCTCGGGACGATCTTCGTCTTGGAACGCAGCTTCTTCGTGGGCTCGGTGCCGTCGATCCAGATGTACTCGGCGCGATACACGCTCACTCTTTGGTCCCCTCCTAGTCGCCGTCGTATGTGTAGCTGACGCTCTGCTCGCTGAGCCATGCCTCGAGCTCGCTCTGCAAGCCGTCCAGCGGTACGCGCGAGATCTTCGAGATGCGACGTGTCCGCGGCGGCTCCGGGAGCGGACGCTTGGCCCAGTGCCGCACCGCGTCGGAACGCGGTGAGCCGCCACGCGTGTCGCTCACGTCCATCGCAGGCACCTCCCCGGTCGATCTCGCAGGGTCCCGCTGGAGCAACGCTCGCGCCAGCACCGCTGCGGGACAACGCTCCGATGGTCGCGGAAGGGTCGTGGTTCGGTAGCGGCGCCAAGACCGAACTTCAACACACGCGGCACCGAAGGTCCCTCCTTCCGGCGCCGCCGCGCGGATAGCGTCGCCACACCGCCAACGACCGCGTGGGAGGACTTGATCGGTGACCATCAGCTCCGGCGATACCGCCTGGCTGCTCCTATCGGCAGCGCTCGTCATGCTCATGACGCCGGCCCTCGGCTTCTTCTATGGAGGGCTGGTGCGACGCAAGAACGTGCTCGCGACGATCATGCACAGCTTCTTCATCCTCTGCCTGATCTCGATCCAGTGGGTCCTCTGGGGATACACGCTGGCGTTCGGCACCGACCAGGGCGGGCTCATCGGCGGCCTCGACTTCCTGGGCAACGCGGGGGTCGGGATGGAGCCGATCGCGCTCGCGCCGACCGTCCCGCATCAGGCCTTCATGGTCTTCCAGATGATGTTCGCGATCATCACGCCGGCCCTCATCACCGGCGCGTTCGCGGAGCGCAAGCGCTTCAAGGCCTTCGTCGTCTTCACGCTCCTCTGGGCCACGCTCGTGTACGACCCCGTGGCCCACTGGGTCTGGGGCGGCGGCTGGCTGGGCGCGCTGGGGGCGCTCGACTTCGCGGGCGGCACGGTCGTTCACGTGACGAGCGGCGTCTCCGCCCTGGTCGCGGCGCTCGTCCTCGGTCGCCGGCGCGGCTACGGCTCCGAGCCGCTCGAGCCTCACGACGCGACGATGACCGTGCTCGGCGCCGCGCTCCTCTGGTTCGGCTGGTTCGGCTTCAACGCCGGCAGCGCCATCACCGCCGGCGCCCTCGCGGCGAACGCGTTCGTGGTGACGAACACGTCGGCGGCGATGGCGGCGCTCACGTGGATGACCGTGAGCTGGCTGCACAAGGGCGCGCCGAGCGTCCTCGGCGCGGCGGTCGGCGCCATCGCCGGGCTCGTCGCGATCACGCCGGCCGCCGGCTTCGTCGACGTTCCGGCCTCGATCGTCATCGGCCTCGGCGCCGGCACGATCTGCTACGCCGCGATCCAGCTCACGAAGCGCCTGCGCGTCGACGACGCGCTCGACGTGTTCGGGGTCCACGGCGTCGGCGGCGCGTGGGGCGCCATCGCCACCGGGATCTTCGCGAGCGCCGCGGTGAACGAGGTCGCCGGCAACGGCCTGCTCTACGGGGACCCCGCACAGCTCGGGATCCAGGCCATCGCGGTCGGGGCCGTCGTCATCTACGCGGCCGTGGTGACGTTTGGGATCCTGAAGGTCATCGACCTGTTCGTCGGCCTGCGCGTCGCCGAGCAGGAGGAGGTCCTGGGTCTCGACGCGTCCCAGCACCGAGAGGCCGCGTATCAGCTATGAAGATGAGCGAGCGAGGATCCGGCTCCGCCGGTCCGAGCGAGTCAGCTAGTGATCGAGCGGAGCGAGGCGGCGCAGGCCGGCGACGCGAAAGCGAGCCGGACGAGCGCGAAAAGCAGGCCTCCCCGCCACCGAACCGCAACGCTTCGACCGCCGCACCCGCTACTGACCAGGCCCGGGCTCGCTCCTAGCCTGCGGGCACCAACAGCCAGGAGGGAACATGCCGCAGCTCGACGGGGTCACGATCGTCGCGTTCCTCTCGTTCGGGTCTCTCGTGGTCGCCTGGCTCGTCGCGCCGACCAGGACGGCCGACCTGGTCGAGCCGGAGGCCATCCCCGCCGCAGCCTGACCCGGCCGGCGCAGCCGCGCGCTCGCTAGCGAAGGCGGAGCGCGGTGCAGTCCGCGGCACACGCGTACGTCACGCGGCCCGTGGCGACCTCGACGATCCCGCTGCGGTGATGCGCGCCGCCGGGGCGCTCCTCGATGACGGAGAACGCGACGTAGCGACCGTCGCCTGACGGGCTGGCCTCGTAGACGGCGTCCAGGGTCGCCACGCGCACCGGACCGGCGCCGGGTCCGACGAGCCAGATCGCGGCCGAGGCGCCCCGGCGTCTCCCACCCTCGACGATCGCGATCCGCCCGCCCCGCACGCCGACCGGCACGTCGAACGACGCCGCGAGCCCGGCGACCGGCTCGCCCGCGGAGCTCGCGGGATCGCGCGCTTCCAGCTGCCAGCGATCGCCGCCTCCGACGCGCACCAGGAGGCGGCCGTCAGGGGCCCACCCCGCGAAGGCCTCGATCTCGGACGCCATGGTCTCCTGCCCTGTGGAAAGGTCGAGCAGCACCAGCGAAGCGCGCGTCGGCTGCGGCGGTGCCCGCGAGCTGAACGCGAGGGCCGACCGGCCGTCCGGCGAGATCGACTCGATGACCAGATGCCGCGGCAGCGCGCGCTGGTCGAGGAGCAGCCCGCTCGCCGGATCGATGCGGACGTACCACCAGCCTTCGGTCTGAGCGCGGCCCATCGTGAGCACGAGCTCGCCATCGTGGGCCCAGACCGGTGGACCGGCCGGCGTGAGGTCGAGCAGCTCGCCAAGCGACCGGATCGCGCCGCTGCGGTCGCCGATGAGCAGCCGCCTACCCGAGGTGAAGGCGAAG
>MGON01000070.1:1152-5007 GCA_001795345.1 Chloroflexi bacterium RIFCSPLOWO2_02_FULL_71_16 | reverse complement strand
CGATCCCGTCCCGGAACGGCGGATAGAACGCGGCCGCCCCGACCATCAGCGCGGCAAAGAGCACGCCGGTGACGAGCTCGATCCGGCGGGATGAGCGACCGGATCCGGTCCCTTCCACGCGCCCTAGTCTCGCCCCGCCTCGACGCGGGCCCTATCCGAGGCGGTACCCCACGCCGCGGACGTTGGCGGGGAGCGGCGCACCGGCGCCCTCGAGCTTCGCGCGGAGGCGCGCCAGGTGCGCCTTCAGCCACTCCGGGTCGGGGTCGCGCTCGTCCGGCCAGGCCGCGCGCAGCAGCGTGCGCCGGTCGACGACCTCGCCGGCGCGGCTCGCCAGCGCCGCCAGCAGACGGAACTCCGTGGGCGTGAGCGCGAGCGGCGTCCCGTTCACCCGGGCGCTGTGGGTGCGCGGATCGACCGTGAGCGCCCCGACCTGCGCCGGCTCCGCGGCACGGCGCGGGCCGCCGCCGCGCCGTAGGAGCGCCCGCACCCGCGCGCGGAGCTCCTTCGGGGCGAACGGCTTCTCGAGGTAGTCGTCGGCGCCGGCGTCGAGCAGCCTGGCCCGCTCGTCGCTGCCCTTCTCGCCCGTGAGCATGAGGATCGGCGTGTCCGAGCCCGACCGGATCCGCCGGCAGACCTCGTCGCCGTCCAGCCGCGGCAGCTTTCGGTCGAGGATGACGAGGTCCGGAGGGTCGTCGCGGTGGCGGCGCAGCGCCTGATCCCCGTCGTACGCCGTCGCGATGTCGTAGCCCTCCTCGCCGAGGAGCGCGGCGACCATGCCGACCATCGCGCGGTCGTCGTCGACGATGAGGATCGTCGTCATCGGCTCAGTGCGCGGCCAGCGGCACGCTGAACACGAAGGCCGATCCACCGCCGTCCCGGTCCTCGTGCCAGAGCTTGCCGCCTTGGGCCTCGACGATGCGGCGGCAGGCGTAGAGACCGATCCCCGAGCCGGGGATCCCGGCCGAAGCGCCGTTGCCGCGCACGAACGGATGGAAGATGCGCTCGCGGTCCTCCGCCGGGATGCCGGGGCCCTCGTCCGCGACGCGCACCGTGGCTCGGTCCGCGTCCCTGGTGACCGAGAGGCTGATGGCGGATCCCGCCGGGGCGTACTTGGTCGCGTTGTGAAGGAGACCGGCCAGGACCTCGGCGGTCTTGCGGCGGTCGCCGCGCACCCAGACCGGCGACGCCGCGCGCGGGACACGGACCTTGTGCCGGCGCAGGATGGGCGCGATCTCCTTGACCGTCGCGGCGGTCGTGCCGCGCAGGTCGAACCGCGACCGCCGCAGCGTCAGCTCCGGCCGGGGGTCCCGGACGCTCTCGAGGATCCGATCGACGAGGCCGTCGAGGCGCTCGACCTGCGCGATGGCGTCGGCCGTGTCGCGCTTGCGGCCGTTCCGCTCGCCCATCAGGTCGAGGTGCCCGCGGATGACCGACAGCGGCGTGCGCAGGTCGTGCGTGACCACGGCGACGAAATCGGCGCGGGCCCGCTCCAGCTCCCGCAGCGTCTGCGCGGTCTGGCGCTCCAGCGCGTAGAGCGAGGCCTTGTCGATCGCCAGGGCCGCCTGGTTCGCGAGCGCCCCGACGAACGCGACCTCCTCGTCCAGGAACTCCTTGTCGTCGCTTCGCTCATACAAGCGTCGCTCGTCCTCATTAGCAGCCTGCGGCTGCTCCCTCGTCCTCGCTAGCTTGTAGTCGGGGACCTGCAGCACTACCGCGCCGAGCAGGCGCTCCGCCGCGATCAGCGGCAGCGCCAGATGGTCGAAGGCCACGATCGGGCGCCTCTCGGCGACGGCGCGCCGCACCGCCTGCAGAGCGGCCTTGCCTAGGTCGCCGCGTTGCGCTCGGACGCTGGCCTCCCCGCGCTCGTCACGAAGGAGGATCGCACCCGATGCGCCGGCGTACACGTGCACCAGCCGGTCGACGACGAGCTGCAGCACCTCGTCGAGGTCGAGCGTGGACGTGAGCACGTTCGACACTTCGAACAGTGCCGAGACCTCGCGGAGCTTGCGCTCCGACTCGCGCTGGAGGCGCGCCTTGTCGATGATCCCGCCGAGCTGATCGGCGATGGTCTGGAGAAAGTCGATCTGCTCCTTCGTGAAGGTGCGCGGCTCGATCGTTTGGACGTTCATCACTCCCACGACCTCGTCGCGCATGACGAGCGGCACGGACAGCATCGACCTGAAGTGCGGCTGGTCCGCGCCACGGACCCACTTGAACCGCGGCTCGTTCCGGACGTCCCGGGTGGCGAAGGGGACGCGCGCGTTGGCGACCCATCCCGTGATGCCCTCGCCGATCCGCAGGGTCGCGCGGCCGATGTTCCGGCGGTCGAGGCCGTTCGTGGCGACCAGCCGCAGCAGGCCCTCCCGCTTCTCGAGCAGATAGAGCGAGGCGACGTCCGTCTGCATCGCCGTGGTCGTCCGATCGATGACGATCCGGAGCATCTCGTCCCAGTCCCGGGTGGAGGCCGCCAGCTGGGTGATCTCGTGGAGGAACGAGAGCTCCTGGATCTTCCGATCCGTTCCGGGAGCGCTCACGTATCGATGATGTCACGGCTTCGTACGCCGACCGCCTCGCGGGCGAGGAGCGGACCTAGACTCGACGACGTGGGGGTGGTCCTTCGCACCGACGGCCTGACGAAGCGTTTCGGCCGGGTCCTGGCCGTCGACCGGCTCGACATCGAGGTCCGCGAGGGCGAGGTCTTCGGCTTCCTCGGCCCGAACGGCGCCGGAAAGACGACGACGCTCCGGCTGCTCTGCGCCCTCGTCGCGCCGACGAGCGGCACCGCCGAGCTCGCGGGGCTGCGCCTCGGGCGCGACGACGCGCGCATCCGGGGAATGGTCGGGATCCTCACGGAGCACCCCGGCCTCTACGAGCGGCTCACGGCCGCCGAGAACCTGCGCTTCTTCGCCGCCCTGTACGGGCTCGACACCGCCACGGCCAGCGCCCAGGTCGAGCGCTTCCTGCGGCTCATGGGCCTCTGGGAGCAGCGCGGCGACGCCGTCGCCACGTTCTCCCGGGGCATGAAACAGAAGATGGCGATCGCGCGCGCGGCGCTGCACGAGCCCCGGATCATGTTCCTCGACGAGCCCACGACCGGCCTCGACCCCGACGCCGCGCGGACGGTCCGCGAGTTCATCCTCGCGCTGCGGGCCGAGGGCCGGACGGTGTTCCTGTGCACGCACAACCTCGACGAGGCCGACCGCCTGTGCGACCGGATCGCCTTCTTCAAGCGTCGGGTGATCCGCATCGCCGCGCCGGACGAGCTCCGCGCGGAGCTCTACGGCCGAACGACGGAGATCCGCGTGATGCCCGCTCCGCTCCCGGCCCACCTCGAGCGGGTCCTCGGCACGCCCGGCGTGAGCGAGGCCTGGCTCGAGAACGGCTCGATCCTCGTCCGGACAGCCGATCCCCTGCACACGAACCCCGCTCTCGTCCGCACGCTCGTGGAGGGTGGCGCGGAGGTCGCGTTCGTGAGCGAGCGCCGCGCTTCGCTCGAGGACGTGTACCTGCGGATCGTCGAGGAGACCACGCCGTGACGGTCCTGGCGGGCCGCGCCTCCCGGCAGACGATCGTCGGAACGGTCTGCGTCCGCGAGTGGCGCGAGGCGATCGGGAACAAGCTGCTCGTCGGGATGACGCTCTTCCCCCCGCTGATCATCCTCGTGTCGGGGATCTTCGCCGTCGCCGCGGCGTCCTTGTACCCGCCGAGCGAGCGCGACCTGCGTGCGATCTACGCCGCCGCCCCGGCCGTCGCCGGGCTCGACCCGAAGGAGGCGGTGCAAGGCCTCATCGCTCAGTACTTCCTTATCCTCTTCATGCTCATCCCGACGGTCGTCCCGCTCACGATCGCCATCTA
>MGON01000070.1:452-1115 GCA_001795345.1 Chloroflexi bacterium RIFCSPLOWO2_02_FULL_71_16 | reverse complement strand
CCGCTCCTCGCTACGCCCGTCGGCGTCGGTGAGCTCCTGCTCGCCAAGAGCATCGCCTCCACCGTCCCGGCGGTGCTCGTCACCTGGTTCGCGTACGGGATCTACCTCTTCTCGGTGACAGTGGTGGGCAGCCAGGCGGCCGTCAATGCCGTCACCGCGCCGCGGTGGATCCTGGCGATGATCGTCATGGTGCCGCTGCTGACCGCGCTCTCGGTGAACCTCGGGATCCTCATCTCGACCCGCGTGAACGACGTCCGCGTGGCCCAGCAGATCGGCGGGCTCGTCGTCATCCCCGTGGTCGCGCTCGGCATCTTCCAGGTCACCGGACGCGTGGTGCTCGACAACGAGTCCTTCTTCAACATGGCGATCACGCTCGTGGCGCTCGACCTGCTCGTCTTCTTCGCGGCGCGCCTCGCGTTCCAGCGGGAGAACATCCTCAGCCGCTGGCGGTGAGCTATCTCCGGAAGGCGTGAGCGACCCAGGCCGCTGGCGGTGAGCTAGCTCCGGAAGGCCCGCCCGACCGCGGCGGTACCTAGCTTCACCATCTCGCGGTAGCCGGCCGGCGTCTCGTCGTCGAATCCGAGCAGGTGCAGCGCGCCGTGCGCCGCGAGGAAGGCTATCTCCCGCTCGCGCGTGTGCCCGCGGCGCTTCGCCTGCCGGGCG
>MGON01000070.1:0-283 GCA_001795345.1 Chloroflexi bacterium RIFCSPLOWO2_02_FULL_71_16 | reverse complement strand
CACGGCAGGGTCGCCGCTCACCGAGATCCGCACGGGGATCCGCCTAGGAGGCGGCCGGCGGGCGCAGGCTGTCGATGCGGGCGATGCGGTCCTCGGGGTACGGGATGCGCTCGTGGTACACGCCCGCGAGCAGCTCGCAGAACGCGTCCCGGATGCTGCGGATGTCGCGCAGCGTCAGATCGCACTCGTCGAGCTGCCCGTCCGCGACGCGCTCCTCGACGATCTTGTCGACCATCGTCCGGATCGTCTCCGGCGTCTTCTCGGCCAGCGAGCGGACAGAGGC
>MGON01000069.1 GCA_001795345.1 Chloroflexi bacterium RIFCSPLOWO2_02_FULL_71_16 | reverse complement strand
CTCCTCGGGCGGGCGTATCGCTCGGAACGTCCGCCACACCAGCAGGTCGTAGGCGACCTTCAGCCCGCCCGCGAGGAAGAACGGCAGGCCGAGCGCGGCCACGCTGAACGCGAATCCCGCGAGCGCCGGCGAGGCCGCGGTGGCGGTGACGCGCGCGAGGTTGAGGACGCCCGCGGTCGGTGTCCGCTCGTCGGGGGCGACGACGGCCATCGTGTACGACTGCCGGGTCGGCACGTCCATCTGGGAGACGCTCATCCGCGCGAGGAACATCGCGACCGCGAGCGGCGCCGTCGGCATGAGTGGCACCAGGGCCAGCAGCACGTTGGACGGCAGGTGCGTGAACACCATCGTGTTCAGCAGGCCGATGCGTCCGGCGAGCCAGCCGGCGGCGAGGAGCGAGATGCCGCTCAGGACGTTCACCGAGAAGAAGAGGACCGCGAGCTGCTCCGGCCCGAGGCCCCAGCGCAGAAAGAACCAGTACGCGACGACCGAGTGGACGACGAAGCCTCCGGCGAACGAGTCGAGCGCGAACAGCGCGGCCAGCCGCGCAACGATGCCCCGGGACCGGTGGATGCCGAGGTACCGCCGCTCGCCCTCGACCTTCGCCAGCTCGACGCGGTCCGAGAGGCTCGCGAAGATCGCGACGTTCGCCAGCCCGATCGCGGCGTAGAGCGCGAACAGCGGACGGTACGCGTCGGCGCCCTCGAACCCCAGGGCCGCGAACGCGGCCACGGCACCCGCCGCGAGCGAGCCGATCGCCTGCGCGAAGTTCGCCACGGTGTTGTAGATGGAGAAGAGCCACGTGCGACGCTCGTCGGGCGCCGTCTGCGGCAGGACCGCCTGCTCCACCGTCTGGAACACACCGACCTCGCTGCTCGTGACGCTGATCGTCCCGGTGAAGGCACCGATGACGAGGACCAGCGCCTGGTCCGTGAGGGCGAAGACCGCGCCGCCCAGCGCCATGAGGACGGCCATGATCACGACCGTCCGGCGCCGGCCGACCCGGTCGGCGAGCACCGACCAGACGACGGTCATGACCGCCGAGCCGGCGATCGCCGCGGTCAGGACGAGCCCGATCTCGAAGGGGTCGAGCCCGAGGAGGTCGAGGTACGCGCCCAGGACGACCGCGAGGTACCCGTAGGCGAACGTGCGCAGCGCGCGGGCGACGAGGATCTTGCGGCCGTCGGCGGCGAGCCAAGAGAGGCCCGGGGTCACCGCCCTACGTCGCGCCGCTGCATCAGCGCGACACCGGCGATGGTGCCGCCAGTGCCGATCGCGAGCAGCGCGAAGATGCCCGGCCAGTCGACCTCGCTCGAGAGCGGCGTGCCGTAGAGCGAGAAGACCGAGGCGAACTTCACCCAGTCGGGCCACTCGAAGAGCGGCGTGAACTGCTGCACGAAGTAGCCGAGCGCGACGATGACGAAGAGCACGGGGACGGCCGCGCGGGGCCGCCAGCTCGTAACGACGGCGCCGAGTCCCGCAAGCGCGAAGGGG
Source organism: Chloroflexi bacterium RIFCSPLOWO2_02_FULL_71_16 (assembly GCA_001795345.1). Classification (GTDB taxonomy): domain Bacteria; phylum Chloroflexota; class Limnocylindria; order P2-11E; family P2-11E; genus GWC2-70-10. Next base: position 3,573 of record MGON01000069.1, on the reverse strand, counting down.
ACGGTGACGAGCAGAGCTGAGCCGGTCGCGAAGCGGTCCGCGGTGAGGGTGATGTCCTGCTGCGCCGCGACCGCCGCCACGGCGGCGGTCGAGACCGCGACGATCACCGCGGCGGCGATCGTGAGCACCGCGACGCGCTCGAGGACGATGCGGGTGCGCGAGGCGGGCTGCGCGAGGGCGGCCTCGAGCCGCCCATCGTTCTCGTCGCCGACCCACCCGTTCACGGTCGCGACGGCGAAGATCGAGAGCAGGAGGAGCGCGCTCGAGCCCCACATCCCACCGACGAACGCGTCGTAGCCTCCAGACGCGCCCATGGCCTCGAAGATGGCGCGCATCTGCGGGATCGCCGTGAGCGCGTCGACCATGAGCCGCGTGAGCGAGACCAGGTACGCCGCGAAGAGCGCGAGCCCGAGCGTCCACCCGAGCACCCACAGCTTCTGCTGATCGAGGGGCGCGAGGACCGCGATCCGCAGGAGCGGATCGCCCGAGGGTCGCGTCGTGCGCGCCCCGGTCGGCGCGGTCTGGCGCAGGACTGACGCGCCCATGTCGCGCCCCGCGAACGCGGCGATCGCGGAGAGTGCGAGGACGACCGACGCGCCGATGAGGCCGAGGAGCGCGGGCGCATCTAACGAGCCGCCCCGAAGCATCGGCGTGTTGCGCTCGTAGAGCCAGAACGGCGAGATCGCCTGGACCTCGGCAAGGGCGTCGTTCCGCGCCGCGGCGTTCAGCATGTACAGCGCCATGAGGACGATGCCCGCCGCGCCCGCGGCCGCGCGTCGCGTGCTAAAGAGCTGCGCGGCGACGAGCGCGACCCCGAAGCACGCCAGCGTGAGCAGCCAGAGCGCGAAGCCCTGGAGCGCCGTGGGGACGACCTCCAGCGGATCTCCCGCGGCAGCCGTCGACGCGACGAGCGCCAGGATGAAGAACGCGACAGCGAACAGGGCGACCGCGGCGAACGCGAGCACGCGCGTGACGATGTAGCGGGCGCGGGAGAGTCCCGTGACGATCCACTGCTCGACGAGACCCTTCTCCTCGTCGCCGCGCACGCCGCTCGCCGCGATGACCGCCCAGAAGCCCAGGACGAGGGGGACCGCGCCGAAGACGCGCCAGTGGATGTAGCCCATCATCGTGTCGAGCTGGAGCGGCACCGGCAGCAGGTACGTGAGCTGCCGCCCCACGAGCTCCATCTCGCGCGCGAAGAGCGCGCGGCTCTGCGGGTCGGTCCCGGCGAGCTGCACGTAGCCGACGGCGTTCGCGAGCGCCAGGACGACGCTGAGGATCGACGTGGCTACGATCCCATTGCGGTGCGAGCGGACCGCGAGGCGGAAGAGCGTCACCGGTAGCTGGTCATCCCTCACACGGTGAGGTCTGACCGTCCTGCTCCGCCCGGCGGCGCCGGGTCGTCGTAGAACGACAGGAACACTTCTTCGAGCGACGGCTCGCGGCTGGTGAGGCTCGCGACCGGCTCACCCGAAAGCGCCGCGAGGAGCGGCGCGAAGCTGCCGCGGAGCATCCCCGTGACGGTGTGGTCTGTGGCCGCCACATCCTCGAAGCCGGGAACGGCGCGCAGCCGCTCGACCGGCACGCTGCCATCGAAGACGATCTCCACGCGCAGGCTGCGGATCGCGGCGAGCTCGCTGAGCGGACCCGCCGTGACGAGCCGCCCCTCGCGCACGATGCCCACGCGGTCGCACACGTGCTCGACCTCGCTCATGACGTGCGACGAGAGGAAGACCGTCGCGCCGTGGCCGCGGGCCTCGCGCAGCAGCTCGTAGAAGACCCGCTGGTGGAGCGGGTCGAGTCCCGTGGTCGGCTCGTCGAGGATGAGCAGCCGGGGCCGATGCACGAACGCGAGGAGGAGCGCGAGCTTCTGCTTGTTCCCGTGCGAGTACTCCCGGTAGCGGCGGCCCAGATCGAGGTCGAGGCGCTCCGCGACCCGCGTGACCTCCGCGCCGTCGAGGCCGCCGCGCAGCCCAGCGACCCACGCGACGATCTCGCTCCCCTTCCAGCCGCCGAATTGCGGCAGCTCGCCGGGGACGTACCCGACGATCCGCTTGACATCCACGGCCTGCGCCTGCGCGTCGAGGCCAAAGATCGCCGCCGATCCCCGTGTCGGCCGGATCGTCCCCATGAGGAGCTTGATGGTCGTCGTCTTCCCCGCGCCATTCGGGCCGAGGAAGCCGAGGATCTCACCCTCGCGGACGGTCAAGTCGAGGTCGAAGATCCCGCGTCCGGCGCCGTAGTCCTTCGTGAGCCGCTGTGTCTCGATGGCGTTCATGGCCGTCAGAGTGTCGTCCAGGTCGGGCGCGATCGCTCGGGTCTCGATACCCGCCGACCTGGCGCTCCGCCGCGCATGGCGGCCGCGCGCCTGTAGCCTGATCGACGTGGTGAGGACTGCGATGACGATCGCCGCGGCGGCTGTCGTGGCGATGGCCGCCGCCGCGTCCGCGACCGCCAGCGGGGGTGACCCCGCCGCGGCGGCCGGCTTCGTCACGACCGCGAGCCCGGCTCCGTCGGCGGTGCCGGGAGGGCTGGCGGCGCCCCGGGACATGACAGCGGTCGGCGGGATCGAGTTCGCTCGGCTCGCCGGCGTCGCCGACCTGCACGTCGAAAGCAGCATCGTGGCCGCCGATGCGGAGCTCATCGCGACACAGATCGCCGACGACGTGCAGTCGGTCGAACGCGAGTTCGGGATGTCGTTCGCCGCACCGCCAGGGATCTACGTCTTCTCGATGACCAAGAGCTACGCGCGAGGGATGACGACCGTCTTCGGCTACCCGGCGCGAACGGCGGACTGGATCGCCGAGAACTCGGTGGCGTTCTTCGAGCCGCCGCTCGGGCTGATCGCCGTCAACTGGGAAGCGGTGGGCGACCGACGGCCGGTCGCCGCCTTCCGGCACGAGCTCACGCACCTCCTGACGCTTCGAGCGTGCGCACCCCGCTGCGACCTCGTTCCGGCATGGCTGAACGAGGGTCAGGGCCGGCTGGCCGAGGCTTACGTGCAGGGCGCTGACTGGCGCCTCACGCGCGTCCGCTACGAGACCAGCTCGATGGCCCAGACCGGGACGCTGCTCCCCCTTAGCGGTCTCGTGAGCCAGGGCGCCTGGAATTCGCTGACGGGCTGGGCCGGCTACTACAAGTACCAGCAGGCGGCGCGGGTGACCGAGCTCCTCCGCGAGGACGTCGGCGGCGACGCGCCGATCGCGCGCGTGTACGAGCGCATCCGCCGAGGCGACACCATCGCGCGCGCCTACGAGGCGCTGGCAGGACGCTCGTTCGCGTCTTTCGTCGAAGGTCTGCCCCAGCGCCTGCGGGCCGGCAGCGCCGAACCGGGCATCGTCACGCTGCCGGTGACGCCGAATGGACCTGGCGCCAGCTACCTGCTGTACGGGCTGACACCCCTGGCGACCGTCAGCGTGAGGGTCAGCGGTGAGGCCGAGATGACCGACCTCGTCGAAGTCTCCCCATACGGGGCGGTCTTCGAGCGGCTGGTCGGCGGACTTCCGCGCGGCACCTACCGGATCACGGTCGTGGACGGAGAGACCGTCCTTGCGTCGACCGTCGTGAAGACAT
>MGON01000068.1:0-4957 GCA_001795345.1 Chloroflexi bacterium RIFCSPLOWO2_02_FULL_71_16 | reverse complement strand
ACGCTCACCGAGGCGTCGCTCGAGCGTCAGGCCGAGCTCATCGCCCAGGCCCTCGCCAGGGCCACGCCGGCAGCCCCGGTCGCCGCGCCCGCGCAGCCGACCTCCGTCTGGGCGCGCCCCGGGCTCGCGCGCGCGCCGGCCGCGTCGGCGATGGCGCCGCCCGCGCCCGGCGCGGTCGCGTCGCAGCGGGTCGCCGTCGTCACGTGGGACGGGGAGCTCGCGGCCGAGCTGGAGCGTCAGCTCGAGGCCGCGGGCTTCGCGCCGCTCGTCATGCGGAGCGTGGCGGAGGCGTTCGCCTCGCGGGTCTGGCCGGCCATCGTCTTCCTCGACGCGCGCCACCTGCAGTGGCTGTCGCCCGATCGCCTGCCGCTGCTCGTGCGCGCCCGGCTCGTCGCCGTGACACGCGAGGGCGTGCGGGTGCCCGCGGGCTGGCAGCTCGACACCCATGCGGTGGAGAGCGGCGGGGACGCTCTGCTCGACCTGCTACGCCGCCGCGACGTCCGCCGCCGCGCGGGCTCGCGCGACACGGGCGCGTAGGTGACGCCCCGCTAGACCGCCGGGATCGAGACCTCCACGCGCAGGCCTCCGAGCTCCGAGCGCCCGAGCCGCATCGTCCCGCCGCGGGCCAGGGCATGCCCCTCGATCGCCGCCAGGCCCAGGGCGCCGCGGATACGCGCGCGGTCGATCTGCGCCTCGCTGGCGCCCGCACCGTCGTCCTCGACGATCAGCACGAGGAGGCCCTCGTCGCTCCGGCCGGCGCTGATGCGGACCCGCCGCGCGCGTCCGTGGACGGCCGCGTTCTCGAGCGCCTCGCGGATCACCGAGATCAGCGCGGCGCGATCGGGTCCCGGGAGCGCCTCCTCGCCCGGGAAAGCGTCGTGCTCCACGGCCAGCCCGTACGCGTCGCCGTAGCGCGTCGCGGCGTCGACGAGCCGCTCGACGCGCGGCAGTCCGTGCCGCAGCGTCACCACCGTGGCGCGCAGCTCCGCCAGCGCGGCGCGCAGCGCGCCGGCCGCGCGCTTCGCCGCGGCATCGTCGGCATCCTGCACGCCGAGCAGCGCCGCCCACATGGCCGAGCCGAGGTCGCGCTCGAGGTCGTCCGCGATGCGCTTCGGCGACCCCTCGGTGAACTGGAGGAGCGACGCCAGGCCCTGGACGTGTCGGGCGAGATCTTCGGGAACGTCCGGAGCGTCGGTGCTGGCGATGACGGCGCCGCGCGCGCGGCCGTCGTCGCCCAGCACCGGGAGGACGACGTGTGACCGCTCGGCGTGGCGCCAGGCCTCCGGCGCCCGCTCGACGCGCACCGGCGCACCGTCGCGCAGCGCGCGCTCGAGATCGTCGCCCCACAGCTCATCCGGGAGGGGCCGCTCGTCATGGACGCCGAACCCGGCGCGGTAGTGCAGGAGCCCCAGGCCCAGCGTCCACAGGCCCGCGCTCTGGAGGAAGTACGCGTCCGCGAGCAGTGCGAGCGCGTCGTCGGGAGCGTCCGCGCGTCCGGATGACGCGATGGCCGCGATCTCGGGCCCGAGCGTGTCCAGGGTCGTCACCGGCGCCGCCAGAGGAAGAAGGAGATCGCCAGTAGGACGAACGTGGCCACCGCGGACACGCCGCGCGACGCCGCCTCGAGGGGGTGGCGCTCGAACACGAAGTCCACGATGCGCGCATTCGGCGGCAGCGTCACGTACATGTGTCCGTCGACCGTGGGCCGGATCGGCAGCGGCGTCGTCGATTCCGATCCGCCGACACGCTGCTCGACCTGGTACGCGCGCCACTCCGGGTGGAAGCGCTCCTTGAACAGGAGATGCGTCGTCGCGACCTTCAGCCGGACGCGCCACCGCGTCGGCGACTGGAAGATGCTGGTGGCGGTCGCGTTGTCGAGTACGTCGGCACACGTGACGGCCTCCGCCCCCGCGGCCGGTCGCGGGTCGGCCGCGCCCGGGGGGCAGACCGTTCCGGCGGGCCGGCCGTACGGTCCGGTCAGCTGCATGGCCGCGTCGGTGAGCATCCACTGGATGGCCCGCTCCAGCTGGTCGCGCGCGGCCTCGTCACCGGCCGCGGCCCTGGCAGGGAGGTCGAGGCCCGACCAGAGCATGTGCGCGGCCAGGGCCTCGCCGGCCACCTTGGTCGCGCCGAACTGGAGGACGCGCTCGGTGCCGACCCGGACCGTCGCGAGTTCCCAGGCGGCGTCGTCGCGGTAGCGCCACTGGTCCATCGCGACGACCCGGCCGTCCGCTCCGGCCGCGAGCGTCACGAGCGGCAGGGCATCGTCCTTGACCTCCTCCACGACGCGGTACTCGTCCGCGCTCCGCTGCAGGTTCACCGCGTCGGGCATGCCGAGGATCTGGGAGCCCGGCCGCGACGCGATGTCCATGAGGATGAACCCTGACCCGTCGAGATACCGCTGGAGGAGGTCGCTGGCGCGGCCCGCGCTCGTCCAGGGGCGTCCATAGACCGCGACCATGGTGAACTCTTGGAGGAAGTCCAGATCCAGCTCGTCGACCGGTCGCGGAGACCAGACCGTGATCAGCCGCTCGGTCGCCGCGCCGACCGCGGCCATCGCCTCGCCGAAGACGCGCGCGTCGGCCTCGTCGGCGATGAGCAGCACCGTCGGCGTGATCCCGGCCGTGAGGATCGGACGGATGATGGGCGCGGCGAAGAGCAGGCGATCGCGGTCGAGGACCGCCCAGTCGCGCTCGTTGAAGATGATGGCGGAGGTCCGGTCGGGCGTCCGCGCGCGGTCCGCGCCGAGGCGCTCCAGGAGCGCGTTCGTCTCGGTCCGCCCGCCCGCGCCCACCATGATCTCGGCGGGCACCTCGTCCCCCGTGGTGGGCACGTCCGGGTTCGACGTCACGATGGCCAGGGCCTCGGCCGGATGGACCGCGAGGCGGCCGAAGGCCCCGCTCGTCGGGATGCGCGAGGGCTCCGGCGCATGTACCGGCACCACCAACGCCAGCGCGTTGCCGGCGACCAGGAGCGCGGCCGCGACGCCGAGGGCCGGGACCCGCAGGCGCCCGCGCGCCAGGACGACGAGGACGACGGCCACCGTCGCGAGGACCGGCACGAGGTCGCTGGCCGCGGGCGTCCGGGCGAGCGAAGGCCGAAGACCCTCGAGGCCGCGCGCCGCGACCGGCGGCAGGGTGACGGCGGCGGAGGCCAGCACGCCGAAGACCACTCCCGCGAAAGTCGCCCGCCTTCGCTGGCGGGACCGTACCGCCGACGCGATGGCGGCGACGACCGCCGCCGCCATCCAGAGCACGCCGCCGAAGCTGCTGACGGCGACCGCCAGGGCCGTGGCGAGCACCCGGAGGTTGCGGGTGACGGATCCGGCGAGCGCGAGCACGACCCCGGTCAGCCCGACGAGGCTGCCGACGTCGCCGCCGCGGGGCCAGACCCAGAGCGCAGGCCCGATCACGACGACCAGCGAGAGGGCGAGCGCGGATCGCCGGGCGCCGGCGCGGAGGACCAGGGCCTGAAGGGCGATCCCGAGGACGGCCCCCGCCAGCGCGGCCAGGAGGACGAACGCCGCCGGGCCCAGCCCCGTGAGCGCAGCGCCCTTGATGAGCGGCCACGAGGACGAAGCGAGCAGCGGACCACCCGATCCCCAGACGTGCCACCAGACCGACGTGTCGGGATACCGCTCCGCGTACGCGAGCGCGGCCCGCTCGAACGAAACGCCGAAGCGCGGGACGTACAAGAACGCGGCGACGGCCGCGGCGGTCGCGACCGCCAGCGCGGAGAGGACGGCACCCGAGGCCGCGAGGTTGCGCTCCGGGTGGGCGCGCGCGTGATCGAGGACGTGCGTCCGCGACGCGCCCGGGCGGACGCCGGCCCACCCCGCGGGAAGCGGGGTCGTACCCAGCGTCAGAGCGACGAGCCCCGCCTGGGATCCGATCCGCTTCCCTATGGCGCGCAGCTCGCGTGAGCCCTCGAGGCCGCTCGCGACCACGAGGTCGCATTCGATGCGCTGGCCGTCGAGATCCTTCGCGCTCGCGGCGGTGCGGACGATGCGGACGCGCTTGACGCCCCCCAGCCACGCGGCGATCGCTTCGCGCAGCGCGGGCGAGCCGGCGACGACGACGACGTGCACCGGACCGAGCCGCAACATCGATCGCGCCATCCCGCCGCCCGGCGGGGACGCGGTCCTGGGGCGGCCCGCCGCGCGGATCAGCGGTGCGTCGGCTCGAAGAGGATGTACGCGCCGACGAGCATCAGGAGCACCGGCAGGATGAACTGCTGCATCCCCGCCGGAACGAGATCGATGCGGCCCACGGCCCCGGTGACGGCGATGAGCGCGAGCGGCGCGGCGGGGATGAGCGGCCACTTCCGGTCGGGCGCGAGGAGCGTCACCGAGATGAGGGAGAGCGCGAGCGCCGCGAAGAACGTCGGTCCGGAGAGGGCGCCCAGGTCGAAGACCGCCGGGATGAGCAGGCCGATGCCTAGCCCGAGCAGCGTGGCCGCCGGGACGAGGTACGCGTACTGGCGGTTGCCGTACCAGTAGGAGGCCGCGAACGCGGCGCCGATCGCGACGAAGAGGAGCGGTCCCGAGAGCGAGCCGGACATCCCGAGGGCGGGGAAGAGGAACGCCGTGCCCACGGCGAAGACGACGAGGCCGCCGAGGATGCCGCGACGCCGCGGCGCGAGGCCGGCCTGGATCGGACCGAGACCACTGGTCGGTGCCGCCGTCGGTCCGAGGCCCGGTGCGCTAGTGCCGCCGCGCTGGTCCAGCGGTCTCAGGCTCATCGGCGATCAGACGCTACCACGGCCGCTCGGTCGCACCGGGTCGCGGCCGCGGTGCTTACGGAGCTCCTCCGCCCGGCGGGCCGCCGCCTGGCGGACCCCCGCCGCCGCCCGGATTCGGCGTGCGCGTGGGCTCAGCCGTCGGCTCCGGCGTCGGTTCGGGTGTCGGCTCCGCCGTCGGTTCGGGCGTCGGCTCAGGTGTGGGCGCGGGCGTCGGCTC
>MGON01000067.1:26572-30947 GCA_001795345.1 Chloroflexi bacterium RIFCSPLOWO2_02_FULL_71_16 | reverse complement strand
CGGCTTCCCGTTGCCGAGCGTGATCGAGGCGACGTCCCCGATCGCGTACACGTCCTCGTGGCGCGCACGGAGCGTGGCCGGATCGACCGGGATCCAGCCGGTCTCGCCGGCGAGCGAGGAGCGCCGGACCGCTTCGGGCGCGCGATGCGGCGGGACCGCGGCGAGGAGGTCGAAGCGCTCGCGAGCGCCGTTGGCGAAGATGAGCTCGCGCGCGGACGCGTCGATCGACGCGAGCGGACGGCCGGTGTTCAGGGCGATGCCGCGCTCGGCGAGCAGCTGGGAGACGGCGGCACCCAAGACGGGCCCCGCGACGGGCATGGGCTGCGGCTCCGGCGTGAAGACCACGATCTCGCTCCGCTCCCGGACGCCGCGCCGGCGGAGATGGTCCTCGATCAGCAGCGCGGCCTCGTAGGGCGCGGCGGGGCACTTGTAGGGGAGCGCGGTCACCGCGACCACGACGCGCCCGCCGGCGAACGCGCGCAGCGCATCGGCGAGGCCTGCCGCGCCGTCGAGGTCGAAAAAGCCGTGCACCGCATCCGTGTAGCCCGGGAACGACGCCGGATCGAGCTCGGCGCCCAGCGCCACCACCAGCGCGTCGTAGCGGTGCTCCGTGTCGCCGGCGACGACCGCCTTGCGCTCGGGGTCGATGCTCTGGACCTGCGCCTGGATGAGCTCCACGCCGCTGTGCACGATCGTCGAGAGCTCGAGCGTCACCTGCTCCCGCCGCCGCGCGCCGGTCATCACCCACAGGAACGAAGGGGCGAAGCGGTGCTCGCGCTCCTGCTCGATGAGCACGACGCGGTGCTGCGGGCTGAGCAGGCGGCGCAGCTCGTTCGCCGCCGTCAGGCCACCGACCCCGCCGCCGAGCACCACGACCGTTCGCCCGTCCATCGTCTCGCCCTCCTCTACTGTTCCAGCGACCACTGGAATATACTCGGCCGCGTGACCGCCTCCCCGCCCGAGCTGCGTAGCGCGCTGCACGAGCAGTTCGCGCGCATCGGCAAGGCTGTCGCCTCTCCCCGGCGCATCGAGCTCCTCGAGCTGCTCTGCCAGGGTGAACGCTCGGTCGACGCGCTCGCGCGCGCCACGGGCATGACCGTCACGAACGTCTCGCAGCATCTCCAGGCGCTGAGCGCGGCGCGCCTGGTGGCCCGCCGCCGGGACGGCACGCGCATCTACTACCGCGCGGCGGACGAGCAGGTCTGCACGTTCGTCACGGAGCTCGGTGCCGTGGCCCGTACGCGGCTGCCCGAGGTGGAGCGCTTGGCGGCGGAGTACATCGACGGCAGCGACCAGCTGGAACCGCTGACCCGCGCGGAGCTGCTGCGCCGCCTCCGCCGGGGCTACACCATCGTCGTCGACGTGCGTCCGACGGAGGAGTACAAGAGCGCCCACATCAAGGGCGCGGCCTCGATCCCGCTGGACGAGCTCGCGCGCCACCTGCACGAGCTGCCGAGGACGAAGCTGATCGTCGCCTACTGCCGCGGGCCCTACTGCGTCCTCGCGCCGCAGGCCCTGGCGCTGCTGCGTGCTCGCGGCTTCCGCGCGCGCCGGCTCGAGGACGGGCTTCCCGAGTGGCGGGCGGCGGGCCTGCCCATCGCAGCTGGATCGTGAGGTACCGACCTGAAGACGCTGCTCATCCTCAATGACGCGCCCTACGGCTCCGAGCGCTCCTACAACGGCCTCCGCCTCGCCATGTCGCTCGCCAAGCGCGAGGGCCAGGAGGTCCGCGTGTTCCTCATGGGCGACGCGGTCGGCTGCGCCGTGCGCGGGCAGAAGACCCCCGATGGCTACTACAACAGTGAGCGGATGGTGCGCGCGGTCGTGCAGCGTGGCGGCAGGGTCGGCTGCTGCGGCAGCTGCTCCGATGCGCGCGCGCTGACGGACGAGACGCGCGTCGACGGAGCGCACCGCTCCTCGATGGATGAGCTGACGGACTGGACCATCTGGGCGGATCGCGTGGTGACGTTCTGAGACGACGGAGCGTGTGAGCCGTCCGGGACACTATTTTGAACCGAGGCAAGAAGCGAAGGCGGCCCGAAAGCTTGTTCATGCACCGTCCGGCCCGCGGGCTTCACTTCGTGCGGACGACCCGCGATCGTCTCCAACTGGTACTGCTTCCAGAACAGGATGTGAGCGAGCGCGTCTTTGTAGGTCCACCGTTCGCGAGACGCGCGTGCGCACGCTCGTGGAGCGCTCCGAGCGCACGTTTGACGCCCAGTGATAGGGTTACATGTAACCAGTTCGAGGAGGTCGCCGATGCCGTCCGCGAAGCCCTTGAGGTCCCGCGACAAGGTCCGGGCTTACCGAGAACGGTTGCGCCGTCGCGGACTCCGGCCGATCCAGCTCTGGGTCCCGGACGTTCGCTCTCGGAGCTTCGCGCGCGAGGCTCACCGTCAGTCATTGCTGGTGGGGACTGACGTGTTCGAGCGAGAGGAGCAGGCCTTCGTCGATGCGGTCACGGACTGGCCCGAGGAGTGAGGCGCGGGGAGATCTGGACCGTCGCGGGCGGGCCCGACTACGTCGGGAAACCTCGGCCGGCGGTGATCCTCCAGGACGACGCCTTCGATGCGACAGCCTCCATGACGATCTGTCCTTTCACCACTCACGCCATCGATGCGCCGTTGATGCGCCTCCCGATGGGACCTTCTGAGCAGAATGGACTACGAGCCCCGAGTCAGCTGATGGTCGACAAGATCACCACGGTGTCGAGGACGAAGCTGGCGGATCGCATCGGGCTGCTCTCGGACGAAGACGTGGTCCGCATGAACCGCGCGGTCATCGTGTTCCTCGGGCTCGCCGGACATACCGCGAAGTAGCGATCGGCGCTTCGCACAACGAAGCGACAGGGCCGCAGATCCCCGCCAAAAGCATTCGCTTCCAAGCCTGCGGGCGGCCGTCCCGACAGCTGGCCGGTGGCCGTGTGAGCCTGCCGGGATTCGAACCCGGAACCAAAGGATTAAAAGTCCTCTGCTCTGCCGTTGAGCTACAGGCCCTAGGAGCCGCGGCCGAGCGAGCTTTCTCGCGCGAGCGCGGCGACGACAGGCCGGTACGAAAGTACAGGCCCTCATGAAATAGTAGGTTCGAAGGATGCGAACGGCGCTCATCCTCGTGCTCCCGGCGCTCCTGCTCGGGCTCGTGATCGGGGTCCAGTGGCAGACGCAGGCGACCCGGTCGCCCATCGCCACGCGCTACAGCGCCGACCTAGCGACCGCCGCCACGGAGATGCAGCGCGAGCAGGACGGCCTGCGCGTCGAGCTCGCCGCGGTGCGCGCCGAGCTGGACGCGGTCCGCGAGCAGGCCGCGAGCCTCGACGTGCGCGCGGCTTCCCTGAAAGGCGGCATCGACGATCTCGAGGACGCCGCCGGGCTCAGCCCGCTCGGAGGCGAGGGCGTGGTCATCACGCTCGACGACGGCCGGCTGCCGGCGTCGGCGCCGCGCCGCTCGATCGAGCTCGCCATCGTCCACAGCCAGGACATCACGGACGTCTTCAACGCGGCCTGGAAGGCGGGCGCGCTCGGCATCGCCGTGAACGGCGAGCGCGTGACGTCGGCGACCGCGTGCGTCGGAGCGACGATCCAGGTGAACGGCCGGCTCATGTCGCCGCCGTTCGCGGTGAGCGTCGTCGGACCGGCCGATGCGCTGATGAAGGCGCTGGGCGATGCCCGGGAGCTCGGCGATCTGAAGCGCCGCGGCGAGCTCTACGGGCTTCGCCTGGGGATCGACCGGGCGGCGCGCGTCGAGCTGCCCGCCTACACCGGACCCATCCCCGTCCGCCACGCGATCCCGGCGACCTAGGGTCGCGGGCTAGACGCCCCGGAGCAGCTCCGAGACGGTCACGTCGAGGCGGCGCGCGAAGTGAGCGAGCGCCGCCAGCGAAGGCGCGACGCGCCCCGTCTCCATCTTCCAGACGTACTGGCGCTGGAAGTACACGCGGCCCCGCCGGTCGGCGCCGAGCTCCGCCATCGTGAGCTTCCGCTTCTGGCGGAAGGCGCGGATGCGCTTGCCGACCGTGCGCAGGAGCTTCGCCTCGCCCGGGACGTCGGGGTTCACGCGGGCCGGCATCAGGCGGCCATCCCGCGCGCGACGAAGCCGACGATCGCTTCGAGCACCTCGGACCCGTACGGCGCCTTGAACATCGCGCGCGAGTGCTCCCTCCCGCCGAAGAAGAGCAGCTGCTTCGGGGGGCGCAGCGCCTTGAAGCTCGCGAGGACGTTCGGCGCGGCACCCAGCGTGTCGCCGATCGCGCAGACCAAGAGCTTGCGCCCGCGGACCAGGGCGCTCAGCTCGTCCGGCACCGGACGGACGGGGGCGGAGAGCGTGACGACGCACTCCACGTCCTCCTGCATGGCCGCGGCGAGCACCGCGCTACCGC
>MGON01000067.1:20495-26412 GCA_001795345.1 Chloroflexi bacterium RIFCSPLOWO2_02_FULL_71_16 | reverse complement strand
GGCAGCTTGCCGTAGAGGTCGGCCTTGAGCGTCTCCCGCCCGCTCTCGATCTCGACGGTCGCCATCGTCAGGGGACCGGGTCGAGGAGCGGCTTGCCGTCCAGGAACGCGAGGATGTTCTGGGCCGCGCGCACCGCCATCCGGGTGCGCGTCCGCTCCGACGCCGAGGCGATGTGGGGCAGCAGCACCACGTTCTCGAGCTCCAGGAGCAGCGGCTCGACCCGCGGCTCCCGCTCGTACACGTCGAGCCCGGCCGCGGCGATCACGCCGTCGCGCAGCGCCTCGGCGAGCGCGCGCTCGTCGATGACCGGACCGCGGGAGGGGTTGATGAGGACGGCGCTCGGCTTCATCTTCCGGAGCGCTTCCGCGTCGATGAGGTGGCGCGTCGAGGGCATGAGCGGCACGTGCACCGAGATGATGTCCGACTCCGCGAGCAGGCGATCGAGAGGCACGTAGACGACCGACAGCTCGCGCTCCGCCTGGTCGTTGCGCCGCTCGTCGTAGTAAATGACGCGCATCTCGAAGCCGCTCGCGCGTCGCGCGATCTGGCGCCCGATGCGGCCCATGCCGACGATGCCGAGGGTGGCGTGATGGACATCCTGGCCGAGGAACTGACCGGGCCCCCACCCCTTCCACTCGCCGGCGCGCAGGACCCGCTCGGCCTCGCCGAAGCGGCGCGCCGCCGCGATGAGCAGGCCGAACGCGCCGTCCGCAGTGGTCTCGTCGAGGATCCCGGGCGCGTAGGTGACGGGTATCCCGCGCTTCTTCGCCGCGGCTATGTCGATGTTGTCGAAGCCGGTCCCCATCGTCGCGATCATCCGGAGCTTTTGGGCACCGCCGATCGCCTCCGCGTCGAGCGGGTTGGCCGGCAGCGTGTAGACGACGTCGGCGTCGCGCACCATCTCCCGCACTTCGTCCCGCGTGGGAAGCGGCGGATCCGCGGGACCGATCTTGAGCTCGGCGCGCGGACGCAGCAGCGAGAGGGCCTCTTCGGTGACGGGACGCGTCACGACGATGCGGGTCACGGCGGATCGAGGATAGCCGCGGCGTTCGCGCCTGCTCGCGGGGGCTAAGCCGGGACGGGCTCCGTCTCCAGGCGGTCCTTGCCCGCGCGCTTCGCGCTGAGCAGGAGCGTGTCCGCATCCTTCACGAGCTTCTCGAGCGAGCGTCCCGAGCGCCAGCCGACGGCCCCCGCGCTCACGCCGATCGTGAGCCGCGGATCGGTCTCGCGCAGCGCGAACACGCGGGCGCGGATGCGGTCGAAGATGATCCGCGCGTCGGCGCACGGCGTCTCGGGCAGGACGGCGACGAACTCGTCACCGCCGGTCCGGATGGCCACGTCGGAGCGACGGAGCGCGTCGGTCAAGATCGTCGCGAACCGGCGTAGCGCGATGTCCCCGACATCGTGCCCGTGCGTGTCGTTCACTTGCTTCAGGCCATCGATGTCGAAGACGAGCACGGAGTAGTTGCGCCCGTAGCGACCCGCCCGAGAGTCGAGGAGACCGAGCTGCGCATCCATGAAGCGCCGGTTGTAGAGGCCCGTCAGGCTGTCCGTGAACGCCTGACGGCGGAGCGCCTGCAGGAGCTGCCCGGAGATCAGGCCGACCGTTCCACCGGTCGCGAGGAGCAGCAGGAGGACCGCGATGCGTCCCTCCGTCGACCCGAGAGCGCCCACGCGCAGCTCGTCGACGAGCAGGATCGAGGTCGGGATCCCGACGAGGAGCGCGACGATGATGCCGAGACGGATGGGATGAGCGAGGAAGTCCTGCAGCCGCCAGGCGAAGGACGGGCTCGGTCCCACTAGCGCGGCATTGTGGCCGGTCGGGGGGTCGTGCGCTAGTCGGGGCGCGCGCCTCCGTGACCGTTCCCGGTGCCGGTCGCTTGCCCGGCCCGGCTCGGCTGCGGCATGCGGCGCGCGATCTCCTCGCGCATCGGGCGGCTCGCTTCCGAGTACTGGCGGATCGCCTCGCTCACCTTCCGCGCGGCGACCGGGATGTTCACCGCCCACCCGACGCCGAATACGCGATCCGTGAAGACGGTCTCGCTCTCGGGCGCCCAGTACGCCGAGCGCAGCCGCTCGAAGCTCGGGACCCGGAAGTCATAGGGGATCACGCCCGCGACGCGGCCGTGCCAGGTGCGCTCCGCGGGCGGCTTCCGCAGCTCCTGGTAGAGCGCGGCGATGAACGCGACCCACGCGAGGGTGCGGATCGTGCCGAACAGGTCTCTCACCGGTCTGGCTCCCTTCCGGCGCCGGCCGAGCCGGTGCCTCGCGTCGCGGCTCTTGGCGCAGGTGTCGTGCCAGGCTTCCGCAGCGGGACGCCGGCCGCGCACTGCGGGCACGACGCCGGCTCGTGGCTCTCCATCGCGACCTCCCACAGGGCGAAATGCGGGATGCCTCCGGCGAGCTTCGCGCCGCCGGACCGGTCCACCAGGACCGCGACACCTACGACCGTTCCGCCAGCCTGCTGGACGGCCGCGATGGTCTCCTCCACCGAGCCGCCCGTCGACATGATGTCGTCCACCACGAGTACGCGCTCGCCGGGCTCCAGGCGGAAGCCTCGCCGCAGGACGCGGCCCGGCCCGTCCTCGCGCCTCTCGGCGTATACGGCGCGGACCCCGAGCTGACGAGCCACCTCGTGCGCGAGGATGATCCCGCCCGTCGTCGGGCCGGCCATCGTCCGCACGTCGAGCCCGCGCGCGCGCTCGACGATCGCGGCGCAGAGCCGTTCCGTCCGCGCCGGCCACTGGAGCACCTGGAACTTCTCGAGGTATCTCGGCGCGTGGCGCCCTGAGGCCAGCTCGAAGTGGCCTTCCTGGAGGGCGCCGGCGTCCCGGAACAGCTCCTCGACCTCCCCGGCGGCGATGCCCATCGGCGGCCAGTATGCCGACGTATGCTCGGCGCGACCTCCATGCGCGTGCACGACGTCACCCTCACGCTCCGGCCCGGCATGCCGACGTGGCCCGGCGAGGACGGACCGCGCGTCGAGCCGCTGAAGCGCATGGCGAGGGGTGACAGCTCGAACGTCTCCGTCGTGACCTTCGGCGACCACACCGGAACGCACGTCGATCCTCCGGTGCACTTCCTCGAGGGCGGCGCGACGATCGACCAGCTCCCGCTCGAGCCGCTCGTCGGCCGGTGCCGGGTAGTGGGCTACGGCGACGACGACCACATCTCCGGCCACTGGCTCGACGGCGCGGGCATCGGGATGGGCACCGAGCGGGTCCTGTTCAAGACCCGCAACAGCGAGCGCTGGCGTGACCCGACGGCGCCGTTCGACAAGGAGTTCATCGCGCTCGATGAGACCGCGGCCCACTGGCTCGTCCGGGCGGGAGTGAAGCTCGTCGGCGTCGACTACCTCTCGGTCGAGCCCTTCGGCTCGGGGAAGCTGGGGCATCCGGTGCACGTCGCCCTGCTTCGCGCCGGTGTGGTCATCGTCGAGGGTCTCGACCTCCACGACGTGGCCCCCGGCGACTACGAGCTCTTCTGCGGTCCGCTGAAGATCGCGGGCGGCACCGGCTCTCCCGCGCGCGTGCTCCTCCGACAGCGGTAGCCGCGGATACCATCGGTCCGTGGCGACGCTGCAGCGGCCCCGCGCCACGCGGCGAGAGCTCATACGCGTATTCGGCGAGGACCGCATGGTCGCCGTCATCCGGGTGGGCAGTGCGGACATCGCCGCCCTGGCCGCGAGGATCCTCGCGGAGGCCGGCGTCCGGCTCATCGAGATCACGCTCACCGTGCCCGACGCGTTCGAGCTGATCGAGCGCCTCTCCAGCGACGAGGACATGGCGGCGCAGGGCGCGGTGATCGGTGCCGGCACCGTGCTGAACCGGCGCCAGGCCGAGGACTCGCTCCTCGCGGGCGCGCGGTTCCTGGTCAGCCCGATCCTCGTGCCCGAGATGATCGAGGCCGCGCGCTCGCGCGACGCGATGTCGATGCCCGGCACCATGACCCCGACCGAGATCGTCCAGGCCGCCGAGCTGGGCGCCGACGCCATCAAGATCTTCCCCATCCAGAGCCTCGGCGGGCCGAGCTACCTCGCGAACGTCCGGCGCGCCATCGCGCACCTGCCGCTCGTGCCGACCGGCAACATCGAGCTCGACGAGATCCCCGCGTACGAGCAGGCCGGCGCGGCCGGCTACGGGATCGGAGCCCCGCTGGTGCGACCTGACCTGGTCGAGGCCGGCAAGCGCGAAGAAGCCATCGCCACTGCGAAGCGGTTCCTGGAGACGACAAGGAAGAGGTAGTCCGGACAAGCGCGGCGCACCGTGGATGACGCGGCTCGCGTCGGGTACCGCGGTGCGCCGGCACTAGGACCATCGTGCTAGGTACACCGCGCACAATGACGCGTCGTGCCGCGTGATCTGCCGCTCGGGAACGGGAACCTCCTCGTCACGTTCGACCGCCTCTATCAGCTGAGGGATGTGTATTTCCCGTACGTCGGGATGGAGGACCACACCGAGGGCCACCCCTGCCGCTTCGGCGTGTGGGCCGACGGCACGTTCCGCTGGATCTCGGATGGGGACTGGGAGCGGAAGATCCGCTACGCCCACGAGACGCTCGTCGGCGACGTGCACTGCTCGAACGCGGCGCTCGGACTGCGCCTCCACTGCCGCGACGTCGTCGACTTCGACCGGAACCTCTATCTGAAGGAGGTCACCGTCGAGGACACGACCGGGCGGGACCGCGAGGTCCGCCTCTTCCAGCACTTCGACGCGCATCTCTACGGGAACAGCGTCGGCGACTCCGCCTACTACGACCCGCGCTCGCGCGCGCTCCTCCACTACAAGGCGCGGCGCTGGTTCCTACTCTCCGGCATGGGAAGTGACGGTCAGGCCGGGCTGGCCTCCTTCGCCATCGGGCGCAAGGAGGACGGCGGGCATGTCGGCGCGTGGGTCGACGCGGAGGACGGCGCGCTCTCGCGGAACCCTGTCGCGCAGGGCGGCATCGACACCATCGGCCAGATCGACGTCCGCGTCCCCGGTCACGGGAGCGGAACGGTCACCTTCTGGCTCGCCGCGGGCCAGTCGTACGAGGAGGTCCGTGACCTCGACCAGCTCGTCCGGACCCGCGGGCCGGTCTCGTTCATCAAGCGCACCGACGACTACTGGCGCCTCTGGGCGAACAAGGACGAGTCGCAGATCTCGCGCGTGCTGCCGGACGAGCTGTGCCACCTGTACAAGCGGTCGTGCCTGATCATCCGGACGCAGGTCGACGAGCGCGGCGCGATCGTCGCCGGGAACGACTCGGACGTGCTCCGGTTCAACCGCGACACGTACTCGTATATGTGGCCCCGCGACGGCGCCCTCGTCGCGGCGGCCATGGACCTCGCCGGGTACGTCGAGCTGCCGCGCCGCTTCTACGCGATGTGCGGGGAGCTCATCACGCGGGAGGGCTACCTGCTCCACAAGTACAACCCCGACGGCTCCGCGGGGTCGTCGTGGCACGCGTGGTCGACGCCGGAGGGCCGCCTCGAGCTGCCGATCCAGGAGGACGAGACGGCGCTGCCCGTCTGGGGCCTCTGGCTCCATTACGAGCGCCTACGCGACCTCGAGTTCGTGCGGCCCCTCTACCGCAAGCTCGTGCGGACGGCAGCGGACTTCATGACCACGTTCCGCGAGCCGCACACCGGTCTGCCCGCGGCGAGCTTCGACCTGTGGGAGGAGCGCCGCGGCATCCACGCGTTCACGACGGCCGCGGTGTGGGCCGGCCTCACCGCCGCGGCGCGCTTCGCCGAGGCCTTCGGCCAGCACGAGCTCACGTCGCGGTACCGCGTCGCCGCGGACGAGATCCGCGCCGCCGCCCTGGAGCACCTCTGGGACGAGGACCGCGGCCGGTTCGTGCGCACCGTGTCGGTCCTGCCGGACGGGACGATCGTGAAGGATCCGACCCTCGACATCTCGCTCTCCGGGATCTGGCT
>MGON01000067.1:17933-20395 GCA_001795345.1 Chloroflexi bacterium RIFCSPLOWO2_02_FULL_71_16 | reverse complement strand
TCGCGGAGCACCACGTCGCCTGCGCCAAGCGCGCCGAGGATCTCGAGCCGGCGCGGCGGATCCTGGACTGGTGCGCGACCCGGACGCTGCCGTCGGGCGTGATGCCGGAGCAGCTCCATCCCCTGACCGGGGATCCGCTATCCGTCTCACCCCTCACGTGGTCGCACGCGGCGTTCGTCATGGCCGCGCAGCGCTACGCGCGCAAGATGCACGAGTTGCGTACCGCGATCGCCCAGCGCATCGCGAAGTCCGGCGAGGTCATCGGGTAGAGCGAGACGAGCGAGGGTCCGGCTCCGCCGGCCCGAGCGAGTCAGCTGGGTGATCGAGCGGAGCGAGGCGGCGCAGGCCGGCGATGCGATAGCGAGGCGGCGCAGGCCGGCGATGCGATAGCGAGCCGAGTCGACGGCGCGAAAAGCGGGTAACTCATCGCGTTAGCGATGAGCGATGCGCGGGTCGATGAACGCGTAGGTCACGTCGCGCAGGATGTAGCTGATCACGAGAAGCAGGCTGGAGATGAACACGCCGGCCTGGACCACGGGGTAATCCTTCGCGATAGCAGCTTGATAGGTGAACTGGCCGAGCCCGGGCCAGGTGAAGACCTGCTCGATGATGAGCGCACCTGATATCAGGCCGGCCAGGATCCCGCCGAGCGAGGTGACCACCGGGATCAGCGCGTTCCGCAGGGCATGGCGGACCACTACGACGCGGTCGGCGAGCCCCTTCGCCTCGGCGGTGCGCACGTAGTCCTGCCGCAGGACCTCGAGCATCTCCGTGCGCAGGAGACGCGCGTACAGCGCGATGCCGGTGAACGCGAGGACGAGCGAAGGCATGGCGATGTGGCGGATGCGGTCCAGGATGTCCCACTGGTCCTTGCCGATCGTCAGCACGCCCTGGCTCGGCATCCACCGGAGCGTGACGGCGAAGACGATGATGAAGATGAGGCCCATCCAGAAGTCCGGCACGGCGTGCCCCACCGTGGCGAAGAAGCGGATGAGCTGGTCGATCACCTTGCCGCGGTTGAGCGCCGCGATGATCCCGAGCGGGACGCCGATGAGCAGCTGCCAGACGAGGGCGACGACCGCGAGCATCAGCGTGTTCGGCAGGCGCGCCATGAGCATCGAGGTCGGGGTCTGGCCGGGATAGATGATCGAGTACCCGAAGTCGAGGCGCAGCGTGTCCCAGACGTACTTGATGTACTGCTCGTACATGGGCCGGTCGAGCCCGTAGTTGCGGCGGATCCGCTCGATGTCCTCGCCGGTGAGATCCAGGCCGAAGGTCACCAGGCGGATGGGGTCCCCGGGAGCGAGGCGCGAGATGAGGAACGTCAGCGTGATGATCCCGAAGAGCGTCGGGACCGCCTGGATGAGACGGCGGATGACGAAGCGGCGCGTGCCGGGGCCCATCGCCTCAGCGTACCGACGGCCGGCCCGAAAGGTTCGGTGCTAGGCGCTCGGCGGCAGGGACGCAGCGAGGGCGGGCTCGCCGCGCAGCTTCGCGAAGCCGGGCTTTATGCGCCCGTAGATCAGCGCGACGCGCTCGTCGTAGCCGATGAACGCGCTCTTCATGGCGTTGATCTGGAGCCGCTCCAGGTCGGCGAGGCCGAGCCCGAGCGTCGCTGAGAGGCGGCGCAGCTCCTCCGACAGGGTGATGTCCGACATCAGCCTGTTGTCCGTGTTCACCGTGACGCGGAGCCGGGCGTCGAGGAAGTACCGGATGGGATGCTCGGCGAGCGACGGCACCGCGCCGGTGTCCACGTTGCTGGTCGGGCAGAGCTCCAGGGGGATGCGCTTGTCGCGCACGTACGTGGCGAGCGGTCCCAGCTTCAGCACCTTGCCGCCGGCGATGGCCATGTCCTCGACGAGGCGGACACCGTGGCCGATGCGGTGCGCGCCGCAGTACTGGAGCGCCTGCCAGATGGACGGCGGGCCGAAGGCCTCGCCGGCGTGGATGGTGATGGAGAAGTTCTCGCGGCGGCAGTGCTGGAACGCTTCGAGGTGCGCCTTCGGCGGGTGGCCGGCCTCCTCGCCGGCGATGTCGAACCCGACCACGCCGCGGTCTCGGAAGGCCACGGCGAGCTCGGCCATCTCGAGCGAGTCCGTCCGGTCGCGCATCGCCGCGACGATCTGCCGCAGGACGATCCCGTAGCGCGACTCCGCCCGCGCGAAGCCGCGCGCGACCGCTTCGACGACCTGTTCGAGGTTGAGCCCTCGCTGCGTGTGGAAGACGGGCGCGTAGCGCACCTCCGCGTAGACGACGCCGTCGCGCGCCAGGTCCTCGCCGCATTCGAACGCCACGCGCTCGATGCCTGCGGGGGTCTGCATGACCGCGATCGTGTGCGCGAAGGGGCGGAGGTACAGCGACAGCGATCCGCCGCTCGTCGCGGCCTGGTGCGACCACCGGCCGAGCTCCGCGGGATCGGTCGTCGGCAGGCCCCCATAGCCCAGCTCTTGCGCGAGCTCGAC
>MGON01000067.1:14263-17889 GCA_001795345.1 Chloroflexi bacterium RIFCSPLOWO2_02_FULL_71_16 | reverse complement strand
GGACCTTCGGCGCCGCGCGGATCGTCTCGAGCGGCAGCGTCATGCGCGGACCGCCTTCGCGGGATCCTGCCCCGGCACGATCTTCCATCCCGAGCGGGCCTCGGTCCCGAACACGATGTCGTCGGGCCGCACCGGCACCCTGTTGAGCGGCTTCCCGGTCGCCGCGCGGATGGCCGCGACGATGGCGGGCGTGCTCGAGATCGTGGGCGGCTCCCCCACGCCCTTCGCGCCGTAGGGCGCGTCGGGATGCGGGTGCTCGACGACGTCGGCGACGACCGGGGGCATGTCGAGGATCGTCGGGAGAAGGTAATCCGTGAAGCTGGCGTTCCGCACCTGTCCGTCCTTCAGCTGGATCTCCTCCATGACCGCCAGGCCGAGACCCTGCGCGATCCCGCCCTCGATCTGGCCGACGACGGCCAGCGGGTTGATGGCCCTCCCCACGTCCTGCGCGGTCGCGACCTGCACCACGCGCACGAGGCCGGTGTCCAGGTCGACGTCGACCGTGGCGCGGTGGGCCGCGAAGAGGAACGCGACATGGCCGTTCGACTGGCCCGCCTCCTTGTCGCGCGGATCGGTGTCCCGGTGGCGGTACGTCGCCGTTCGCTCCAGGGGCTCATCGAGCAGTCCGGCCCAGGACGGATCGGCGAGGAGCTCGCGCGGATCCTCCGGGACCGTGCGGCCAGCGCTCATCGCCCGCTCGCGCAGCTCCGCCAGGACCTCGCGGCACGCCGCCTGGACCGCCCCGCCGCTCATCCACGTCTGGCGCGAGGCCGAGCTCGAGCCGGCCGAGCCCACCGTCGTGTCCGGCGTCTCGAGCTGGACGCGCTCGATGCCGAGCTCCGTGCGCGCCACCTGGAGCATGACGGTCACGACCCCCTGGCCCACCTCGGCCGAGGCCGTGTGCACGCGGGCGATCGCCCCGGTCTCGTCACGCTCGAGGCGCACCCGCGCGGTCGCGAAGTCGTCGAAGCCGTGCGAGTAGCAGACATTCTTCATGCCGGCGGCGTAGCCGGTCGCGCGCGCGACGCCCTCTCCGTGGGTCAGGTTGCCCGTTCCCCCGGGCAGCAGGAGCGGGTCCGAAGGGATCTCGGGAGAGCTGGCGGGCAGCTCGGCACAGCGCCGGACGATCTCGGCGACCGGTGCGGATCCTTCCATGGCTTGGCCGGTGATGATCGGGTCGCCCTCGCGAAGCCCGTTCAGCACCCGGATGGCGACCGGGCCGATCCCGCACGCGGCGGCGAGGCGGTCCATCTGCGCCTCGTAGGCGAAGCAGCTCTGCACCGCGCCGAAGCCGCGCATCGCGCCGTTCGGAGGACCGTTCGTGTACGCGACGACGCCCTCGATGAGCGCGTTCGGGACGCGGTACGGCCCGGCCGCGAAGCACGCCGCGTTCGCGATGACCGCGCCGCTCGAGGACGCGTAGGCCCCGCCGTCCAGGACGAGCGTTGCGCGCACGTACACGAGCCGCCCGGACGCGGTCGCGCCGTGCTCGTACCACATGCGCGCGGGGTGGCGGTGCACATGGCCGTAGAACGACTCCTCGCGTCCGTACGCCATCCGGACGGGACGCTTCGTCCGTAGCGCGAGGAGGCAGCAGTGGATCTGCAGCGAGAGGTCCTCCCGCGCGCCGAAGGCGCCGCCGACGCCGGACAGGACGAGCCGCACCTTCTCCTCGGGCAGCCCCAGGCACGGCGCGATCTGCGACAGGTCCTCGTGCAGCCACTGCGTCGCGATGTGGAGCGTCACGCCGCCGTCCACGCGCGGGATGGCGAGACCGGCCTCCGGCCCGAGGGCGGCCTGGTCCTGCATCCCCACCTCGTACTCGCCGCTCACGACCACCTCGGCGCTCGCGCCCAAGTCGCCGTACGCCACGCGGACGCTCTCGATGACGTTCCCCTGCGGGTGCAGCTTCGGTGCGCCCTTCTGCAGGGCCGCGACCGGATCGGTCACCGGCCGGAGGGGCTCGTACTCGACGGCGATGGCGCGGGCCGCGGCCTTCGCCTGGTCCATGTCGTCGGCGGCGACGAGCGCGACGGGCTCGCCGACGTAACGCACGACGTCGGCGGCGAGGACGGGCTGGTCGCGCTTCATGAGCCCGAAGAGCGCGCGCGTCGGCAGGTCTTTCGCGGTCATGACCGCGCGCACGCCGGGCATCCTCTCGGCGCGCGTAACGTCGATCGACCGGATGCGCGCGTACGCATGGGGACTGCGCAGGGTGTGACCGGCGAGCATCCCTTCCTCCCGCAGGTCGCTGGCGTAGGCGAACTCGCCCTTCACCTTCGCCACGGCGTCGGGACGCTCCGCGGATTCGCCGACGATGCCGCGCACCTTCACCCGCGCGCCCGGGCGCGGCGGCGCGAGCGTGAGCCGGGGCGCGGAACGGCTCACCGGTACGTTCCCTTGGCCGCGCGCTGCACCGCCTCGAGGATGCGGCCGTAGCCGGTGCAGCGGCAGATGTTGCCGGCCAGCGCCTCGCGGACCTCGGCCTCGCTCGGCTCCGGGTTCGCGCGGAGCAGTGCCTCGGTCGCGACGATCAGGCCGGGCGTGCAGAAGCCGCACTGCACCGCGCCCGCTTCGACGTACGCGCGCTGCACCGGGTGCATCTCGCCGTTCGCGGAGAGCCCCTCGACCGTGCGCACCTGCTTGCCGTCCGCCGCGGCGGCCAGCACCAGGCACGAGCACACGAGCTCGCCGTCCATGATCACCGAGCACGATCCGCACTCGCCCTGCTCGCACGCGTTCTTGCTGCCCGCGAGGCCGAAGCGCTCGCGGAGCGCCGTGAGCAGCGACTCGTGGGTCGCGACCTCGGCCGACCGGCGCTCGCCATTCAAGTGCAGCTCGATGGTGCGAGTGGTCATGTGGCTGGCCGGGCCGCGCGAGGGTGTGCCCTCGACGAGATCGGATCGCTTCGCTCCGCAGCGATCCGCTCCGATCGAGGAGAGGCTCCCCGAGAGGCGGCCCGAGCGGTCATAGCTTCGAGACTCGCGCGAGCGCTCGGGAAGCCATCACCGAAAGGACGTGCCGGCGGTACGCCGCGGTCCCCCGGACGTCGTCGATAGGCTTCGCGGCGGCGGCCACGAGGCGGCCGAATTCGGCACCCGCGGCTTCCGATGGCCGCCTGTCCGACTCCCAGCCTCCCTCGTCGAGGACGCCCGCGGCGAACGCCTCCGCCTCGGGCGCGCGCAGGATCGTCGGCCCGCACGAGCCGAGACCCACGCCGACCCGGCGGCGGGCGCGGTCCACGACGAGCGCGAGGCTCGCGATCGCGATGATCATCGCGTTCCGCGTGCCCGCCTTCATGAACGTCTGGCTCGAGCCCGCACCCGCCCACTCCGCCGCGACGACGAGCTCGTCCTGGCGGCGCACGCTCTTCTTCGGGCCGGTCATGTACTCGGTGAATGGCACCCGCCGCTCGCCCGACGCGGACCGCAGCACGACCGTGGCATCGAGCGCTGCAAGCACCGGCAGCGTGTCGCCGGCGGGCGAGCACATCCCGAGGTTCCCGCCGAGCGTCCCGGCGTTCCGGATCTGGGGCGATCCGACGGTCCGCGCCGCTTCGCGCATGGCCACGGAACCCGCGTCCTCATCGAGCATCCGCGTGTACGTCACCCCCGCGCCCATGCGGA
>MGON01000067.1:13188-14248 GCA_001795345.1 Chloroflexi bacterium RIFCSPLOWO2_02_FULL_71_16 | reverse complement strand
CCATGCCGCGCAGCTCTTCGAGCCGGTCGATGGCCACGACCGCGGCCGGCCGGTGGCGCCCGAAGTTGATCTCCACCATGAGGTCGGTGCCGCCCGCGATCGGCTCGGCATCGGGGCGCGACGCGAGGAACGCGAGCGCGTCGTCGAGGCGTCGCGCGATCTCGACGTGCACGGTGGCGCGAGTCTAGAAGGAGGTCGTCACGCGAGGCCGGACCGCACCATGAGGCCGGGGACCGCTTCCTTCGCGGCGGCGCGCACCGCTGCGGGATCCAGCCGCGTCGGGGCGCCGTCGCGCACGAGGACCTGGCCGTCCACGATCACGTCGCGCACCGCGCGCGAGCCGCCTCCGAACACGATGCGCGTCGCTTCGTCGCCGCCGGGGACCAGGCGCTCCGCGTCGAGGACGATCACGTCGGCGCGCTTGTCGACCGAGAGCGACCCGATCTCCTTGTCCGCATGCAGCGCCCGGGCGCCGTCGATCGTCGCCATCCGCAGGACGTCCCACGCGGTGAGCGCGCCGGGCCCGGAGCGCGCCCGCGCGAGCAGCACGGCGAGGCGCATCTCCTCGAAGCCGTCCAGGCGGTTGTTGCAGGCCGCGCCGTCGGCGCCGAGGCCGACGGTGATGCCAGCCCCGCGGAGGGCGACGACGTCCGCGACCCCGCTGCCGAGCTTGAGGTTCGACGACGGGCAGTGCGTGACCGCGGCACCCACGTCACGCAGCGCGCGCATCTCGGCCGCATCGAGGTGGACCGCGTGCGCCAGCACCGCACGCTCCGAGGCCACGCCGACCTCGACGAGGTAGGTCGCCGGCGCGCGTCCGGTGGCGCGCTCGATGAGCTCGCGCTCGGTCGCGCTCTCGTTCGTGTGCGTGTGGACGAGATGCGAGCCCATCCGGGAGAGCGCCGCGACCGCCTCGAGGAGCTCCCGGGTGCAGGAGAGCGCGAAGCGCGGCGCGTACGCGTACTGCAGGCGCCCGGCGTCGTGGCCGTGCCACCTCTTGATGAGCGCGGTCGCCGCGTCGATCGACGCTCTCGTCGTCTCGACCAGCTTCGGCGGCACG
>MGON01000067.1:12076-13148 GCA_001795345.1 Chloroflexi bacterium RIFCSPLOWO2_02_FULL_71_16 | reverse complement strand
GGATACCGCTCGTGACGAGCTCCTCGGCGACCGCGTCGCCGAGGAGCGAGGTACCCATGTCGAGGATCGTCGTCGTGCCGGTGAGCAGCAGCTCGAGCACGCCGAGGCGCGCGCTCGCACGGATCGAGGCTTCGTCGTGCGCCGCCTCGAGCGGCCACACGCGCGTGCGCAGCCAGTCGAGGAGCGAGAGGTCCTCCGCCAGGCCGCGGAAGAGCGTCTGCACGAGGTGCACGTGCGTCTGCACCAGGCCGGGCATGACGTAGCAGCCGGAAGCGTCGATCACCAGGGCGTCGCGCGGCGCCGCGACCTTGCCGACGCCGACGATCTGCCGCCCGCCGATCAGCAGGTCCCCGCGGACCGTTCGCGGACCCGCGTCAAGAGGGATGAGCGTGCCGCCGCGGACGAGGACGCTCATGGCGTGACCAGCCTGCCCTGACCCGGACGCGCGACGATCTCGCCGTCCAGCTGGACGGTCACGCCGCGCACCACCGTCCGGACGACGCGGCCCGCGAAGCGGCGGCCGACGTACGGGCTGACCGCGCTCCGCGCCGCTATCGCGCTCTCCTCGAGGGTCCATTCGCGGTCCGGATCGACGAGGACGAGGTCGGCGTCGGAGTGAGGGCGGATCGCGCCCTTCCGCGGGAAGAGACCCAGAAGACGCGCCGGCGCCTCCGCGACGAGCCGGACCAGGCCCGGCAGGTCCAGGCGCTTTCGGCCGAGGCCCTCGGTGAGGAGCGCCGGCAGGAACGACTGGATGCCGGCCACGCCGCCCCATGCGGCGAGGACGTCGCCCCGCTTCAGCTCCGCCGGGCAGGGCGAGTGGTCGGACGCCACGAGGTCGAGCCCGCCGTCGGCGATCGCGCGCCAGAGCTCGTCACGATCGGCGGCCGACCTGATGGGGGGCGCGCACTTCAGCACGGCGCCGGAGCGCTCGACGTCGTCGCTGGTGAACGTCAGGTAATGCGGGCAGGTCTCGGCGCTCATCCAGATGCCCCGAGCCTTCGCGCGGCGTACCGCCGCGACCGCGGCACGGCCGCTCACGTGGACGACGTGCACGCGCGCGCCGCTGGCC
>MGON01000067.1:9761-12063 GCA_001795345.1 Chloroflexi bacterium RIFCSPLOWO2_02_FULL_71_16 | reverse complement strand
CGAGGCGATCGATCGCGCGCGCCTCCGCGTCCGGCGGTCGGGAGGCGAGCCAGGCGCCGGCGCTCGGCGGTCCATCGGCACGAGAACGCTCGGCGGCGACGCGCGTGATCTCGTCGTCCTCGCAGTGCGCGGCGACCAGAAGGCCGGCGCGCGCCGCGGCCGCGAGCGCCCCGCCGAGCTCGCCGTCACCGAGCCGCCGGAACTCCGGGACGCCGCTGTCGGTCAGGAACGCCTTCACGCCTACGGCGCCGCGCATGCGGAGCTGTCCGAGCGGCGCATCCCAACGCCCGCCGCCCACGAGGCCGCCCCACAGGGCGTGGTCGACGACCGCGCTGGAGGCGGCCGCCTCGCGCTTCGCGTCGAACGCGGAGCCATCGAGCGTGGGCGGCACCGAGTTGAGCGGCATGTCCGCGACGGTGGTGATCCCGCCGAGGGCGGCGCCGCGCGTCCCCGCCGCCCACCCCTCCCACTCGGCGCGACCGGGCTCGTTGAAGTGCGCGTGCGCGTCGACCGCGCCGGGCACCACGAGCAGTCCGCGCGCGTCGATCTCTTCCTTCGCGCGCCCTCTGCCGGGCTCGACGACGACCTCGATCCGCCCGCTCTCGATGAGAAGATCGCGCGCGACCACGTCCGGCCCGATCACAACGCGTCCGCCGCGGACCGCGAGGTCGTGCGCCGCCGCCTCAGGCCTCCTCGATCGCGATCGCGAGGTCCTGCGCTCCCTGCCACAGCGTGAGCCGCCCGAGATCCGCCAGGTCTTGAAGCCCGTCGGTGATCGTCGCGAAGTGATTGCCTGCGAGCTGCCCGACCTTGCTCGCGAACAGGGTGGCGCCGTACGGGACCAGGACCTCCGTCTCCGAGATCCCGCCGGGATACAGCAGGAGGTGCCCGGGCGCTGGATGGCTGGTGTGGTGCTCCTGCGCGACGTCAACACGCTGATCGCCCATCGGCACCCACATCGCCTCGCCGCTCCAGCGCGCATGGATGAGCTTCGTCCGCATCGGGAGGAGCGCGCGGATCGCCGCGCAGGTGCGTGGCGCGGCCTTCTCCTCCAGGCGGGCGGTGAAAACATACGGACCGGCGGTGATGCGAAGGCTCGACATGGGCGTGCGTACGATACCGGCGCTAGTGGCAGCACCCACGCTCTCGACCCACGTCCTCGACACCGCGACGGGCCGTCCCGCGGCCGGCCTCGCCGTCACGCTCTACCGGGGCAGCGAGGTCGTCGGGTCGGCGACGACCGACGCCGACGGCCGCATCCGGGAGCTCGCGACCGGCCTGGCCAAGGGGACGTACCGGCTCGAGTTCGACCTCGGCGGCTATTTCGCCCGCGGCGAGCCGGCCTTCATCACCCGCGTGGCGCTCGACGTCGAGCTCGGCGAAGAGGATCACTACCACGTGCCGCTGCTCGTGTCCCGGTTCGGCTGCGTCTCGTATCGCGGCAGTTGATCGGCGCTGAGGAGATCCGGCGCGCGCTGGAGCGGGCGCCGATGCTCGCCGATCGCCTCGCGCGCGAGGCGCCCTTCCCGGACACGGACACGCTCGTCCGGCGGGCTCGCGCGATCCTCGACGACATGACCGTCGGCGAGCGCATCGCCGTGCTCGACACGCACCCTCGGGTCGGCGCCGATCCGCGCACGCTGTCCGAGGCGTCGCGGCGTGAGCAGGAGGGCGACGCCGACGCGGCGATGCTTCGCGAGCTGTCGGAGCTGAACGACGAGTACGAGCGCCGGTACGGCTTCCGGTTCGTCGTCTTCGTCGCGGGGCGCAGCAAGGCCGAGATCGTCCCGGTCCTGCGGGGGCGTCTCGGCCGGTCGCGCGAGGACGAGCTGCTCACCGGCACCGGCGAGCTCCTGGCGATCGCGCGCGATCGCCTCGCGCGCCTCTAGCGATGGATCCGGTCCTCGCCTCCTACCTCGGCGACTGGCTGCACCTCGTGGTGCGCTGGCTGCACATCGCGGCCGCGATCGCGTGGGTCGGGGCGTCCTTCTATTTCATCGCGCTCGACCACGGCCTGCGCGCGCCCGCCGACGAGCGGGATGCCGCGCGCGGCGTGGGCGGCGAGGCCTGGGAGATCCATGGGGGCGGGTTCTACCGGATCGAGAAGTTCCGCGTCGCGCCATCCGCGCTCCCCGGGTCGCTGCGCTGGTTCAGGTGGGAGGCCTACCTCACGTGGCTCTCGGGATTCGGACTGCTGGTCCTTCTGTACTACGTGGACCCGTTCCAGTTCCTCATCGACCCCGCGGTGCGTGACCTCGACCCGCTGGCGGCGGTCGGCGCGAGCGTGCTCATCCTGGCCGCG
>MGON01000067.1:1247-9738 GCA_001795345.1 Chloroflexi bacterium RIFCSPLOWO2_02_FULL_71_16 | reverse complement strand
CTCGCGCGCGCTCGCGGACCGGCCGCTCGTCCTGGCGACCCTGATCGTCGCGCTGATCGTCATCGTCGTCTGGGTCTCGTCGCAGCTGTTCAGCGCGCGTGCCGCGTACATCCAGGCCGGTTCGACGATGGGCACGTGGATGGCCGCGAACGTCCTGTTCACGATCATCCCGGGGCAGCGCGAGCTCGTCGCCGCGAAGCGCGCCGGCCGCGACCCGGACGCGGTGTTCGGCCTACGAGGGAAGCAGCGCTCGATCCACAACAACTACCTCACGCTGCCGGTGATCTTCGCGATGATCTCGCAGCACTTCCCCTTCACGTACGGCCACGCCTACGGAGCGGCGCTGCTGCTCGCGCTCATGGCCGCCGGCGCGACGGTCCAGCACTTCCTGAACGTCCGCCACGAGGGCCGCACGGAATGGCCGCTCCTCTGGGCGGCGGTGGGTCTCGTGCTGGTCGTGGCGCTCCTCGGCGCTCCGGCCACCGTATCCGCGGCGCCGCTCACCACGGAGGAGGTGACGGCGGTGCGCCAGGTCTTCACCGCGCGCTGCGTGGCCTGCCACGCCCAGCGCCCCACGAACGTCGCCTTCACCGCGCCCCCGAAGGGCCTGTCGCTCGAGTCGTCCGAGCGCATCCGCGCGAGCGCGCGGCTCATCTACCAGCAGGTCGTGGTAACGCGCGTCATGCCGCTCGGCAACCAGACCGGGATGACGGAGGACGAGCGCGCGCTCATCGCACGCTGGTACCGCACGGGGGCGCCGCTGCCCTAGTGGCTACGCGCTCAGCTGCATCAGGGGAGCGGACGTCATCGGTCGAAGAGAGCGGTCGAACGGGTTGAAGACCAAGGCGAGCACTTCGAAGGTGACCGCGCCGAACAGCGCCACGTCCCCGGGCTCGCCAAGGATCACCGGCGTGTGGCCATCGAACTCACCCACCTTGATGTGACACTCCGAGATCGCGCGCTCCACCCGGGTTCCGTCGGCGAGATGGAAGCCCATCCTGCGCTTCGGCTCGAGACCGAGGCGTTGCCACACCTCATGCGGCAGGAGCGTGTACTCAGCGCCGGTATCGATCAGGAACTCGACCGTCACCGCGCTGCCGGATGGCCCCGTGACCGTGGCTTCGATGTGCGTCAGACCCACGCGCGGAAGATCGCCTGGCCCTTGCGTCGTCACCCCGTGATCCTAAGTCACGCCCTGGAGGCCGGCGAGAGCCCTCGCGTGCTCGAGCTCGCCGGCGTGCCGGATCCCGTGCTGGTAGACCCACGCCTCCAGCGCGTCTATCACGCGCACGCGCTCGGGCGTGCCGACCAGTAGCTCGAGGTAGCCGCCCTTGAGCGCTTGCGGCGTGATCTCGTGCCGGTCCGCCAGGCGCGACAGCGAAGCCTCCGCGATCGCGCGCTCCGTCCGCTGGAAGACGGCACGCTGGTACTCGCGCCAGGCGTCGACGTTCCCGATGCGCACCTGCTCCGCGACCTCCATAGGGGTGCCGCGCCGCGGCACGTCGCCCGTGAGGCGCACGCGCCCCGCGTGAGCGTCCCAGAGCGCGTCGCCGCCGAGGAGTGAGGCGGCGCTGCGGTCTTCGTTCGCGACCGCGTGGGCCAGCGTGAACGCGATGGGCAGTACTCCGGCCCGCTCGAAGTGGTTGACGTGCTCGGCCGCGAGATCCGCCGTCAGGAAGTCCCACAGGCGGTGCATCGCCGCCACCCGTTCCAGCAATGAGCCGCGCATCTCCTCGGTGACGCTCCGCGTCTCCGTGATCATTCCGTGTACTCCGTCTCCGAGCCCGGCGGCGCCGTCTCCTGATCTCGCGCCGGCTGCGCCGCGCCCACGATGTCGCGGATCGAGCCTAGCCCGTTCGAGCGCACGTACTCCGCCAGCCCCTCGAGGACCTTGATCGGCGCCAGCGGGTCGGCGAACGTGGCGGTGCCGACCTGGACCGCGGAGGCGCCGGCCATCAGGAACTCGAGCGCGTCCTCGGCGCTGGTCACGCCACCCGCGCCGATCACCGGGATCGAGACCGCTCGCGCCACCTGGTACGTGATGTGGACCGCGATGGGCCGGATCGCCGGTCCCGAGAGCCCGCCGCTCCCGGTCCCGAGCACGGGACGGCGCTTCTTCGTGTCGATCCGCATGCCGAGCACCGTGTTGATCGCGGTGAGCCCGTCCGCGCCGGCCTCCTCGCAGGCGAGGGCGACAGCGACGATGTCCGGTGCGCTCGGCGTCAGCTTCACGATCACCGGCTTGCCGGTCTCGCCCTTCACCGCGCGCGTCACCTCGGCGGCGAGCGCGGGGTCGCAGCCGAACAGCGTGCCACCCTCCACGTTCGGGCACGACACGTTCAGCTCGTACGCGACCACGCCCGGCGTGCCCTCCATCTCTCGAACGACGAAGACGTAGTCGTCGACGGTGTAGCCCGCGACGTTCACGACCACGGGCACACCCAGGGCCGCCCAGGCCTTCCCGTACTTCTTCGCGACCCCCGCCGCCCCCGGGTTCTCGAGGCCGATCGAGTTGAGGATCCCCGAGGGCGTCTCGGCGATCCGGTACTGCGGGTTGCCGGGCCGCGCCCGTGGCGTCGTGCCCTTGTTCACGATCGCGCCCAGCCGCGCGACGTCGATCAGCTCCGCGTACTCGACGCCCTGCCCGAACGTGCCCGACGCGGTCATCACGGGGTTCTTGAGGCGAAGTCCGCGCGCCGCCTCGACCTCGAGGTCCACGCCCTCCTCCGGAAGGGGTACGAACTCGGAGGAGGTCTCAGCCATCCGCGGTCCTTCCGACGAGGACAAGGAAGAGGCGGCCGCGGGTGGCGCGGTCGAAGAAGGATCGTTAGAGGCGGCCGACGCGAGCCCTCGTCGCGAGTGGATCGTCGCGGGCGTGGCCGGGTAGGGGCGATCGCGCACGACGTGCTCTACGCCCGGCCCGCCGCGCTTTGATCCGCGAGCCGACGAGGGCGAGAAGGAGGCCGCCTCGGCACTAAGGTCCATCCCGGCG
Organism: Chloroflexi bacterium RIFCSPLOWO2_02_FULL_71_16; assembly: GCA_001795345.1. Lineage (GTDB taxonomy): Bacteria > Chloroflexota > Limnocylindria > P2-11E > P2-11E > GWC2-70-10. The sequence continues at coordinate 6,746 of MGON01000067.1, read as the reverse complement.
ACGGCCTTCTTCAGCTTTTCCGCGAGGTCCGACGGCGTGCGCGTCTCATCGGCCTCACCGGTCGCCGCCTCAGTGATCGACGCTCCATCCAGGTCCGCGAGCTCGGTCAGGTCCTCTTCCTCCTCGGCCTGTGCGGCGCCCTCGAGCGACTCCTCGGTGCTGCGCGAGACGTCGATCGGCCGCTCGACGCGCTTGCGCGGACGACGCCAGGGCACGGCTAGGCACCCACCGTGGCGGGCTCGCCGCCCTCGAAGCGGACGTCGCCGAGCGAGAAGACGGGGCCCTCCCGGCACACGCGAGCGTTGCCGTCGTCCGTGACGATGACGCAGGCACGGCACACGCCCATGGCGCAGCCCATGTGCTGCTCGACGGCGATCTGCGCGTCGAGGAGCACGTCCCGGCCCCGCAGGAGCGACGTCGCGCGCTCCGCTTCCTCGCGCATTCGGCCGATCGCCGCGAGCATCGGCCAGGGCCCGCAGGCGCACAGCTGGTCGGCCCACGCGAGGTACTGGGGCAGCGCGTCGGTCACGCGCCCGTGGACGCCGAACGAGCCGTCCTCGGTCGTGGTCACGTACTCGACCGCCGTCGGGAGGCGGTGCGCCGGCCACAGGTAGTGGATCGAGCGGCCGCCCATGATCAGCGTGACGTTGCGCTTCGCGGACTCCTGCTCGGCCAGCACCTTCATGGGGGCGATGCCGGTGCCGCCCGCGACGAGCAGCAGGTTCGAGGCGCTCCGGCGGACCACGAAGGAGGTCCCGAGCGGGCCGAGGAGATCGAGCGCGTCGCCGCCGCGCCGCCCGGCGATCCACTCTCCCCCCGGACCGAGCGGCTTGACGATGAGCTCGAGCTCGCCCGTCCGCCGGTCGATCCCATTGAAGGAGTACGGGCGCCGCAGCAGCGGGTCGAAGCGCTCCCCGGGGCGCACGTGAACGAACTGGCCGGCGTGCGCGCGGCTCGCGATGCCCGGCGCCGAGACGACGATGACCGTCCCGAGGTCGGCGATACGCTCCGTCGCGACCACGCGGCCCGTCTCGAGGATCATGCCGGCACTCCCACGCCCGCGGAGCGTACGCCGCGATCCGCGCGGCCCACCGTCCAGAGCAGGAGCGTGGCGGCCGCGAGCCACGCGCCGAGCGCGATGGGGACCTGCGTGCCCGCGAGGGCGAGCGCGCCGCCGCCGAGCGCTCCGCTGGCCGCGCCGACGTCGGCCCACGTGTTGTAGGCCCCGAGGACGCGCGCGCGGTCGGCGGTCGTCGTGCGGTGCGCGATCGCCAGCTCGACCGCGACGACGCTCGTGATCCCGGCGAAGAACGCGAGCGCCCCGAGCGCGACGAACACGGTCGCATCGGTCGCGGCCGTAAGGGCCGCTATCGCCGTCACCGCCAGCATCGTGCTGAGGAGGAACGTCCGCGCCACCGACCGGTCCGCGAGCCGCCCCGCGAACGGGGTCCAGGCGACCTGCGAGAGCCGCTGGGTGAGGATGAAGAGGCCGGCCACGAGGGTCGCCGCAACGGGAATGCCCAGCATCGCGCCACCCGCCGGGAAGAGCTCCGCGATCCGCAGGCCGCCGGCGACCGCGAGCAGGCCGGCATAGGTCGCGTACTGGCAGAAGGCGATGGCGAATATCGCGACGAAGGACGGCTCCCACAGGGATCGCCAGATGGCGCGCTCAGCCCGCTCGTCGACGTCGACCTCACGCCGCCAGCCCGTGACGCTGAGGGCGGGGCCGATCCCGAGCGCGAACGTCAGCGCCGCCGCACCGAGCGCCGCGGCGCCCCAGCCGAGCGACTCGACGGCGAACGGCGCGTAGATCGCTCCGGCGAGATAGCCGAGCCCGAAGACCGCGCGCATGTCGCCGAGCGCCCGGCCCGTCCGGCCGACGCTGCCCTCGATCGCGCCGAGCAGCGAGCCGAGACGCAGGAGCGACCACGACATGCCCCACACCAGGCGCGCGGCGAGGAACAGGGCGAGCGCGGCGGGCAGCGCGTACGCGGCGGTGGACGCGACCGCGAGAGCGAGGCCGGCGATGACGAGCCCGCCCGCGGGCATGCGCTCGAAGAGCCGCGCGGCGAGCGGGTTCGTGATCAGGCGGACCCAGCGGTTGAGGGAGAGCACCAGTCCGACCGCGAGCGCGTCGAGCCCGAGGCGCGCCGCGCTCACCGGCAGCGACGTATAGAGGAGCGTGTCACCGAAGAGCGCGGCGGCGGTCACGAGCGCGACGGCCGTGCCGGTGCCGGGCGTGCGCGGGCGCACCATCGGGCCGGCGGCCGGGCCTAGCTCGCGGCCAGCGGGTCCGCGGTCGCGGCGACCGGCTCCGCCGTGCCCGCCGTGACCGGCTCGCGGTAAGCGGAGAGCGGCGCCACGTCGTAGGTGAGCGCGCTGGCACGGAGCGCCGTGACGACCGCGAGGGCCGTGTCGAGGGACGTCAGGCACGGTACGCGCGACTCGACGGCGGCGCGCCGGATGAGGAAGCCGTCGCGGTCGACGGTCCGTCCGAGGGTGGGCGTGTTGATGACCGCGGCGCACTCGCCCGAGCGGATGAGCCGCAGGATGGTCTGGTCCCCCTCGGCCAGCTTCGGCACCTCGGTGACCTCGATCCCGAGCGAGCGCGCGAGATGGGCGGTGCCGCTGGTCGCCACGATGTCGTACCCCAGCCAGTGCAGGCCCTCGAGGATCGTGGCGGCCTCGGGCTTGTCCTTGTCGGCCACGGTCACCAGGACCTTCCCGCTCGCCGCCGGCGCCATGCCCGCGCCGACGAGCGCCTTCCAGAGCGCCGGCGGGAACGAGCGGTCGATGCCCATGACCTCGCCGGTGCTCTTCATCTCCGGTCCGAGGTAGGTGTCGACGTCGAGGAGCTTCGCCATTGAGAACACCGGCGCCTTCACCGCCACGAGGTCCCCCTCCGGCCAGATCCCATCGTCGCGCGCGTAGCCCTCCGCCCGGAGGGTGGAGCCGAGGCCGATGGCGACGGCGAGCCGCACGAGCGGGACGCCGGTGACCTTGGTCAGGAAGGGCACGGTGCGGCTCGCCCGGGGGTTCACCTCGAGCACCCACACGTTGCCCTCTTCGACTATGAACTGGATGTTGAGCAGGCCCCTCACGGGAAGCGCCTCGGCGATGCGGCGCGTGAGCGAGACGATCTCGCGCTGCTCCTCGGGAAGGAGCTCCTGCGCGGGGTACACGGCGAACGAGTCGCCTGAATGCACGCCGGCGCGCTCGACGTGCTCCATGATCCCGGCGACGAGCGTGTCGGTCCCGTCCGAGACCGCATCGACCTCCACCTCGCGTCCGCGGAGGTACTTGTCCACCAGGACCCGTCCGGTCCCGGCCTCGAGCGCCGTCTTGAAGTAGCCCTCGAGATCCTCGCGGCCGTACGCGATCTCCATTCCCCGGCCGCCGAGCACGTACGAGGGGCGCACCAGCACCGGGAAGCCGACCCTCTCGGCGATCGCCAGCGCCTCGGCGAGAGAGTCCGCGGTGCCGCCGGGCGGCTGCGGGATGCCGAGCGCGTTCGCGAAGTCCTGGAAGCGGCGGCGGTCCTCGGCGAGCCCGATCGCGTCCGCGCTCGTGCCCGCGATGTGGCCGCCCGCCGCCTCGATGCGGTCTGCCAGGTTCAGTGCGGTCTGGCCACCGAACTGCGCGAACACCGGGACGCTCCCGCCCTCGTTCCTGATGACCTCGGCGATGGACTCCTCGTCGAGCGGCTCGAAGTAGAGGCGGCTGGAGGCGTCGAAGTCGGTCGAGACCGTCTCCGGGTTGCTGTTGACCATGATCGACGCGACCTCGCGAGCGGCCAGCGATCCAGCCGCCTGCACGCAGCAGCAGTCGAACTCGATGCCCTGGCCGATGCGGATGGGCCCGGAGCCTAGGACGATGGCCTTGGGCTCGGAGAGCGGCAGGGCTTCGTTCTCCTGCTCGTAGGTCGAGTAGAAGTACGGCGTCGCGGCCTCGAACTCGGCGGCGCAGGTGTCGACCATCTTGTAGACCGGCACGATCCCCCACTGCTCGCGCAGGCGGCGGATGTCGGCGGGCCCGATCCCCGTGAGCGTGGCGACGTCCGCGTCGGAGTAGCCGAGCCGCTTGGCGCGGGCCAGGAGGGCGGGCGTGGGGGTCTTCCCGGAGAGCTCCGTCTCGGCGAAGCGCACGATCCGGCGGAAGCGCTCGAGGAACCAGCGGTCGATGCCGGTGGCGGCGTTCACGCGCTCCACCTCGGCGCCCCGCCGGAAGGCGGCGAACACGCGCCAGAGCCGCTCGTCGGTCGGCGCCGATCGCAGGAGGCGCTCCACGTGGTCGTGCGGGTCGCGCTGCCCCTGCCACTCCGGCGCCTCCCAGAGGATCCCCCGGCCCTTGAGCTCGAGGGAGCGGAGCGCCTTCAGCACCGCGGCCTCGAAGGTGCGGTCGATGGCCATGACCTCGCCGGTCGCCTTCATCTGCGTGCCCACGCGGCGGTCGGCCAGCGGGAACTTGTCGAACGGCCAGCGCGGGATCTTCACGACCACGTAGTCGAGCGTCGGCTCGAACGCCGCGGTCGTGCGGCGGGTCACCGCGTTCGGGATCTCGTGAAGGCGCTTGCCCACGGCGATCTTGGCCGCGACGCGCGCGATCGGATATCCCGTGGCCTTCGACGCGAGCGCCGACGACCGCGACACCCGCGGATTCACCTCGATGACGTAGTAGGGGACGCGCCCGTCGGGATGGTCAGCGGGGGTCTTCTGGGGGTGCAGCGCGAACTGCACGTTGCAGCCGCCCTCGATGCCCAGGGCGCGGATGATCCGGAGCGACGCGGACCGGAGCATCTGGTATTCCTTGTCCGACAGGGTCTGGGAGGGCGCGACGACGATGGAGTCGCCCGTGTGGACGCCCATCGGGTCGATGTTCTCCATGTTGCAGACCGTGACGGCGGTGTCGGCGCCGTCGCGCATGACCTCGTACTCGATCTCCTTCCAGCCCGTGAGGCTGCGCTCCACGAGGACCTGTCCGATCGGCGACGCCGCGATGCCGAACCTGACCCGCGCGACCAGCTCGTCGCGGTCGCGGGCGAACCCTCCCCCCGTGCCGCCGAGCGTGAATGCCGGGCGGATGATCAGCGGGAAGCCGATGGCTTCCGCGAACGCGAGCGCGCTCTCCACGCTCTCGGCCGTCACGGACTCCGGCACCGGCTCGCCGATGGACACCAGGAGCCGCTTGAACGCTTCCCGGTCTTCGGCCTGCTTGATCGAGGCGATCGGCGTGCCCAGGATCCGCACGCCGTAGCGCTCGAGGACGCCGGCGTCGTGCAGCGAGACCGCGAGGTTCAGGCCGGTCTGCCCACCGAGCGTCGGCAGGATCGCGTCGGGCCGCTCCTTCGCCACGATGCGCTCGAGGACCTCGCGCGTGAGGGGCTCGAGGTACGTGACGTCGGCCACGCCGGGGTCGGTCATGATCGTCGCCGGATTCGAGTTCACGAGCACCGTCCGGACGCCCTCCTCGCGGAGCGCGCGGCAGGCCTGCGTCCCCGCG
>MGON01000067.1:0-1222 GCA_001795345.1 Chloroflexi bacterium RIFCSPLOWO2_02_FULL_71_16 | reverse complement strand
TGAGGATCGGGCCCGAGCCGATGAGCAGGACCTTCATCGGGCGGCCACCGCTTCGCGGACGTCGGTGATGAACTCGTCGAATACGTGCTCGTTGTCGTGCGGTCCGGGCGCTCCTTCGGGGTGGTACTGGTACGTCCTGATCGGCAGGGTGCGGTGTCGCAGGCCCTCCACCGACCCGTCGTTCAGGTTGCGCGCCGAGACGACGAAGCCCGACCCCTCGGGGATCGTGCCCTCGTCGACCTGGAACTCGTGGTTCTGGCTCGTGATGACGACGCGGCCGGTGCGCGTGTCCTGCACCGGGTGGTTGCTGCCGTGGTGGCCGAACCGCAGCCGCGACGTGGACGCCCCGATGGCACGGCCGATGAGCTGGTGGCCGAGGCAGATGCCGAGGATCGGGAGCGCCCGCGTCGACCCTCGCTGGAGCGCCGCGTCGAGAAGGATCCGCACGCTGCCCGTCACCTGCGGGATGGCGGAGGGATCCCCCGGACCGTTCGTCGCGACGATCCCGTCGGGCGCCCACGAGAGCACGTCGCGCGCGGTGGACCCGGCCGGGAACACCTTCACGCACGCGCCTCGCCGGACCAGCTCGCGGATCTGGTTCTCCTTCACGCCGGTGTCGATGAGCGCGACCTTCACACCGGAGCCCATCTCCCGCGACGGACCGGTCGACTCCTGGACCAGCGGGCGCTGCGCGAGCGGCGGCGAGGTGCGCGCTTTCGCGACCGCCTCCTGACCGACCTCGTCGCTCCCAGCGAGATGCGGCGCCACCTGAACGATCGCGCCGCGCAGGGTCCCCGCGGAGCGCAGCCGCCGGACGAGCGCGCGCGTGTCGATGCCGGCGAGGCCGGGTACGCCGTGCGCGCGGAGGTACGTGTCCAGGTCTTCCGTGCTCCGCTCGGTCGTCTCCAGCTCACGGACGACGAGCGCCTCCACCCACGGCCGCCGCGACTCGGCGGAGAGGTCGAACACGCCGTAGCTCCCGATGAGCGGGTAGGTCATGACGACGATCTGGCCGTTGTAGGAGGCGTCCGAGCACACCTCCTGGTACCCGGTCATCGCGGTGTTGAAGATGACCTCGCCCGCGGCTCCGGACGCGTCGCCGAAGGCCTCGCCCCACCAGGTCGAGCCGTCCTCGAGCCCGAGCACCGCCGCTCTCGTCATTGGTGCATAACTATACGGGTGAGCTGCATAAAGATGCAGCTGGCGCTCGCGGACGATGGCC
>MGON01000066.1:73239-73903 GCA_001795345.1 Chloroflexi bacterium RIFCSPLOWO2_02_FULL_71_16 | reverse complement strand
GGTCGGATCGGACTGGGGGACTCGTGCCCGCTCCACGACGTCGGGATGCCGCCCTGACCGCGCGCCGGTGAGCGGACCACGTCCACAGGGGTCGTGCTGAAGTCCTTGCCGATGTTGCCGACGACCTGATAGCCGAACGCGCCGCCCTCCGCCCGTCCCCAGCCGACGACGCTGGTCTGCGGATGCATCATCCCGAGCCGGTGGTACGGCGCGTCCCACAGGAGACGCACGCCGTGCAGGACGTCGCGCGCGGACGACGCCACCTCGCTGACGAAGGGCGCGGTGTAGCCCATCGCGCGAGCGCGGTCCTGGGCGACGTAGCCCGTGTAGCCGGGACGCCCGGCGGTCTCGTAGTGGCCGCCGGTGTTGTTGAGGACGTTGTACGTGGCGTGGTTCTGCGCCGACGCGACGAGGCGCGGGTCGGCGGGAACGGTCGGTGCCCCGGTCGCGTAGCGAAGCTCGTTCATCACTTGGAGCATGTCGGTCGCGCTCGGGAGGACCGCGGCCGCCGACTCGCTCGACGCGGGCGGCACCACCGCCGCCTGCGCAGGTGCGCTCGTGATGGTGAACGCGAGGGCGATCGCGAGCGCGAGGGCGCCCGCGGCGATGCCCCGTCCGATGGCCCTTCCCTTGCTCACGGTGCCTATTTCAACGCATCCAGCCG
>MGON01000066.1:72401-73193 GCA_001795345.1 Chloroflexi bacterium RIFCSPLOWO2_02_FULL_71_16 | reverse complement strand
TGGCGATCCCTCGCACCAGCCGATCAGCTCTCCGGACCGCGCACGCGGTTGCGGTACACCCCGAGCCCGCACGAGGTCGCGTACATGACGGTGCCCGTCGGGTCGATGACCATGTGGTAGACGTACAGGTGGGCCATCCAGGCCACCATGCCCTTCGTCGCGAGCTCCCACGTTCGTCCGCCGTCCGGCGAATGCCAGATGCGCTCGCTGTGCTCGTTGTAGTAGATGCTGTCCGGCCGGACCGGGTCGATCACGATGTTCTCGACCCAGCCCTCGCGCAGCAGCCGCCAGCTCCTGCCCGCGTCCTCGCTCTTGTAGATGCCATCGACCAGCTTCTGCTCCTCGTAGGTGTGGAAGTCCTCGGCCCCGTAGAAGAGCTGGGTGCCCGCGTAGACGGTGTTCGGGTCGGTCGGGTGCACGGCGACGACGTACACGAAAGGGTTGGCCAGCTCCGCGCTCACGTCGGTCCAGGTGACGCCGCCGTCGGCCGATCGGTACACGCCGCGGCCCAGCGATGTATGGTGTATAGGCGATGAGGCGCACGAACATCTACGTCACCGACCGCCAAGCCAGCCTTCTCCGTCGCATCGGTGAGAGCCGAGGGAAGCCCGTGGCGGAGCTCGTGCGCGAGGCGGTCGACGCGTGGCTGACGGCGCAGGGCGCGCGGGAGATCGCTCCCGACGAATGGGAGCAGCGGTTCGGTTCGCTGCTGGAGGAGCGGCGCCGGATCGCGAAGGCGGAACGGTTCTCGGCGGCCGAGATCGAACGGGACGTTCTGGCGGCCGTCCGCGA
>MGON01000066.1:71786-72394 GCA_001795345.1 Chloroflexi bacterium RIFCSPLOWO2_02_FULL_71_16 | reverse complement strand
CGGAGGCGAGCACGCCCTGCGCGTCGTCGTTGACACGAACGTTTGGATCTCGGGCCTGATCGACCCGTACGGAGTCCCGGGCCAGGTGCTTCAGGCCGTCAGCGATCGCCGGGTCGAGCCCATCGTCACCTGGGAGCTCGCGGACGAGCTATCCCGTGTCCTTCGGCGACCGAAGCTCGAGCGGTATCGCATCTCTCAAGCGAACATCGCAGCCGTGCTTGCCCTGGTCGCGCCGCTTCTACCGACGGTCGAGCTCGATGTCGCTCCCCGCGACCCAGACGATGCACCGGTGGTCGCGGCGGCGATCGACGGAGGCGCCGATGCGATCGTCACCGGTGACGCCGACCTGCTCGAAGACGCCGCGCTACGCGCGGCCTTGGGGGCCAGAGGCATCCGCGTCCTGACCCCGCGGGACCTGCTCGAGCTCCTCAGGTAGCCGGGGTCAATGCCAGGCGAGCTGCTCGATCGTGTTGATCGGCGTCTCGTCGTCGCCGACGCCGGAAAGTCGATAGACCGCGTGATCCGTCGCGACGAGCTGCGCGTAGGCGCGCGACGTCGGCGGGTCGACGAGGTCGAGCCACATGCGCTTCGCCGGATCCCACATCTCG
>MGON01000066.1:71260-71638 GCA_001795345.1 Chloroflexi bacterium RIFCSPLOWO2_02_FULL_71_16 | reverse complement strand
GAGCTTCACCATCGAATGGTTCAGGCGCACCTCGAGCATCTCGGGACCCCGGTCCCAGTGGTCGTTCCACGGCTCGTACAGCCACGTCGTGCGCGCGAGCTTCCCGTCGTCCTCGAAGCCGCCGGCGACGAGCACGCGACCGTCCGGCAGCGTGGCCATCGAGAACTGTGTGCGGCCGTGCGGCAGCGGCGCGGCCTTCGTCCAGTCGTTCGTGCGCGGATCGAAGATCTCGCTCGAGCGCAGCACGCGCGCGTCCTTGTTCCCCGCGGTGACGAGGACGCGGCCGTCGACGAGGGCGGCGGCGCCGTGATCGGAGCGCGGCTGGACCATGTTCGGCGCGCGCAGCCAGGTGCGGGACCAGGGCAGGTACACGTCGGT
>MGON01000066.1:51158-71225 GCA_001795345.1 Chloroflexi bacterium RIFCSPLOWO2_02_FULL_71_16 | reverse complement strand
CGGTCCCGCCCGTCACGACCACGCGGTCGCCCCAGCCGATCGTCACGCCCTGGTTGAGCCGCCCGACGATCGGCTGCGGGAGGACCGTCACCTCGCCGGTCGCCGGATCGAAGAGCTCGGTCGCGCCCACGCTCACGCGCGGGTCGGCGGGGTCCATGCCGCCGAGGACGAGGATCTCGCCCGTCGCGACGGCGACCGCCCTGGCGTACGCGCGCGGCCGCGACAGCTCGCCGGCCACGGTCCATTCGGGCGCGAGCGGATGCGCGACGGCACTGGCGCGTCCGATGGCGAGGCCGCCGCTGAACACGCCGAGTGCGAGAAGGAGAGCGATGAGGCGGGCGATCACGACCGATCAACGCTAGCAGCGTGGAAATGGGGCGATAGCCTGTCTGCCTGACGGGCTGGTAGCGCCCTCTAGTGTCCTGGAACAGAAGTTGATGGTATAAGTATGGGGTTCCCGGAGAGGGTGCGCGAGGAGGCGCTCAGATGGCTCTCGGCCGACCCCATGCCGCTCCACTGGTCCTGCGCGAAGAGGATCGTCCCGAATTGCTCCGCTGGAGCAAGCGGACCAAGTCCAGCAACGGTCTGGCCCAGCGCGCGCGCATCGTGCTGCGCTGCGCCGAGGGCGAGCCCAGCAGCCACGTGGCGAGCCAGCTCGGCGTCACCAACCAGACCGTCGGCAAGTGGCGTTCGCGGTACATCGCGCGTGGCCTCGGGGGATTGCTCGACGAGCCTCGATCCGGCGCGCCGCGGCAGGTCAGCGACGAGCAGGTGGAAACGGTGCTGACCAAGACCTTGGAGACGATGCCGCGCGACGCCACGCACTGGAGCACACGCGCCATGGCCAAGACGAGCGGTCTTAGCCACACCACGGTGCGCCGCATCTGGTCGGCCTTCGGCCTCCAGCCCCACCGGGTCGAGCACTTCAAGCTCTCGAACGACCCGCAGTTCATCGAGAAGGTCCGCGACATCGTGGGGCTCTATCTCGACCCGCCGGAGCGGGCGCTGGTGCTGTGCGCCGACGAGAAGAGCCAGATCCAGGCGCTCGACCGGACCCAGCCGATCCTGCCCCTGCGACCCGGCATCGCCGAGCGGAGCAGCCACGACTACCGTCGCCACGGCACCACCTCGCTCTTCGCCGCGCTCGACATCGTGAGCGGCAAGGTCATCGGCGAGACGCACCGCCGGCACCGCTCGGTCGAGTTCAGGAAGTTCCTGGGGCGCATCGACGCCGAGGTCCCCGCCGACCTGGAGGTGCACCTGATCATCGACAACTACGGGACCCACAAGACACCGCTCATCCGGCGCTGGCTGGCGCGCCACCCGCGCTTCCACGTGCACTTCACGCCCACCTACTCGTCCTGGATCAACCAGGTCGAGCGCTGGTTCGCCGGTCTCACCGAGAAGCAGCTGCGCCGCGGGACGCACCGCAGCACCCGCGAGCTCGAGGACGCCATCCGCGTCTACCTCGCCACCAGCAACGAACACCCCAAGCCCTTCGTCTGGCTGAAGACGGCGGATGAGATCCTCGCCAGCGTGCGCCGATTTTGTGAACGAACCTCGGTTCCAGGACACTAGTTGACGGTCAGGGTGGTCGAGGACATCGCGACGCCGCGCGAGGAGAACCAGGCCACGCCCTCCTCGACCAGGTCGAACCGGAGCGTGAAGGTGCCGGCGCGCTCGGGGACGCGGACCGTCGCGTTCAGCACGGCGCGCTCGCCCTTGCGCAGGGTCGTCGGTAGCGCCGTGCGCGCGCCGTCCCAGACGTACACGCTCCCGGACTCGGCGTACAGGTGGTACGCGAGGTCCACTTCCCCTGGCGTGAGAGGGATGTCACCGTTGTTCTGCACGAGCACCGGTACGGTGATCGTCCCGCTGACCTTCCCGCTCGCGGTCCCCGGCGGGAAGTACTGCGCCGCGTAGCCCGCCGGCTTCACCTCGACGGTCAGGGACGGCAGCTGCATGCCGTTGAACGAGAACCAGGTCACGCCCTCGTGGACGATGTCGAAGCGCAGCGTGTAGGTGCCGGCGACGGCCGGGGCGAGGACGCTCGCGGTCACGGCGCGGACCTCGTTCGGCGCGATCCCGGTGAGCGGCGTGCGCATGCCCTCCCAGACGACGTTCTTACCGGTCGCGTCGTACCAGTGGTACGAGAGGGCGATCAGCGGGTCCCACGTGAAGTCGGACATGTTCTGGATCAGCAGCGGCGCCGCGAACGTCACACCGGCCGTGACGCTCGCCGGGACGGCCGACACGTCCAGCGAGCCGCCGTAGGTCGGCGGCGGGCCGACGACGACGGCCTGGTCGAACGGGCTCGCGCCCTTGGCGCTGAACCAGGCGATGCCCTCGTGCACCAGGTCCCAGCGCAGCGTGTACGTGCCCTGCTCGGCCGGGATGGCGACCTGCGCCTGGACGGTCACGCTCTGGCCCGGCTCGACCGCGCTCGGCAGCTTCGTGCGCAGGCCCTCCCACTGGACCACGTGCCCGTCGGCCGCGATCCAGTGGTAGCTCAGCGTCACCGGGTTAGGACCGGTCGGCGACCACGTGAAGTTGCTGTTGTTGCGGAGCGTGAACGGCAGCGCCGTCAGCGATCCGCTCCGCGCGAGCGTGGTCACGCCCGGCTCGTACGCGACGGCGTACACCGGGATGACCGGGCCGGCGACGGCGACGAGGCTGTTCGACATCGGCACGCCGTGCTCGCTGAACCAGCCGACGCCTTCCTGCACGAGGTCGAATCGGAGCCTATGGTCGCCCCCCTTGGGCGGCGCCTGGACCTGCGCGTCGATGGTGACGGTCTTGCCCTTGAGGAGATCCGCCGGGAGCTTCGTGCGCAGCCCATCCCACACGGCCGTCCCGCCGCGCGCGTCGTACCAGTGGTAGCCGAGCGTCACGGGATAGCTGTTCGTGACCGGGAACGTGCCGAGGCCGGTGTTGGCGACGACGACCGGCACGGTCGCGATCTTCCCCGACTCGAAGGGCGGCATCGTCGCGGGCAGCGTGTAGCGCGCCTTGAAGTCGGTGCCCACGGTGACCTGCGTGTCGTCGGGCGCGAGGCCCTTGTCGCGGAACCAGAACTCGTTCTCCTTGCGGAGGTCGAGCACGAGCGTGTAGTTCGTCGGATAGACGGGGGCGGTGATCGAGAGCGTGAGCGTCACGCTCTGGCCGGGCGCGACGTCCCTGGGCAGCGCGACCCGGCTGGGGGCGTCGAAGCGGTTCCCGGTGGAGGTCGAGAGCCAGTAGTAACCGACCTTCACCGGGTTGGTGCCGGTCGCCGGCCAGGTGCGGCCGCCGTCGTTTCGGACGGTCACGGTGATGGCGCGCGTCTCGCCCGCGGTCCACTTGCTCGGGACGTTCGAGTCCTCCCAGTCCGCGCTCCAGTCCTTCGAGCGGAACCAGATCTCGCGGACCTGGTCGTTGTAGACGGTGCTCCACCACGCCGAGCCCGCCTGCAGGCCCCAGCTCACCACGTGCTCGCCCTGCGGCGGCGCGGTGAAGGGCACGACGACCGAGCCCGTCGCGCCCGAGGCGATGGGCTTGGTGAGCTGGACGCCCGCGCCGGTCGCGCTGACCGAGCCGCGCGAGATGACGCGGTAGTTCACCTTGGTGCCGGCGGGGATGGCCTGCGTCCCGCGGTTGGTGACCAGGACCGTGACGTTCAGCTTCTGACCCGGGTAGCCGGCGTGCGCCATCTGCGGGTCGATCTTGGTCAGCACTGTGTACCCGGCGTCCCAGGCGCTCTGCGCCAGCCGGCGGAGGCCGTCCATCATCGCGTAGGTCTTGCCGCCCGGGCATGCGGTCTGGCCGCCGCTGGCGCCGACCGTGTACGTGCAGTCGCGGTGGCCGAGGATGTTCGGCGCGGTCGTGGTCACATCTACCCACGAGCCGTCGCTGCGCTGCTCCTCATGCGTGAACGAGCCGCTGCCGTAGGGCGCGACCCCGAGCTGCTTCAGCTTGAGCGCGATGATGTTCGCGATCGCGCCTTGCATCGCGCTCGTCGGCGCGACGTTGCTGTAGTCGCCGATCGCCGCGACGCCGAACGTGCCGTCGTTCCAGCCGTACGCGTGCCCGCCGATGACGTGGTCCCCGCCCTGGCGCCCTTCCCAGATGTTCCCGTACTTGTCGACGAGGTAGTGGTAGCCGATGTCGCCCCACCCTCGCGTGACGGCGTGGAAGTAGTAGATGGCGCGCATCTCGGCGGCGACGTCCGTCCCGCCGTCGCTCGTCACCGTGTGGTGGATGACGGCCTTCTTCCACGTCTCGTAGCGCGGGGTCCAGCGGAGGAGCCCCTCGTCGGCGCCCCAGTCCTCGCGCGCGAGCACGGGCGACGCGCCGGTCGGCGCGGCCATCGCGACGTTCTCCGTCCCGAGGCCGCGAGCCAGGTCGCCCAGCGCGCCGCGGAAGCCGGTCAGGAGGCGCGCGACCGGACCCGCGTTCAGGTCGCTCACGTCGAGGAACGTCAGCGCGAGGTGCCGGAGGTCCTCAGGGTCGCCGCCCGTCAGCCACACGCGGTACTGCGCGAGCCGCGAGGTCTGCGGGACCGCGGCCGGCTCGATGTAGTACGTGTTCGTCCATGTATCGGTGAGGTTGTCGTCGCGGTGCAGCGCCTGCCAGTCGGTCCAGTCGATCCCGCCGCTCGACGTGCGGATCTCGACGAAGATCCCGTCCTCGGCGCCGCGCGCGGCCTGGTAGTGGACGCCGACGCGCTCGAAGAGCTGCTCCGCGTCGATGACCGGCGAGGTCACCGAGATCGTTCCGGCGCCGGTGGCGCCCGCGTCGGCCGTGGCGACGAGCTCGCCGGTGGAGCGGCGCACGAGGCCGATCAGGAGCGCGGGGGACGGGTGGTCGACCTGGCGGGCGACGATCTTGCCGGACACGCGCGCGCTCGCACCTGCCCCCGTGGCAGGGCCGGAGCGGGAGCCGGCGGCCAGCTGGGGATGTACGAGGGTAAGACCGGCCGAGGCGGCGAGACCGCGGAGCATGACGCGTCGGCGCAAGAAGGACCCCTTCCTCCTCGCCACCTATCCCCGACGCGAATGCGCATTCTGCGTCATGGCTCGGTGGCGTGTACATGGGGAACGCCTCCCCCATGGCCCAGTTATGCCTGACGACCTGACGAGCGACGCCTGCTTGGGAGCATTTCGGATACGGGTCCGAGACCGGAGCGGGTCGGCTCGCCTCGGCGCCGAAGGCGGCTGCGGGCTTCTGCTAGCGGCTCACCACGGGATAAGGCTCACCATCGTGCTCTTCAGGAACAGATGGTCGCGCAGCAGCCGGTCGGCGGGCAGGTCCAGGGTCATTAGCTGGCCGACCACCTTCACCGACACCACGTGCCCGACCTCGGGCGGGTCGCGATGCGAGAGGTCCACCGACAGCAGGCGGCCGATGTCGACGCCGCGGTAGCGCATGATCGCGTCGCGGATCTGGTCGCTCGTGAACGTGACCTGCCAATCGAGCTGACGGTTGGGCTCGGGCACCCGCACGGCGATGTCGGCTGGGTCGGAGACCCCACTGAGATACGGGGGGCTGGAGGCGCAGCTGACGGAGCCGTCGCTCGCGATGATCACGTTGAAGGCCCAGCACCCGACCGGCTTGGTGTGGCCGCCGCTCGAGGACGAGAAGTAGGCGCGGATGGCCTGGCCCTGGTAGGTGATGAGCAAGCGCGCCGTCAGGTCCACTGCGCGGTTGGTGATCTCGGTCTCGACGACGCGGCCGCTGCGCATGCGCACGCCGCCGTAGCACTGGTCAGCCTGGTCGTCGACCACGTCGTAGTCGCTGGCGCTGCCGCGGTACGAGTTGTACGCGTACGTGCGCGCCGCCAGCGCCTGCGCCTTGTACGCCTCGAGGTGCCAGTCCTTCAGCATCTCGAGCGGGACGACGGCCTTCACGTACTGGTCGTAGTCGACGACGTTGATGACGCGCAGCGTCCCGCCGAGGTTCGTGAAGCGGAAGTTGCCGCGGTAGGTGCCCTTCTCCTGGAGGGTCGTGGGCGTCCCGGCGTCGAGCGGCACGGTCACGATGGGGCCGGCGCCCGAGTACACCATCGTCGGCGTCGCCGTCGACTGGTTCCAAACGCGCACGACCCCCGAAGTGGCGTGCACCTGCACGCTCGCGCCCGCGCCGGCGCGGAAGATCTCGGCGTTGCCGGCGCCCTCGTTCAGCACGCGGAAGCCGCGGTCGCTCACGACGTTCGCCAGGTCTCCGGTGAACGCCGCCGCTCCGCAGCTGAACTTCCCGGTCGAGCTCGGCGCGGACAGGAGCACGCGGATGACGTTGTTGGGGCTCGTGGGGTCGATCGCGCGCAGGGTCGTGCCCGGGTAGTAGTGCGCCACGATCTGCTGGCCGGTGAAGGCCCTGCCGGTCGCGCCGGTGGCCATGCCCTGCGCGCCCCACTGGCTCATGCCGAGGCCGTGCCCGAAGCCCCGTCCGTAGAAGGTGACGCCGGGCTGGACGCTGATCGTCTCGGTCTTGGTGGCGATGCCGTATTGCGAGAGCCAGGCGACGCCCTCCTGCACCAGGTCCCACGAGATCGTGTAGTCACCGACGAGGGAGGGCAGCTGCACGTCCACGCGGACGCTCGCGCTCTTACCGGGCGGGATGTCGCCGGGGAGGATCCCGCGGAGCCCGTCCCAGGTCACGACGGAGCCGTCGGCGCGGTGGAGGTGGTACGAGAGGCGGATCGCGCTCTGCGCGAGCGTGCGCGGGCCGTAGTTGTTCACCTCGACGCGTATCGGCAGCCGCGCGCCGATGGTCGCGACCTGCGGCGTGGTCGTCGCGGCGTAGCCGGCCGAGTACCCGCTGTCCACCCTCATCGCGACGCGCGCGGGCGCCGATCCCGCGTCGCCGAGCCAGGCGACCCCCTCGCGCACCGCGTCGATCACCAGCGTGTACTGCCCGAGCGTCGCCGGCACGATCACGGTCAGCTGGACCTGCTTCGAGCCGCCCACCGCGACCGTGCCGAGCGCGGTACGCAGTCCCTCCCACACCAGGACCTGGCCGCTCGCATCGAGGACGTGGTACGCGAGGTTCACCGTGTCGGTGCCGCCCCACGGCACGTTGCCGGTGTTCGTCACGGTGACGGGGATGGTCTTGATCTCGCCCACGTAGGCGATCACGCTCGCGGCCGCCGCGTACTGCGCGGCGAAGAAGATCGGCGCGACGACGACGCTCACCTGCGCCGGCGCCGTCCCGCCGAACTGCGCGAACCAGCCCACGCCCTCGCGGACGAGGTCGATGGTGAGCCGGTACGTGCCGTCCTTCGCCGGCGCGATCAGGTCCATCTGCACCGTGACCGACTCTCCGGGCGCGACGTCCTTTGGCAGCGGCGTGCGCACCCCGTCCCAGGTCACGGTGTTCCCCGCCTCGTCATGCCAGTGGTAGCTGAGGCTGACAGGTGCCGCGCCCGTCGCCGTCCACGTGGCGGACCCGCTGTTGGTCATCGTGACCGGGAACGTGTAGGCCGTGGCGAGGAGGAGCGCGGTGATGGTCGGGCGCGCGAAGCGCGCGCTGTACGCGGGGTTCACCTGGACCGCGTAGCGCAGGCTGGGGGCCGCCCAGGCGACGCCCTCCTTGATGACGGCGAACGTGAGGAAGTACGCGCCGGCCTCGGTGGGGGCGCGGACCGTCGCGGTCACCTCGCGCGTCGCGCCCTTCGCTACGTTCCCGGCGCCCAGCGGGCTGCGCAGGCCCTCCCACACGACGGTCTTCCCGAAGGGGTCCTGCCAGTGGTACGAGAGCGCGACCTGCCCCGCGGCGGGAGCCGTGCCGCTGACGAAGGGCACCCAGGCGTCGTCGCCGGTGTTCGTGAGCGTCACCTTCACCGCGACGTCCGTCCCGGCGCCCATCGTGGCCGGCGGCGTGGTCTTGTACGTCGCCGCGAGGGGCACGCCGTGGTCCGCGCTCGCGACGCCCGCCGGCCAGAGGAGGCCGAGCAGGACGAGGACGACCGAGGCAAGGCGCATACCGGTCATACGAGCGAGAACGGCCCTACGGCCCGAGCGTCACCGGCCGCGGGAGACCCGCGCCGAACCAGCGCAGGCCTTCCGAGACCAGATCGATCGTCACCGAGGCGGCACCCTCGGGCACCGGACCGAGCGCGACCTTGACCGTGATCGCCCCGCCGGGCGCGACCGGCGCGGCGAGCGGCGTGCGCGGGCCGTCCCACACCAGGACGTTGCCGGCTGCGTCGTGCCAGTGGGCGGAGAGCGCGATGGGCGAGGCGATCGCGACCGTCCAGGTGGCGACGCCCAGGTTCTTCACCAGGACCTCCACCGCGGGGTCGGCCGCCGAGACGGCGAGCGGACCGGTCGGCAGCTCCGCGCGGTAGTCGGCGGACACGAGCAGGTCGACCTCGCCGGGAGCGACCCCGAGCCCGCTGAACCAGGCGACGCCCTCGCGCACCGCGTCCACGCGCACGCGGTACGAGCCCGCCGCAGGCGGCGCGTCCACCACGACCGCCGTGTCCACGGTCGCGCCGGGCGCGACGTCGGCGGCGAGCAGCGTGCGCTCGCCGTCCCACACGAGGACGGCGCCCGTGCGATCGACGAGGTGCGCGGCGAGGCGGACCGGGTTCGATCCTGCTGCCGCCCACGTGGCCGTGCCGGTGTTCTTCACCTTGACCGGGATGCTGGCGCGGCCACCCGGCAGGAGGATCGGCGGCGTGCCGACGGCGTAGGTCGCCACGTAGCCGCTGCGCACGCTGGCCTTGATGTCGAGCGGCTTCACGCCCAGGTCCGCGTACCAGGTGATGCCCTCCTGCACCAGGTCCACGCGCAGCGTGTACGTCCCCGCCTTCGCCGGCGCCATGACCGGTAGCGCGACCGTGACGCGCTCACCCGGGGCGACGTCCTTCGCGAACGAAGCCCGGAGGCCCTCCCACGTGAGGACGGCGGTCCCCTCGAGCCAGTGCGAGGCGAGGTGGACCGGGTTCTCCCCCGCCGCCGCCCAGGCGACGGTGCCACTGTTGCGCACCACGACCTCGATGCTGCCCGCGGAGCCGGCGTCCAGGCTGATGTCAGCCGGGGCGGCCTCGTACGTCGCGCCGATCCCGCTGCCGATCACGACGGTGAGGGTCGCCGCCGGGGCCCCGCGGAGCGAGAAGGCGGTGACGCCGTCGCGCACGAGGTCGAGGCGAAGCGTGTGCGGGCCGGCCTGTGCCGGGGTCGTGATCGGCCCCACCAGCGTCGCGCTCGCGCCGACCTTCACGTCGGCCGGGAGCGAGATCGAGCTGGCGAGCCCGGGCACCGCCACGCCCGCCGGGTCGAGCCAGCTCCACTCCAGGCGCACCGCGCTCGGGTTCGCGCGGCGCCAGTCGAAGCTCGACTTGTTGGTCACCACGACGGTCGCCGTGAAGGCCCGCGCGGGCGTGGCCGCCGTGGGCAGGGCGCTGATGTCGTACTGGACGCCGTAGTCCTCCTCGCTCGTGGTGATGGCGCGCAGCGCGTTCACCCGGCCCGCGCCGAACGAGTCGTCACGGCCCTTGGTGCCCAGGTCGTCCGCGGTCGTGCGGATGCGCGCCATGACGGCCTCCGCCGTCAGGCTCGGCTCGGCGCTCCAGACGAGCGCCGCCACTCCCGCGACGAAGGGCGCGGCCTGGCTGGTCCCGCTGAAGACCGCGTAGTCGAGCGAAGCGGGGTTGGTCTCACGCTCCGACAGGAAGGTCGCGTAGGTGGGCGTCGTGCTGAGGATGCGCCGGCCGGGCGCGGCGACGTCCACGGTCTCATTGCGCGTGGAGAAGAAGGCGACGGTGTCGTCCGTGTCGGTCGCGCTGACCGCGAGGACCTCGGTGTAGCCGGCGGGGTACTCGGTCTGGTTGAGGCTGAGGCACTTGTCGCCGGTGGTGCCGCAGTTGCCCGAAGCGGTCACGACGATGACGTTCTTGTCGGCGGCGTATTCGATCGCGGTCCGCAGCGTCGGGCTGTCGCTCGTCGAGCCGAGCGAAAGGTTCACGATCCGCGCGCCGTTGTCGATGGCCCACACGAGACCGCGCGCGACGTCGGACAGGTTCCCCTGCCCCGTGCAGTCGAGCACCTTCACCGGCATCACCTTCACACCGAAGGCGACGCCCGCGATGCCGATGCCGTTGTCGCCCGACGCTCCGACGACGCCGGCGACATGCGTCCCGTGCGAGTTGTCGTCGCGCGTCGTGCCGGGCACGCACTCATCGTCCGGATCCGTGACGAAGGTGTTGCCGCGCACGAGCGCGCCAACGAGGTCGGGGTGCGTCGGGTCGGCGCCGGTGTCGAGGATCGCGACCGTCACGCTGGCCGCGCCGCGCACCGTGTCCCACGCGTCGTCGACCTTAGCCTTCGCGATGCCCCACTGCCCCTCGTCGAGGTCGGGGTGCTCGCCGTAGAACTCGTCGTCGGGCTCGAAGGCCAGACGCACGGTGCGGTCGGGCTCCGCGAACTCGACGGCCGCGTGGCGCGCGAGCACCTCGGCCGCGGATGGACCGGCGCTCAGCACGTCGGTCGCCCTGTCGATGGCGATCCGTACGACGCCCAGCGGGGCGAGCTCCGCATCGATCCGGCCGCCGACGAGACGGAGCGCTGCGGCGCGTTCTGTAGGACTGGCGCTTCGGTGGAACCGGACCAGCAGCCGAGCTGTGTGGACGTCCTTTGAAGATGGCCGTCCTACGTCGCTGCGCTCCCCAGGGGCACCTGGTCCTGTGAGGGAGGTGAGGTACTTCGCACCAATTTGGTGCGGATCTGCACCAATTTGGTGCGGACTTCCATGTGCCGCTGCAGACGCCGCCCAGGCCGAGGTCGGGTCGACGACCGCGATGAGCACCGCCGCGAGCACGGTGGCGCGAAGGACGAGCAACCGTGGTCTCCCTTCCCTCTTCATAGTTCTTCTAACGACGGGCGGAAGGTTCTGGCACCGCTGAGGGAGCGCTCAGCGGGCGACCGAGCGGCCGGGTCAGTCCGTCTTCACCACGAGCACGTGTTCGAGACGCCGGATGTCGGCCGCGGGGGTCACGATCGCCCGCTCGTAGGCGGCATTCTCGCTGCGGTCGATGGCCACGACGGTGCCGATGACGAGCCCCTTCGGGAAGAGCGAGCGCAGGTCGTTCCCGAGGGCGAGGCCGGCGGTGATGACGACGTCGCCTGCCTTCAGATCGTCGTTCTGGAGGATCCACTCCATGACGAGGGTGTCGCCGTACTGGCCGCGCACGATCCCGGTCGCCCGCGAGCCCTGGACGATGGCCGAGACGGTCGAGGCGGGGTCGGTCACCAGCAGCACCTTGCTGTAGGTCGGGCCGGCCTGGGTGACGCGGCCGACGAGACCGCGCTCGGACACGACGATGTGCCCCACCTGCACGCCCTGGTCGGTCCCGGCGCCGAGCATGACCGTGTGGAGGATGCCGCTCGGGTCGCGCGCGATGATCGGCGCGGCGACGGACTCGTAGGGCAGCGCGGACCCCGCTGCCTCGAGCTGCGCCGCCTGCTCGGCCGCGATGGCCGCCTCGCGCAGCCGGACGTTCTCGATGGTCAGCTGGTCGATGTCGCGCTGCAGTCGCGCGTTCTCCTCCCGCAGCTGCTGGATCGCGCTGACCGCCTCGGTGAAGCTGGTCACCGCGGTCCCGGCGCCGGTGAGCGCGCGCTCGAAAGGCACCAGGACCTGCGTGAGAGCGCGCGACGCCTCCTGGATCGGCGGCGCGTCCCGGCCGACGAGGAGCGTGAGCGCGATCAGGAACAGCACCGTGAACTGCCGCAGGACCGTCGTGTCCGCGCGGGGGCGGCGCTGCTGGATGCGACCGAGGGAGGCCACTAGCGCGGCATGACCGCGTACGTCTCCGTGACGAGCGCGCGGTCGTAGGTGACGAGCTGCTCGAGGATCTTTCCGGTGCCGCGCACCACGCACGTGAGCGGCTCGTCGGCGATGTGCACGGCCATCTGCGTGGCCTCGGCGATGCGCGTGTCCAGACCCTTGAGGAGCGCGCCGCCGCCGGCCACGTAGATGCCCTGATCCATGATGTCGGCGATCAGCTCGGGCGGCGTCTCCTCGATGGTGTCCTTCACCGCGTCGACGATCTGCTGGACGCTCGGGTCGATGGCCTCGCGGATCTGCGCGCTCGTCACCTCGATGGACCGCGGCAGACCGGTGAGCAGGTCACGGCCGCGGAAGAACGTCGAGATCTCCTCGTCCAGCGGATAGGCCGAGCCGATGGCGATCTTGATGTCCTCGGCGGTGCGCTCGCCCATGAGCAGGTTGAACTCCCGGCGCGCGTACGAGACGACGTCCAGGTCCATCTCGTCGCCGGCCACGCGGATGGAGCGTGAGACGACGATGCCGCCGAGCGACGTCACCGCGACCTCGGTCGTGCCGCCGCCGATGTCGACGATCATCGAGCCGGACGGCTCGTTCACCGGCAGCCCGGCGCCGATCGCCGCGGCCATCGGCTCTTCCACCAGCCGCGCCCAGCGCGCGCCGGCCGAGACCGCGGCGTCCTGCACCGCGCGCTTCTCGACCTCGGTCACGCCCGAGGGGATCCCGATGACGACGCGCGGGCGCGGGAATAGCGCGAAGCGGTCGTGCACCTTCTGGATGAAGTACCGGAGCATCTGCTCGGTGATGTCGAAGTCGCTGATGACGCCGTCCTTCAGCGGACGGATCGCGACGATCGACGCGGGCGTACGGCCCAACATCCGCTTCGCCTCGGCGCCGATCGCGACGATCGCCCCGGTCTTGACGTCCTTGGCGACCACGGACGGCTCGGAGATGATGATGCCGCGGCCACGCACGTGCACCAGCGTGTTGGCCGTGCCGAGGTCGATGCCGATGTCGCGCGAGAAGAGACCGAAGAGGCCGTCGAACACGAGAGCGGGATTCCCTTTCTCCTTGATGCGGTCACGCGCACTGCTTGACCTGTGGATCGGGCCCAAACGAGCCGATCCGGATCCTCGCAGGCGCTTCTTGTGATCTCGCGCAGGATAGCCCGCTTTGCGCCCAGAACGGATGTCAGCGGGGGGTCGGGTGGCCGCGTGGCGGGGCCTCGCTCGCTCGCTCGGAGCCCCTTACGCGTCCCTGTCGCTACCTTTTTCGGCTGCCCTGGCTCGATGTGCGGTCGGTGGCGCGCTGCTCTGACCCTGCCCGATGCTCACCCAGCGGCCGGCGCCGAAGACGATGTGATCGAGGACGTCGATGCCGAGGAGCCGCCCGGCCGCGATGGCGTCGCGCGTGGTGCGCAGGTCCTCGGCCGAGGGCGCTGGATCGCCCGAGGGATGGTTGTGGCCGACGATGATCGCCGGCGCGTTGCGCCGGAGCGCCTCGGTGAAGAGCTCGCCGATGCGCACGCTGGTGCCCGCCACGTTCCCCGCGTAGACGCCGGCCACGCCCAGGAGCCGGTGCTTCCGCGATAGGAGCGCCACCTTCACCTCCTCGCGGTCCAGGTGCGCGAAGTGCGGGGCGAGGGCCCGCGCCGCGGCCTCGGGAGAGCTGAGGACCTCCCCGTCGGCGAAGGCGGCGATCGCCCGCTGGCCGACCTCGCGGGCCGCGAGGATCCGCGCGGCCTGCGCGGAGCCGATGCGAAGGCGCCTCAGGCGGGTGTGATCAGCGTGGACGAGCCCGCGCATGCCACCGAGCGCCAGGAGCAGGTCGCGCGCGAGCGCCACCGCGGACCGTCCGGGGACCCCGCTGCCGATCAGGACGGCAAGAAGGTCCTCATCGGACAGGGCTTGCGGACCGGATGCGATGAGCCGCTCGCGGGGCCGCGTGGAGGCCGGCCACTCTCGGATCGCGGGCACCCGGCACAGATCGGCCGGGGCTGAATGACGGGGGTCCAGGGGCGGAGCCGCAGCAAGATCGGGGGTCCAGTGGGCAATGATCAGGTCTCCCCGGCGGGGGTGCGGGGGCAGCGCCCCCGCGAAGAGCTATGTCCCGATCTTCTCCGTCGCGTCGCGCGAGCCGGCCGCGGCTGCAGCCTTGCCCCCCGCGTGGACGGTCCAGTCGCGCTCGTCGAAGTCCTTGGCGCAGTAGGGGCAGATGCTCCACTCGGGGCGGATGAGCTTCGCGCACGAGGGGCACATCCTCTTGAGCCGCGTGCGGCACGTCGGACAGAGGATGTAGTCCTCCTGCACGCGCTCGTGGCAGGTCGGGCACACGACGCGCTGCTCGGCCTCGGCCAGGAGGCTCTCCTCCGCGAGCTGCCGCTCGTAGGCGTCGGCGAGGGTCTCGCGCGGCCGGACGATCATGTAGAGGAAGAGGCCGGGCAGGTTCAGGACGACGACCATGAGCCCGGCGAGGTACGGCATGATCACGTTCTCGGTCCGCTGCTGCGCGTCGCGCACGACCCAGAAGACCATCGCCAGGTAGATGAAGAACAGGTAGACCAGACCGAACCGCACCGTGAACTGCACCAGGGCGTTGCTCGTGAACTGGGTCCAGATGGCTCCGAGATCCGGCACTGTCTCTCCTTATTCCCTGCCCACGGGCACTTCGCTGGGCATCTGTCCGAGCGGCAGCAGCTTGCCGCTCACGACCCGCTCACGCCAGTACTGCAAGAGATCGGCGAGCGTCCGCTCGAAGGGGATCTTCGGCTCCCAGCCGGTCGCGGCGCGGAACTTCGAGATGTCGGCCCACAGGATGGGAACGTCGCTCGGCCGCAGACGTGCCGGGTCCTCCTGCGTGCGGATCTTGACCTGCGACCGCGACAGCAGGATGTCCAGCATCTCGCGGATGGACCAGGTCCGGCCGCTGCCCACGTTGTAGGACTCGCCCGGCTCGCAGCGCTCCAGCGCCACCCAGTAGGCGCGGACCATGTCGCGGACGTCGGTCCAGTCGCGCTTCGTGGTGAGGTCGCCGACCATGATCACCGGCTCGTGCAGCCCCGACTCGATCTCGGCGATCTGCCGGGCGAAGGTGCTGGTCGAGAAGAAGGCGCCCCGCCTGGGTCCGGTGTGGTTGAAGCCGCGCGTGACCACGACGTGCATGCCGTATGACTTGAAGTACTGCCAGGCCAGCTTGTCCTGCGTGACCTTGCTCACGGCGTAGGGGCTGAGCGGCCGGAGCGGGTTCGTCTCCTTCATCGGGACCTCGTCCGGAAGGACCAGCCCGTACTCCTCGCTGGACCCGGCGATGTGGACGCGCGTGGCCATGTCGTGCCGCCGGACCGCCTCGAGGAGGTTCAGCTGCGAGCGGACGTTGATGTCGATCGTCGCGGCGGGCTCGTCGAACGACGACTGGACGAACGACTGGGCCGCCAGGTGGAAGATGCGGTCGGGCTGGACCGCGCTGATCAGCTTCTCGACCGCGCCGGCGTCGGTCAGCTCGCAGTGGAGCAGCGTGACCCGGCCGGCCTTCCCGGCCTCACGCATCTCGGCGCCCGTGGGGAAGCGGCCCTCGACGACGTCGAGGACCCTGCGCCGCGCGAGCTCCTCGAGGTTCTCCATGCGCGAGCGCCAGCGGTACGTGCCGTAGAGGGCGACGTCCGGGTGCTCGGCCAGGATGTGCTCGGCGAGGTGGCTGCCGGCGAAGCCGGTGATACCAGTGATGAGAACGCGCACCGAGCCGGACAGTAGCAAACGGCTTGCCATGCTCGGCCGCCTAGTGAGCGGGCGTCTCCGTGAACCGCCCGATCGCCTCGATGAGCGCCTCGTGCTCGACGGCGAGTACGCGCGCCGCGAGTGTCTCCGGGGTATCACCCGGCAGCACGGGAACGCGCCGCTGGACCACGATCTCGCCCTCATCGACCTTGCCGGGCTCCGCGCGATGCACCGTGACCCCCGACTCCGCCTCGCCCGAGGCGAGCACCGCCTCGTGCACCTTCGCGCCGAGCATCCCGCGGCCGCCGAAGCGCGGGAGCAGCGCGGGGTGGATGTTGATGACCGGGACGCCGGGCAGCTTCTCGAAGAACACGTCCGCCAGGATCCGCGCGAACCCGGCGAGGACCACCAGCCGCGCGCCGCTCTCGCGGAGCGCGTTGGCCATCGCGGAGTGCGCGCCCGCGCGCGACCCCAGGGCCTGCTCGTCGAAGACCGCGGTGGGCAGGCCTGCGCGCGCCGCGCGCTCGAGGGCGAGGATGCCCGGACGATCGGATGCGACGAGCACGACACGGGCGTCCAGCCGACCTCCGGCGATGGCATCGAGTACGGCTTGGAGGTTGGTGCCCCTGCCCGACACAAGCACGCCGATCGGCAGCGTCACGCCCAGCGCACCCGAGGCACGCGGGAGGCGCGCTCGACGCGGCCGATCGCGACCGCGTCCGGGAGCGCGCGCAGGGCAGCGCGCTCGTCCTCGGGCGCTACCACGGCGACGAGGCCGATGCCCATGTTCCAGGTCTCCCACTGCGCGTCCTCGGGGACGTCGCCCAGCGCCGCGAGCAGACGGAAGACCGGGGGCACGATCCACGAGTCGCGGTCGACGACCGCGCCAAGGCCGTCGGGCAGCGCGCGCGGGAGGTTCCCCTCCCACCCGCCGCCGGTGATGTGCGCGATGGACCGGACGGTGGCCGCCTTGCGCAGGGCGCGTATCTCGGCGAGATACGAGCGGTGCACCTCGAGCAGCGCCTGGCCGAGCGTCCCGCCCCGCAGCTCGTGGCGCGGAAGGCGCAGCACGTCGATCGGCTCGGTGCGGTCCGCGTCCGCCGCGCGCGAGACGATCGCGCGCGCCAGGGAGTAGCCGTTCGTGTGGAGGCCGGTCGAGGGGAGGCCGATGAGCGCATCGCCCTCCCGCGCGCCGCCTGGATCGAGGATCTGGTCCCGCTCGACCGCGCCGACGATGAAGCCCGCGAGGTCGTAGTCGGTCCCGCTGTAGAGACCCGGCGCCTCGGCCGTCTCGCCGCCGAGGAGCGCGATGCCCGCCTCCCGGCAGGCGTCCGCCACGCCTCGCACGACGCGTTCGAACCGGCCCGGGTCGAGCTTGCCGGCGCTGAAGTAGTCGAGGAAGAAGAGCGGTTCGGCGCCCATGACGGCGATGTCGTTGATGCAGTGATCGACGAGATCGGCTCCGACCGTCTCGTGCGAGTCGAGCAGCTCGGCGATCTTGACCTTCGTGCCCACCCCGTCGGCGCTCGCGACGAGGACGCCGTCGCGCATGCCGCCGAAGCGGAACATCCCGCCGAACGCGCCGATGCCGCCGATGACCTCGGGCCGGTGGGTCGACGCGACGTGGTCGCGGATCCGGCGGAGGAGCGTCTCCTTCAGGTGGACGTCCACGCCCGCGTCCTTGTAGGTGGTCATGCGTTCCTCCGGTCACGCATGACCGTCCTGCTCCACCCGGCTTCGCCGGGATGTAGTAGGTGGTGAAGGCTCATGCCCTCTCGAGCACGCCCTTGTCGAGCTCCAGCTGGACGGTCATCGGGTAGTCGCCCGTGAAGCAGGCGCTGCAGAGCTGCTCGGTCGTGGCGCCGGTCGCGCCGATCATCCCCTCCAGCGACAGGTACCCGAGCGAGTCCGCGCCAATGTGGCGCCGGATGTCCTCGACCTGGAGGTGCGCCGCGATGAGCTCGTCCTTGCGGGCCATGTCTACGCCGAAGTGGCACGACCAGCGGATGGGCGGCGAGCAGATGCGCATGTGCACCTCGCGCGCGCCGTTGCGCCGGAGCAGGTCGACGATCGGCCCGCTCGTCGAGCCGCGCACGATCGAGTCGTCCACCACCACGACCCGCTTGCCGCTGAGCACGCCGCGGAGGGCGTTGTACTTGAGGGCCACGTTGTGCCGGCGCAGCTCCTGCGAGGGCTGGATGAACGTCCGCCCGATGTAGCGGTTCTTGATGAGCCCCTCGCGGAACGGGATCCCGGTCGCGCGCGCGTAGCCGACCGCGGCGGGGATGGCGCTGTCCGGCACCGGGATCACGACGTCGGCCGCGGCGGCGTGCTCGGTCGCGAGGATCTCGCCCATCCGCTCGCGCGTGGCGTACACGCTCCGGCCCGCCAGCTCGCTCGACGCCGACGCCAGGTACACGTGCTCGAACACGCAGAGCGCGTGACGGTCGGCGCTCGTGCGAGCGACGGTGACCGGTCCGCGGTCGTCGATGCGGAGCAGCTCGCCGGGCTCGACCTCGCGCACGTAGGTCGCGCCGATCGTGTCGAGCGCGGACGTCTCGCTGGCAACGAGCCACGCGTCGCCCTTGCGGCCGAGGCAGAGCGGCCGCACCCCGAAGGGGTCGCGCACCGCGTAGAGGGCGGTCGGCGTCAGCATGACGAGCGACCACGCTCCGGTAAGCGAGCCGAGCCCGTGCTCGATCCGCTCGTCCCACGACCTGCCCGGCGCCGAGGCGATCGCCTTGGCCATGACCTCCGTGTCGCTCGAGGTGTCGAAGCGCACGCCGTCGGCCTCCAGCTGCTGGCGGTGCTCGCGCGCGTCGATGACGTTCCCGTTGTGCCCGATGGCGAGCTCGCCGAGCGCCTCGTCGCGCACGACCATCGGCTGCGCGTTCTCGATGCGCGAGCTGCCGGTGGTCGAGTAGCGCGTGTGGCCGATCGCCGCGCGGCCGGTCAGGGCGCCGAGGTCGGGCTCGGCGAACACCTGGCCGACCAGGCCCATGCGCCGCACGACGCGCAGGTCGCGCCCGTCGGTGGCGGCCATGCCCGCGGACTCCTGCCCGCGGTGCTGGAGCGCGTAGAGCGCGAAGAAGGTCAGGCGCGCCGCCTCGGTGGGGTCGGTCGCGGCGGGGGACCAGATGCCGCTGATGCCGCACATCAGCCGATGCTCCGCCGCGCTCGAGGCCTCGATCTCCGCGACCCGGCTCGCATGCGCGCTCGAGGCCTCGATCTCACCGATCCCCCGCTCGACCCGCGATGGAACGGGCTCTCAACGCCAGCTTGCTCCCGCAGCCTCACCCGCCTATTCGCGGGTTCGGACGGGTCTCGCGCGGGATCGGTTCGTCTCGGCCTCTCGAGCCACGCAGCAAAAGGATCGGTCTTAAGTGTTCTCGGCATCAGCGACTCCGTCCTAGGGCCGCGGCCAGGCCACCCTCGTGCGCGTCCCGAAGCGAGGCGATCGGCGTCCCGAGCACCGGCGCGATCTCGAGGAGGTCGCCGCCCATGGTGCCGAGGAGCCATATCGGGACGTCGTTCTGCGCCGCGAGCGTGCGGACCGCGTGCAGGTCGTCGGGAGCGACGACCAGCACGATCCCGGAGGGGCCCTCGCCGAAGAGCGCCACGCGCCTGTCGATCCCGCGCACCGCGGGGAGCGTGACCTTCATCCCGATGCCGTCGCGGAGCGCGAGCTCCGCGAGCGCGACGCCGAGGCCTCCGTCGGAGCGGTCGTGCGCGGCGCGGACGAGGCCGCGCGCGTGCGCGGCGAGGACGAAGCGGTGGAGGCGAGCCTCGAGCGCCAGGTCGACCGGCACGACCTCGCCGATCCCGGTGCCGGCGCGCGCGGCGTACACGGAGCCGGCGAGCGAGACCCGGGCGCTGCCGGCGAGGACGACCGCGTCGCCCTTGCGGCCGCTGGTCACCGGGATGTGCCGCGAGACGTCGGCGAGCTGTCCGACGGCGCCGATGACGGCGGTCGGCCAGATGTCGGCTCCGCGCGTCGCGTTGTAGAGCGAGACGTTCCCCGAGACGACCGGCGTTCTGAGCGCCTCGCACGCGGCGGCGATCCCGGCGACGGTGCGCTCGAGCTGCCACGCGCCCTCGGGGCGCTCGGGGTTGCCGAGGTTGAGGCAGTCGGTGATGGCGAGCGGCTCGGCGCCCAGGCAGACGAGGTTGCGCACCGCCTCGGCGACGGCGCTCGCGGCGCCCTCGAAAGGATCGAGCGCGGCGAGGCGGGGCTGCGCGTCGATGGCCACGGCGATGCCGTCGGGCCGTCCCTTGATGCGGATGACCGCTGCGTCCCCGCCGGGGCCGACGACGGTGTCGGTGCCGACCATCTGGTCGTAGGTGCGATACAGGACGCGCCGCGACGCGACCTGGGGCGATGAAAGCACATCCAGAAGCTCCAAGCCGATCTTCTGCGTAGGTCGGGCCGCTTCTCCGGCCAGCCGCTCGTCGCCCCGGGCAGCGGCTCGCTGCGCACGGAGTTGCGTAGCGTCCGATCGCTCGCCGCTGAGGGGCTCCTCGCGACTGATCCCTCGCGCGGCCCGACCCGGCGGTCGAGCCCAGCTCCTGACGTCGTAGGTGGGTGCAT
>MGON01000066.1:40361-51129 GCA_001795345.1 Chloroflexi bacterium RIFCSPLOWO2_02_FULL_71_16 | reverse complement strand
GCATCGTCGGCGAGCGCCTTCGGCGGCAGCGTCGCGACGACCTCCCCGCCCGAGCGGATCTCGAGCACCGGCTCGGGGATGACCTCGCCGATTAGCGTGCCGTGGAGCTCCCAGCGGCGGAAGGTGTCCTCGACGTCGCGCTCCCGCCCGGGCCGGGCGACGACGAGCATCCGCTCCTGCGACTCCGAGAGCATCACCTCGTACGGGATCATCCCGGTCGCCCGCCGCGGCACGAGGTCCACGTCGATGCGCATGCCGACGCCGCTGCGAGCCGCCACCTCGCTGGTCGCGCAGGTCAGGCCGGCCGCACCCAGGTCCTGGATCGCCTCGACCGCGTCGCTGCGCACGAGCTCGATGGTGGCCTCCATGAGCAGCTTCTCGAGGAACGGGTTCCCCACCTGCACCGAGGGGCGCTTGCTGTCGTCGGCCGCGCCCAGCTCGAAGGAGGCGAGGAGCGACGCACCGGCGATGCCGTCGCGCCCGGTGTCGCTGCCCACGAGGTAGACGGCGCTGCCGGGACGAGCGGTGTCGGCGCGCCGTAGGTCGTCGCGGTGGACGATCCCGACACACATCGCGTTCACCAGCGGGTTGTCGGCGTAGCACGGCTCGAAAGAGACGTGGCCGCCCACGTCGGGGATGCCGACGCAGTTCCCGTAGAAGGAGATGCCGCCGACGACGCCGGACACGAGGCGGCGCGTCCGCTGGTGCTCGGGCGGGCCGAAGAAGAGCGCGTTGAGGACCGCGACGGGCCGCGCGCCCATGGCGAAGACGTCCCGGAGGATCCCGCCGACGCCGGTCGCGGCGCCCTGGTAGGGCTCGACCGCGCTCGGGTGGTTGTGGCTCTCGACCTTGAAGACGCAGAGGAGGCCGTCGCCGAGGTCGACCGCGCCGGCGTTCTCGCCGGGGCCGATGGCCACGCGCGCGCCCGTCGACGGGAGCGTCCGGAGGAGCGGCTTCGAGTGCTTGTAGGCGCAGTGCTCGCTCCACATCGCACCGAACATCCCCCACTCGAGGTGGTTGGGTTCACGGGCGACGAGCGCGCGAACGTGCCCCGCTTCGTTCGGGGTCAGGCCGACCTCGCGAGCGATGTCCTGCTGCGGGCTAGGCTGCGCCGCTTTCGTCCCCGTGAGCACCGGGGACGGGCTCATGACCGGAGGAACTCTCCGCGCCGCGCCATCACCTCTAGCCTACCGACGCGCGGAGCCCCCGGCTAGACCTGCGCGTCGCCCCCTAGGAAGGCCTCGACCTGGTCCGCGAAGGCGGCCAGCTCGCCGAGGCGCGTCTGGATGTGGCCGTGCACCTCGTCGATGTCTGTCTGCTCCCGGTCGTAGGCGAGCAGGTTCCGGAGGTTCGCCAGCTGCTCGAGCTTGTACGCGAGCGGCTTGTCGATGATCCCGCGGCCGGCGATGGCGTCGAGGATGTCGTGGTACGCCTCCGGCTTCGGCAGAGCGAGGGCCATCACTAGGTAGGCGCCGGTGCCGAACAGGAGCTCGACCGCCTGCTGCAGGTACCACTGGGCGAGGCCGTACAGCTTCGGGTCGGCCTTGAACTTCGTCGGCTCGATGGGCCGCAGGTCCATCAGCAGGCGCACGTACTCGCGCAGCCGCGCGAGCCGCGCCCGCACGTACGTCTCGTCGATGGCGAAGCGCTCGCCGCGCGTCCGCTCGGCCAGCGCCTTCGACTGCAGGTCGTCGTACTTCTGGAACTCGAGGTAGTCCATGACCGCGCGGGCCTCGAACACGACCCGGCGCTTCTGGTCCCGCTGGTAGAGGAGCCCCCAGCTGCGGACCACCTTGGCGCGCTGGAGGAGCGAGGCGCGGTTGAGGATGAGCACGTCGACGTCGCTCGTCTCGAGCGCCTTCGAGAGCTCGCTCACGAAGTACACCTGGTAGTCGAAGAACTCGTTGGCGCGGACCTGGTCGAGGAGCAGCAGGGCGATGTCCACGACCTCCGAGCTCTTGCCGACCACGCGCTTGCCCTGGGCGAGCGCGTGCGCGTAGGCGGCGTCGACCGGATTGGTCTGGAAGAGCGTCGCCATCTGCGCCTGCCGTTCGAATAGATCCACTTGATCAGCCGCAGCCTTTCAAGTAGGCCGCGCCTTTTAAGTAGGCCGCACCTTGCTGATCGGCCGCTTTCGTTCCCGATGTCACAGGTGCCTCCTCGGCAACTTCCTTGCCGACTGACGCGACGAGGCTGCGAAGCACCTTGAGTCCGTCTGTGCCGCCCATGAGCGGCTCGGCGCAGCGCTCGGGATGCGGCATGAGGCCGACCACGTTGCCCATCTCGTTCCGCAGGCCCGCGATGTTGTTCACCGATCCGTTCGGGTTGGCCTCCGGCGTGGCGCGGCCGTGCTCGTCGACGTAGCGGAAGACCACGAGGCCACGCTCCTCGACCCTGGCGACGGTCGCCGCGTCGGCCACCCAGCAGCCCTCGCCGTGCGCGATGGGCATGCGCACCAGGTCCCCCCTCAGGCCGCGCGTGAACGGGGTCGCGTCGGTCTCGATCCTCATGCCGACCCAGTCGCAGCGGAACTCGAGACCGGTGTTGCGCGTCAGCGCGCCCGGCAGCAGTCCCGCCTCGCACAGGATCTGGAAGCCGTTGCAGCTGCCGAGCACGGGGCCGCCCGCCTCGGCGAAGCGGCGCAGCTCGCGGATCGCCGGCGAGAGGCGCGCGATCGCGCCGGCGCGGACGTAGTCGCCGTAGGCGAAGCCGCCGGGGACGACCGCGGCGTCGAAGCCCTCGAGCCGGACGTCCTCGTGCCACAGGATCCGCGTCTCCGCGCCTACCAGCCCGAGCGCGTGCTCGAAGTCGCGCTCGCTCCACGTTCCAGGGAAGCGGAGGACCGCGATCTTCGTCATGCCTTCGATGCTAGGCGATCGCCGCGCGAATTACGAGGGGAGATCGGTGACGCTCGCGCATCAGATCTCCAGGTTTCTGGTCCTCCGCATCTTCCGCAGGTCGCCTTCCCAGCCGGTCCCCCTAAGCGCGAGGATCTCACTGGCGTCGTAGCCGGCCGCCTGGCGCAGTGCGAAGTCGATCGCTTCGCGCTTCGTCCGAAAGCCGTACTTGAGCATGACGCGAGCGATCAACTCCGGGTCGATGCGAACCGTGATCCTGCTCATGCGGCGAGCATATTCGTGTCAGCTCGCCCGCAGCTCCACCGAGAAGTCGTCGATCACGGGATTCGCGAGCAGCTCTTGGCCCATGCGGTCCGCAGCCTCGCGCGCCGCGGCCTCGCTCGGCGCTTCCAGGGTCACGACGATCTCCTTGCCGGTCCGCACATTCGCGACGTCGAGTCCGATCGATCGGAGCGCGCCCAGCACGGCTTCGCCCTGGGGGTCGCGCACCTCGGGCTTGGGCCGCACGTGGATGGTGGCGACGAATCTCATCGGCCACCCGTCCGGACCGGCGGCGCGTCGGTCGCGTCCAGCGGCCTCCCGACGATCCGCTCGTAGCAGTCCAGGTACCTCTGGCTCGTGCCCTCCACCACCTCCGGCGGCAGCTTCGGGGCGGGTGGCTCCTTGTTCCACCCCGACGCGACCAGGAAGTCCCGCACGTACTGCTTGTCGAACGAGGGCGGAGTCTCGCCGGCGCGGTAGCGGGCGGCGTCCCAATAGCGCGACGAGTCGGGGGTGAGCACCTCGTCGATGAGCGTCAGCGGGCCGCTCGCCATGTACCGCGGATCGCTGACCTTCGACGGCGGGGGCGCCGGGTTCGGCTCCGGCCCAAAGCCAAACTCGAACTTCGTGTCGGCGAGGATCAGCCCGCGCCCGAGAGCGAACGCGTGCGCTGAGCGGTAGAGGGCGATCGTGACGGCCTCGAGCTTCTTCGCGAGCTCGTGCCCGACCATCGCCGCGAGCTGGGCGCGCGAGATGTTCTCGTCGTGGCCCGTGACCGCCTTCGTCGCCGGAGTGAAGATCGGCTCCCGCAGCTGCTCCGACTCTAGGAGCCCGGGCGGCATCCGCTCGCCGGCGATCGTGCCCATCTTCCGGTACTCGGCCCAGGCCGATCCGCTCACGTAGCCGCGGGCGACGCACTCGATGTCGATCCGCTCACAGCGGCGTACCAGCACGGAGCGGCCGCCGAGCTCGGGGTGCGAGCGGAACGGCTCGGGGAATCTCGCGAGGTCCGTCTCCACGATGTGGTTCGGGGCGATCGCCTTCGTGCGCTCGAACCAGAAGCTCGAGAGCCGCGTCAGCACCCGGCCCTTCTGCGGGATGGGCGTCGGAAGGACCACGTCGAACGCGGAGAGGCGGTCGCTCGCGACCATCACGAGCAGCCCGTCACCGGCCTCGTACACGTCGCGGACCTTGCCCCTGCGAAAGAGCCTGGCGCCGGGGATCTTCGCCTGGGTGAGCGTCGCGGCCGGGGCGCCGGCTCGGGCGGCCGGGCTCATTCCGGCAGGAGCTCCGCGAGCTTGGCGCGCCACTCCGCGGCGACGTCGCGCGCGACCTGAGCGGCCAGGCCGCGGTACTCCTCGGGCCGTTCGAGGATGCGGCGCTCGTCCTCGGTGAAGCGGCGGAGGTGCTGCCGGACCTCGGCGTCGACCTGCGCGACCTGCATCACCGTGCGGCCGCTGCGCTCCGCCTCGAGAGTGAGCCGGCGCACCGTCTCGTGCGCATCCTGGTGCCCGTACTTCGAGAGGAGCACGTAGAGCGGCTCGGCCACGATGGCGCCGCGGGTCATGGCGAGATTCGCGCGCAGCCGCTCGCGGTCCACCCGGATGCCCTCGAGCGAGCCCGCCATGCGCCGCGCGGCGTAGGCGGTCGCCGCGACGATCTCCCCCAGGAACCGCTGCGAGGCCGAGTTCGTGAGGTCGCGCTGATGCTCGCTGATCTGGTCCATGTACGTGGTCAGGACGCGCGGCGCCATCGCCTTCCAGATGCTCTTGACGTTCTCGAAGCTCACGGGGTTGCGCTTGTGCGGCATCGTCGAGCTGCCGACCTGCTCCGCGGCGAAGGCCTCCGCGATCTCGCCGATCTCGGTCCGCTGCAGCTGGCGCATGTCGTCGGCCAGGTTCGCCAGGACGCCGAGCGTCGTCACGCAGGCGTGCGCGAGGTCCGCCCAGCCCTCGGCCTCGACGATCTGCGAGGAGGTCGACCGCCGCTCGAGCCCGAGCGATCCGAGGAAGCGCGCCTCCAGGGCCCGCGGGTCCGCGACCAGCAGACCCATGGCGTTGTACGCGCCCACGGCACCCGAGAGCTTCCCGGGCAGCCGCCTCGAGAAGTACTGGAGGCGTCCGATGCGGTCACCGAGCCGCGACACGTACGACGCCATCGCGAACCCGAAGGTGACCGGCTCGGCGTGGCGGCCGTGGGTGCGGCCGATCTGCGGCGTCTCCGCCTCGGCCTCCGCGATGGCGATGCACCGCGCGACGGCCGTGGCGACGGCGGGGATCACCACGCGCTCGACGCACTCGCGGTAGCGGAGCGCGTTGGCGGTGTCGACGATGTCGTAGGACGTCGCGCCCAGGTGCACGAAGCGCCGCGCCTCCTGCGGCACCTTCGAGCGGATCACGTTCACGAGCGCCCGCACGTCGTGGCGGGTCTTGGCCTCCTCCTGCGCGACCTCCTCGGCGGTGACGCGCTGGGCCGCGCCCGAGATCGCGGCGGCGACCGCGCGGTCGCAGATCCCCTCCTCGGCCATGGCCTCGGCGAGCGCGCCTTCGACGCGGGCCTGGTACTCGATCACGGCGGCGGCGGACACGTAGGGACGGAGAACTTTGAAGAGGGCTTCGTCCCCGCCGTAGAAGCGGTAGT
The DNA here is from genome assembly GCA_001795345.1 of Chloroflexi bacterium RIFCSPLOWO2_02_FULL_71_16. Taxonomy (GTDB): domain Bacteria; phylum Chloroflexota; class Limnocylindria; order P2-11E; family P2-11E; genus GWC2-70-10. The sequence continues at coordinate 45,370 of MGON01000066.1, read as the reverse complement.
CCAGCGGCGACACGGCATCGAATCGCGATCCGAACGTCACTGGGTTTCCCGCTTTGGGGTCTTCTTCAGGGGAAGTGGTGGAGCTGCACCAATTCGGTGCTGTGTTGCACCAATTTGGTGCAAAGTCACCACCTTCTCCTTCAACAGGACCCATCCTCTCGACCCGACGCGCTTGGAGACGATCATCCTCTGAGTATTTTCTCGGCCATGGCCTCGCGGTGAGCGCGAACGCGCTTGGCCAGGTCGGCGTCCGACGTCGCCAGGATCTGCGCCGCCAGGATCCCCGCATTCGCCGCGCCCGGCTCGCCCACCGCGACCGTCGCGACCGGGATCCCGCGTGGCATCTGCACCGTAGATAGCAGCGCGTCGAGCCCGCCACCGACCGCGTTGGGTGTGTCAAGGGGTACGCCGATGACCGGCAGTGTGGTGTGAGCGGCGACCGCGCCCGCGAGGTGCGCCGCGCCGCCGGCGGCGGCGATGACGACGCGCACGCCGCCCGGCTCGAGCCCGCGCACCCACTCGCGGAGCGCGTCCGGCGTGCGGTGCGCGGAGAGCACCTTCACCTCCGCCTCGACGCCGAGCTCGCGGAGGGTCGTGACCGCGGCCTCCATCGTGGGGCGGTCCGACGCGGATCCCATGACGATCGCGACGCGCACCGTCACGCGACGGCCACCTCCTGTGCGGCGATGTCCGAACGATAGAAGCGGCCCTTCCACCTGATCCGCTCGGCTCCCAGGTTGGCCAGGCGCCGCGCTTCGGCGACGCTGTCGCCGCCCGCCACGACGTGGATCACGCGCCCGCCGGCGGTGAGGAACCGCGCTCCGGCGCGACGCGTCGCGGCGTGGAACGCCCATACGCCGTCGGGCAGGTCCTCGAGCCCGTCGATCGGCTGGCCCCCCTCGGTCTTGCCCGGGTAGCCCTCGGAGCAGAGGGCCACGCTCACGTACGCGCGCTGCCCGAAGCGCAGTGGGTGGTCGCGGGCGTGCTCCGCGAGACGGCCCTCGCCGAGCGCGACCATCAGCCGGGCGAAGTCGCCTCCCAGGCGCGGCAGGGTCACCTGCGCCTCCGGATCGCCGAAGCGCGCGTTGTACTCGAGCACCTTCCACCCGTCCCGCGTGCGGATGAGCCCGGCGTAGATCACGCCGCGGTACGGGATCCCGCGGCGCACCAGCGCCTGAGCTACGGGGGCGACGAGCTCGTTCGCGAGATCCTGCGCCTGCTCGTCCGGGAGGAGCTCCGTCGGCGAGTAGGCGCCCATCCCGCCGGTGTTGGGCCCGGTGTCGCCCTCGCCGACGCGCTTGTGGTCGCGCGCCGGCGGGAGCGCGACCACGGTCTCGCCGTCCACGAGCGTCTGGAGAGAGGCCTCCTCGCCCTCGAGGACGTCCTCGAGCACGACGGGGCCGGATCCGATCGACCCGGTCGCGAGGGCGACGCGTGCCGCCTCCCGGTCACGCGCGACGACGACGCCCTTCCCCGCGGCGAGTCCGTCGGCCTTCACGACCACCGGGCCGTCCGCCAGCGCCACCGCCGCGGACGCGCCGTCCGGGAAGGCGCGCCACGGCGCGGTCGGCACGCCGGCCTCGTCCATGAGCTCCTTCGCGAACGACTTGCTCCACTCGATGCGCCCCGCGGCCCTGGACGGGCCGACGACCGCGATGCTGGCCCGGCGCAGGGTGTCGCCGAGGCCCGCCTCGATGAGCTCGTCCGGCCCGACGATCGCGAGGTCGATGTGCGACGCGGCGATGTGCTGCTGCACGGCCTGCGTGTCCGTGGGCGGGATGTCGATGAGGCGCGTGAAGATGGCCATGCCAGCGTTCCCCGGCATCACGTCGATCGTGGCCACGCTGTCGCAGCGCGCGAGCCGCCAGGCGATCGCGTACTCGCGGCCGCCGCCGCCGAGGACCAGCGCGTTGATCCCTGGCGCGCCCGGCGACCGTCCCGGGCTGCGCTGCTGGCGCTGCTTCCGGATGGTGTCGTAGACCTTGTCCTCCGGCAGGATCCGGAGACGGCCTATTCCCATTCGATCGTCGCGGGCGGCTTCGACGAGACGTCGTACACGACGCGGTTCACGCTCGGCACCTCGTTGACGATGCGGGCCGAGACGCGCTCGAGCAGGTCGTACGGCAGGCGTGCCCAGTCGGCGGTCATGAAGTCCTCCGTCGTCACGGCGCGCAGGGCGACGAGATAGCCGTACGTGCGGAAGTCGCCCTGGACGCCGACGCTGCGGACCGGCGTCAGGACCGCGAACGCCTGCGCCACCTTCGTGTAGAGGTCGGCGGCCCGCAGCTCCTCGATGAAGATGGCGTCCGATCGCCTGAGGATCTCGAGCTTCTCGCGGTCGACGTCCCCGACCACTCGCACGGCCAGGCCGGGCCCCGGGAAGGGGTGACGCCAGAGGATGTCCTCGGCGATGCCGAGCTCGGCGCCCACGCGGCGGACCTCGTCCTTGAAGAGGCGCCGGAGCGGCTCGACGATCTCGAGCGACATCACCTCGGGTAGCCCGCCCACGTTGTGGTGCGTCTTGATGCGCGCCGAGGTCTTCGACTCCCGGGAGCGCGACTCGATGACGTCGGGGTAGATCGTTCCCTGCACCAGGACCGGCTTCTGCCCGGCGACGGTCTCGGCCGGAAGCCGCGCCGCGGCCTCCTCCTCGAAGCAGCGCACGAACTCCTCGCCGATGATCGCGCGCTTGGTCTCGGGCTCGCTCACCCCTGCGAGCCGCAGGAGGAACCGATCGACGGCGTCGACGGCGACGAGGCGCAGCCGCGGCCCGAACGTCGCGACGACCTGCTCGGGCTCCTGCTCGCGCAGCAGGCCGGTGTCGATGAACACGCACGTCAGCCGGTCGCCGATCGCCCGCGCGACCAGCGCCGCGGCGACCGCGGAGTCCACGCCGCCCGAGAGCGCGCAGATGGCGTGGCGGTCGCCGATCTCGCGGCGGAGCTGCCCCACCGCCTCCTCCACGAAGGCCGCGGGCGTCCAGTCGCCCGTCGCGCCGCACACGCGGTAGAGGAAGTTCCGCAGGACCTCCGCGCCGCGCGGCGTGTGCACGACCTCCGGGTGGAACTGCACGCCGAACCTCGTCCGGCCGTCGCTCATCGCCGCCACCGGGAGGCGCTCGGTGCGCGCGATCGCGTGGAAGCCGGCGGGGAGACGGAGCACCGAGTCGCCGTGGCTGGCCCACGCGCGCTCGCTGGGCGCGAGCCCTTCGAAGATGCCGCCGTGCTCGCCGATCTCGACCGTGGCGGGGCCGTACTCGCGCGTGCCCTCGGGCCCGACCTCGCCGCCCAGCACGTGGGCCATGAGCTGCATGCCGTAACAGATGCCGAGCACGGGGAAGCGCCCGTCCACCACCTCGGGGTCGATCCGGGGCGCGTTCGCCTCGTAGACGCTCGAGGGCCCGCCGGAGAGGATCACGCCCACGACGCCTTTGGACGCCAGCTCGGCGGGCGTGACGTCGTGCGGGAAGATCTCGCAGTAGACGCGCGACTCGCGCACGCGCCGCGCGATCAGCTGCGTGTACTGAGAGCCGTAGTCGACGATCGCGATCGTCGGGCGCTTGGCGCGACCCCCAGGCGGGTCCGACGTGTCCTCGGGTCGGCCCGTCGCTGTGCCTCGGTCGCTCCTCGCCTTCGTGAGCTGGACTTCCTCTGGCGTCGTCGTCGGCTCGTCGCTCCCTCGCGCGATCGGGCCTCCCCTCGACCTCGGACCCGCCATGGGGGTCAGGCGCGGATCCGATATGACTTCGTCATACAGCCGTCGCTCGTCCTCACAGATGAGCTGCGGCTCATCTGCTCGGCCTCGCTAGCCTGTAATTTGGCGGCTCCGTCGTGATACGGACGCTGTGCGGGTGCGACTCGCGGATGCCCGCGCCCGAGATGCGGACGAAGCGCGCCCTGGTGCGCAGGTCCTCGATGGTCGCGGCGCCGACGTAGCCCATGCCGGCGCGCAGCCCGCCGACGAGCTGGTGGACGAGCGGTGCCAGCGGCCCCTGCGACGGCACGAGCCCCTCGACGCCTTCGGGCACGAGCTTGCTGAACTCGCCGACGTCCTGCTGGCCGTAGCGATCGCGGCTCGGCCCGGTCTGGCCACGCGCCGCCATCGCCCCCATGGACCCCATGCCGCGGTACGACTTCATGCGGCCCTCGGGCGTGACGACGAGCTCGCCGGGCGACTCATCGACGCCGGCGAGGAGCCCGCCGATCATGACCGTGTGCGCGCCTGCGCCGATCGCCTTCGGGATGTCGCCGGAGTGCTGGATCCCGCCGTCCGCGCAGATGGGGATGCCGTGCTTGGCGGCCACGTCCGCGCAGTCGAAGACCGCGGTGATCTGCGGCATGCCCGCGCCGGCTACGACCCGCGTCGTGCAGATGGCACCCGGCCCCATGCCGACCTTCACCGCGTCGGCGCCCGAGCTGATGAGCTCCTCGGCGCCCTCGGCCGTGGCCACGTTGCCGGCCATGACCTCCACGCGGTGGCGTGCCTTGACCTTCTCGACCATGCGGATGACCCCCGCGGAGTGCCCGTGCGCCGTGTCGACCACGATGAGGTCGCAGCCCGCGGCCACCAGCGCGGCGACGCGCTCGTCCGCGTCGCCGGAGACGCCGACCGCCGCGCCGACCCGCACCCCCGCGGCCTTGACCTTCTGCACCTCGGCGACCTGCGCCTCGACGGAGAGGTTCCGGTGGATGACGCCGAGGCCGCCCAGCTTCCCGAGGGCGATCGCCATGGGCGCCTCGGTCACGGTGTCCATCGCGGCCGACAGGAGCGGGATGTCCAGCTCGATGGAGCGCGTCAGGACAGTCTTCGTCGAGACCTGCGTCGGGAGGACGTCGCTGCGGGCGGGGATCAGGAGGACGTCGTCGAAGGCAAGTCCTTCCCGACCGAACTTCACGTCCCGCCCCGTCACCCACGCAAGTCTATCGACGCGAGGGGCGCTAACGAAACCGCCGCGCTAGATCTTCGGGCCGACGAGCTCCAGCGCCTTGCGCGCCTGGGTGAAGGCGTCC